>NZ_JBBHDV010000001.1:0-526861 GCF_037478135.1 Denitratimonas organivorans
ACCTGAGCGCCGAGCACTGTCTACGTGATCTGCTGGTGGGGCAGCGCACAGCGTGCATCAACCAGTTGCGCGGCCTGTTGGCCGAGCGCGGCTGGGTGGCCGCGCGTGGCGAGGGAGGCGTGGAAGCGCTGCTGACGACGCTGGAAGCGCCGCCGGGCGGTGAGGTCACGCCGGCTCTGATCCAGATACTGGTGCAGGTCAAACAACAGATCGCCTTCATCGACGAGCAACTCGTGCAGGTGAACCGTCGCCTGGCGCAGGTCGCCAAACATCACCCCGTGGCACGGAGGCTGGACAGCATCCACGGCGTGGGTGCCATCATCGCCACGGCGGTGCTGGCGCAGTTCGGCAACGATGTGCGCCGCTTCGCCGATGCCCGCCAGTTTGCCGCCAGCATGGGGGTCACACCCAGCGAGCACTCGTCTGGCCAGACACGACAGTTGGGCGCTATCACCAAACGCGGCGATCCGTACCTGCGTCGCCTGCTGATACAAGGCAGCCAGAGCGTGGTCAATGTCAGTGCCCGGCGCGATGACCCGATCAGCCAGTTGGCGCAGAGATTGTTGCCACGCAAACCACGCAACGCCGTGGTGGTGGCGGTCGCCAACCGCCTGGCCCGCATCATCTACGCCGTGATCAAACACGGCGAACCTTACCGCTACGGCAAGCCCGCAGCGGCCACCGTGTAACCCCCAAGGCAAGGAAGCCCATCCACACAGCGCACCCGGAAGACGGAACCAGGATCGAATCCGGCCAAGCAAATGCCGTGTAGCCCGCAGGCACATGACGTGCCGCTTATCCGATAGGCAGCTTGGCAGCGATTGACCCATCTAGGCTCGGGGCGACGGCCCCACTCATGAAGCCGAATATACGTTCGCGGTGATCTTCCCGTCCGATGGGGTTGCGCTAGAGGAGGAGTCCATATACGGGCTACGTTCCGGGGTGCGTGGTGGCAACCGGCGCAAGTGGATGCCGGGTGCTGAGGCGGAGCCGGCATGAAATGCAGGTCAATCCAGCATCGGTTCCAGCGTCTGCCAGACATGCTCCAGCACCTTCGGCTGGGATTCGGCGGTGGGGTGGATGGTGTCGGGCAGGAAGGCGGCAAGGTCGGTGGCGATGGGTTCGAGCAGGAACGGGATGAAGGCCAGATCGTTTTCCTGCGCCAGCGTGGCGAACATCGCGCGGAAGGCGTTCGCATACTCCGGGCCGTAGTTGGGTGGAATTTCGACGCCGGCCAGCAGCACCCTGGCGTTGGCCGCGTGCGCGGCATCGATGATGCGTTGCAGGTTGGCTTGCGCGGGTTGCAGCGGCAGGCCGCGCAGTGCGTCGTTGGCTCCTAGCTCCAGGATCACGATGTCCGGCGCGTGTTCTTCCAGTGCACGCGGGAACCGCGCCGCGCCGCCGCCGGTGGTTTCGCCGCTGACGCTGGCGTTGACCACACGCCAGTCCGGATGGGATTCACTCAGGCGCTGGCCGAGCAGCGCGACCCAGCCCTGCTCCGGTGAAAGCCCGTAGGCGGCCGAGAGCGAGTCGCCCATCACCAGCACGGTGCGTTGTGGTTCGGCCGCCAGCGCCGATGTCTGGGCGATGAAGAAGAACGCGATCAGCAGCGCATACACCTTGCGCCAGGTCGATGGAGTCCGCATTGTGACGGGTTCCTAATTGATTCAAGTGGAAGTGCCCATGACGGTTTCCGACGCCGCCACCCGTTCGCCTGTGCCTGCGAAAGCCGCCGCAGATACCGACACCGTGATGGTGCGCGCCCGTCAATTGGGCAAGCGAGTGAGTCTGCCTTCGGGCCCGTTAACGATACTGGAAGGCGTGGATTTCTCGATCCGCGCCGGCGAGCGCGTGGCGATCGTCGGTGCCTCGGGTTCGGGCAAATCCACGCTGCTGTCATTGCTGGCCGGGCTGGATACGCCCAGCAGCGGCGATGTGGAACTGGCCGGCACCTGGCTGGCCGGGTTGGACGAGGATGGCCGCGCCAGGCTGCGTGGTGAACAGGTCGGTTTCGTGTTCCAGGCCTTTCAATTGCTGCCCTCGCTGACGGCGCTGGAAAACGCGATGCTGCCGCTGGAACTGCGCGGCGAACGCGATGCGCGCGGCCCGGCGCAGGCGATCCTGGAAGCCGTCGGTCTGGGCGAGCGGCTGAACCACTATCCGCGCCAGCTGTCCGGCGGCGAGCAGCAGCGTGTTGCGCTGGCACGTGCCTTCGTGACACGGCCGCAGGTGCTGTTCGCCGACGAACCCACCGGCAACCTCGACACCCACACCGGCGAGGCGGTGGTGAACCTGCTGTTCCAGATGAATGCCGAATCGGGCACCACGCTGGTGCTGGTCACGCACGATCCCGAACTGGCCGCACGCTGCGACCGCGTATTGCACATCGACGCAGGTCGGCTAGCCCGCAGTTCTCACGCCGATTCGTCGCGAGACCGACCAGACGCCGTTGTGGAAGGTGATTCGAGCCGGTTGCCGGACGCAGGCGTAGCAGGCACTACGTCAAGTTCGGCAAGCGGCTCAAAGCGCCTTTCACAGCGGATGGATGGGCGGTCGCAGCAGAATTGGCGTGAGAACTGCGGGCTGTTGGCGTCATGACCGGTTGGCGTCTGGCGTGGCGCTTCCTGCGCCGCGATCTGCGCGCGGGTGAAGTCCGCGTGTTGCTGGCCGCGCTGGCACTGGCGGTGATGGCGGTGACGGCGGTGGCGTTTGTCACCGAACGCGCCGAGCGCGCGCTGGCGCTGGAAGCCAACCGCCTGCTCGGTGGCGACGTGGTGCTGCGCGGCGATGAAGCGATAGGCGAAATGCCGCGCGAGCTGGCGCGCAAACTGGGTCTTCGCCAGACTGAAACCTGGTCGTTCCGCAGCATGCTGCGCGCCGGTGAGGGCCTGAGCCTGTCCGAAGTGCGCGCGCTGGGTGAGGGCTTCCCGTTGCGCGGCCGCTACCGTATCGACGAAGGCGCCGGCGAATACGAGGCCGACGGCCTGCCGGCACCGGGCAATGTCTGGCTGACCCGCGCCGGCGCGCAACTGCTGGATGTGGCTGTCGGCGACACGGTGCGGCTGGGGCAATCGGAACTGCGTGTGGCCGCGCTGGTGGCGCAGGAACCGGATGCGGCGATGGACTATTTCAACGTCGCGCCGCGCGTGTTCGTGCGGCTGGACGAGATCCATGCCACCGGTCTGGTGCAGGAAGGCAGCCGCATCACCCACCGTTTCATCGTCGCGTCCGACGATGGCGCGGCGCAGGGTTTCGTCGATGCGATGCAGAACCGGCTGGAACGAGGACAGCGGCTGGAAACCGTGGCCGATGCGCGGCCGGAAGTGCGGCGCGCGCTGGATCGGGCCGACCGTTTTCTCGGGCTGGCCTCGCTGGTCGCGGTGATCCTGGCCGCGATCGCGGTGGCGATGGCGGCGCGGCGTCACAGCGCGCGCCATCTGGATGGCTGCGCGGTGCTGCGCTGCCTGGGTGCCAGCCAACGCACGATTTCGATCATCCACATCGGTGAGTTGATGATGCTGGGCCTGATCGGCTGCGGCCTCGGTGTGCTGGGCGGCTGGGCGGTGCAGTCGCTGCTGAGCGGTTGGCTTGCGCAGATCATGAACATCGCGGTGCCGGCGGCGGGTTGGTTGCCGGTGGCCCAAGGTTTCGCCGTGGGTTTTGTTGTGCTGCTGGCGTTTGCGGTGCCGCCGGTGGTGGCCTTGCGCAAGGTGCCGGCGCTGCGTGTCCTGCGGCGCGATATCGGCGCGGTCGAGCCGGGCGCGCTGCTGGTGACGCTGGCCGGGCTGGGCGGCGTTGCGGCGTTGTTGTGGTGGAAGGCCGGTTCGCCGACGCTGGCGCTGACCATGCTGGGCGGCATCGCCGGCACCTTCGTGGTGCTGGCGCTGCTGGCGCTGGTACTGGTGGCGGCGCTGACGCGGCTGCGCACGCGGATGCGCGGGCCGTGGCGTTATGGTCTGGCGAACGTCAGCCGCCGTCGTGCCGCCAGCATCGCGCAGATCGCCTCACTGGGTCTGGGTCTGATGGCGATCCTGCTGCTGACGCTGGTGCGCAGCGACCTGCTCGGGCGCTGGCAGCAGTCGTTCCCGGAAGACGCGCCGAACCGTTTCATCGTCAACGTGCAGCCCGATCAGCTGGACGGCGTGCGCAGCATCCTGCAACAGCACGGCGAACAGGCTCCGACGCTGTACCCGATGGTGCGCGCCCGTCTGGCCACGGTGAACGGCGAACCGGTATCGGGCGAAACCTATGCCGCGCGCGGCGACCGTGCGCGCCGCCTGGCCGAACGCGAATTCAATCTCAGCTCGGTCGCCACGCTGCGCGAGAGTGACAACGCTGTCGTCGCCGGCAGGTTCTGGCAGGCGGGGGATTCCAGCCCGCAGTTTTCAGTGGAGCAGGGCATGGCTGACGGCTTCGGCTGGAAGGTGGGCGATGTGATTGGTTTCGATATTGCCGGCAGCCATTTCGAAGCGCCGATCACCAGCCTGCGGCGGGTGGACTGGGAAAGTTTCCGGCCCAATTTCTTCGTCGAGACCCCGCTTGGCCCGCTCGATGCGCACACCGCCAGTTACATCACCTCGGCGCGTGTGGAGCGCGGCGATCCGGCGCTGACGCGGGCGCTGGTGGAGGCCTATCCGAACCTGTCGGTGGTCGATATCGACGCGGTCATCGACCAGGTCCGCAGCACCGCCGATCAGGTCGCCGGCGCGGTCGAATACGTTTTCTATTTCACCCTGCTGGCCGGCGTGCTGGTGTTGCTGGCCTCGATCAGCGCCAGCCAGGACGAGCGCCTGCTGGAAGGCGGCGTGATGCGCGTGCTGGGCGCGCGCACCGCGCAGTTGCGGCTGGCGCATGCGTCCGAATTCATCGCCATCGGTGCGATTGCCGGAGTGGTGGCCGCGATTGCCGCCAGCGTGATTTCCGGTGCCATCGCGGTACAGGTATTCGAGCAAGCGTGGGCGCCGGACTGGCGCGTGGCGCTGGCTGGTGGTGCGCTTGGCATCCTTGTGGTCGCCGTCACCGGCCTGATCGCCACCCGGCGCATCGCGCGGATGCCGCCGGCGCAGACCTTGCGGGCACTGGCCGGCTGAATCGCAGCCCGCCCACGTGGCCCGGGTAAGGCCGAAGGCCGCATCCGGGGTTGGCTTTCCCGATGATCTTGTCCCCGGGTGCGCTGCGCTTGCCCGGGCTACGTGTTGGATTCGCTCGGGTTCGGTGATTGCAAATGCCGGCTCAGTCCCTTGCCGGATCGCCATCCAGCGCACCCGGTTCGCTCAGTGCCAGTTCGCGCAGCAGCAGGCTGGCCTGGGTGCGGTTGCGCACGCCGAGTTTTTCGAAGATCGCGCTGACGTGGGCTTTCACGGTGCGCTCCTGTACATCAAGGCGGTCGGCGATCTGTTTGTTCAACAGCCCTTCGGCGATCAGGTTCAGTACCCGGAACTGCTGTGGCGTCAGGCTGGCAAGGCGGGCGGCAAGATCGCTGTCGGCGGGGTTGGAAGCGGTATCTGCCATGGCCCGGTGCAGGTCGTCGGGCAGCCAGGTTTCACAATCCAGCATCGCGGCGATGGCGTGGCGGATCTGCGCCATGTCGGTGCGCTTGGGCACGAAGCCGGCGGCGCCGTGATCGAGTACGCGCCGCACCACGCGCGGGTCGTCGTGGCCGGAGCAGACTGCCACTGCCACCTGCGGAAACTGTGCGCGTACTGCCGCCAGCCCGGCCAGGCCATGGTTGCCGGGCATGTGCAGATCCAGCAGCACCAGATCGATGTCCGGGTCGGATTCCAGCAGCGCCAGTGCGCTTTCCAGGTCGGACGCTTCCAGCACCTGGCAGTCCGGCGCGGCCGCCACTGCCGCCTGGGTCAGTGCGGCACGGAACAGCGGGTGGTCGTCGGCGATCAGCAACCTGGGCATGGCCCCGATTATCGAGGCACAGGCCCGTCTTGTCGCGCCCGGCGTCGTTGCTGCCGGTCCGCTGCGTGAAGGAAGCTGCTTACTGCACCGTCCAGCCGCCATCCACGGTGATGGCCTGGCCGGTGATGTTGCGCGCCGCCGGCGAGCACAGGAAGGCGGTGATGCCGGCTACTTCCTCGAACGTGATGAACACACCCTTGGGCATCGGCTTGAGCATGATTTCGCTGACCACCTGTTCTTCCGGGATGTTGTTGGTGCGGGCCTGGTCGGCGATCTGTTTTTCCACCAGCGGCGTCTTCAGGTAGGTCGGGCAGATGGTGTTGATGGTGATGTCGGTATCGGCGGTTTCCAGTGCCAGCACCTTGGAAAAGCCCAGCAGGCCGTGCTTGGCCGCGACATAGGCGCTCTTGTAGCGGCTGCCGACCAGCGAGTGGATCGAGCCGATGTTGACGATGCGGCCGAAGCCGCGTTCGCGCATCGACGGCAGCAACGCCTGGGTCACGCGCGCCACGCCGGTCAGCATCACATCGACGAGGAAACCCCATTTGCCGATCGGGAACTCTTCCAGCGGCGCAACATGCTGCAAGCCGGCGTTGTTGACCAGCACATCGACCGGGCGCGACAGCGCCGGCAGCAGCGCTGCGACGCTGTCGTCGGACGTCACGTCCAGCGCATGCGCTTCGGCCGAGCCACCGGCTGCGCCGATGCCGGCCGCGACCTGGGTGGCGGCCTCGAGGTTGAGATCGGTGACCACCAGATGGTGGCCGGCGGCGGCCAGATGTTCGGCAATGCCGGCGCCGATGCCGCTGCCGGCACCGGTGACAAGAATGGTGAGGGAGGTCATGTGTGGTTCTCCGAGGGAAAAGATGCGTGCGCCGGCGGCGCGATCGCGGCGAAGCCTAGCAGGGCGGTGCCACAGGCTGCGTCGTACTTTGGTCCGACGCGGCGCTCGGGCGCGGGTGATGACGTCGCGGGTGCGGGAGGATTCCAACACCTGAATCAGCGCCAGAACGGGATGCGCAGCACCGCGCTTTCCTGCTCGGTCTTCGTGTCATCGGATGAGGGCGGTGCCGCGGCATCCGGCACATCGCCATCTTCCAGTTTCAGCACATGGCGGCCCGGTGCCAGCGTGCGCACATCCAGCATCGCGACCACGCCGCGCAGGCCCTGGATCGGATCGTGCGCGTAATCGAAGGTTGGCGCGGACACCGGCACATCGTCGAGCCAGAGCCGGAAACGCTGCGGCATGCAGTCCAGCACCGCATCCGGCGTGGCGGCATGGGGATCGGCCAGTTGCGGGCACAGCCGTAGCAGTGCATCGCTGTCGTGGGACGGACGCAAGGGGATGAACAGGCGCAGCCAGTCGCCTTCGATCCGCTCGGACGGGATGTGGATGCTGGGGCGCAGATTGTCCAGGCGCGCGCGTTGGTCGGCGTAACGGCGCGGGTCCAGCGTGCGTCCGTCGCTGGCTTCGGCACGGAACAGGTCGGAGCCGTCCAGATGACGCAGCGGATCGGCGCCATCCAGCCGGATCGCGGCTACGCCGATCAGCAGCAACAGCACGCTGGCCAGTGCGATGGAGCCACGATGGCCGCCGGCATGGGCGGAAAACAGCAGCAGCGGATAGTTGGTGCCGTGCAGGAAGCGGAAGCGCAACAAGCGGTCGAAGAAGCAGTCCAGCCAGCCGGTCAGGCGCGGGAAGCGTGCCGGTCTGGCACGCAGCCGGCTGTCGATCGTGTACAGCAGCAGATAGGGCGCGAAGAACAGGATCATGCAACCCAGCAGCAGCGCGTTCACGCCCAGGCGCCGGCCCGACAACTCGTGCATCGCCACCACCAGTGCGATCACCAGGATCACCATCAGCGCGATGCCCAGCGCCAGATACGCCAGCCCCATGCCGAAGCCGAACACCTGGCTGGCGCGGTTGTCGTAGCGCTCGATGATGTCCTCGGGTGGCGGCGTGTGGCGCCGCAGCGCCTTGACGAAGGCCGGTCCCCACGGCAGCGAATCCCAGTCCACGCCGCGCGGATACACCGACACCAGCCCGACCAGCGCCACCCAGTAACCGCGCACGCACAGGTGCAGCAGGAAGGTCAGGATCAGTGCCAGGCAGGCGGTCATCAGGTACAGGTACGGCATCGTTGCGACCGGCTGGTAGACCGCGTCCAGACGCGGCACCAGCGCGTAATAGACCTGATCCATCAGACGCGGCACCTGCAGCAGCGAGAACACCGTGGCACCGGAAATCAGCAGTTCCATTTCCCAGGTGGGCGTGGTGCGGCGCGGCAGCGGATCACGGCCGGGCACGGGTGCGGGAGATGATGAATCACTCATGGCGGTTCCGGAGGGTGGCGGGGTGCGCAGGCTGTCATCGGCGTTGCGCGGCGTCACGGCATACTATGAGGCGCGATCGCAACAGGAGAATGCCCATGAATACGGCCAGTGGCACGCAGTATCCCGGTTTGGAACCCTGGATGCGTGCCTTCCGCGAGACGATGTCCGCTTTCCAGTCCCAGGGTGCGCCAGCGGCGGCCGGGTTTTCCGGCATGTCGGGGATGCACGGCATGACGGGAATGCCGGATCTGTCCGCGCTGTTTGGACAGTCGGCGTGGTCGCCCGGCCAGAACTGGGGTGCGGGCGCACCGTGGGCAGGTACGGCGCCGTGGGTGGCTTTGGCACAGATGCCGGGCATGATGCCCGGCGCGATGGCGGGCAGTGCGCCTGGTGTGGGCGGCATGTTCTCGGGCATGTTCGACCAGCTCTCGACGCTGGCGCAGGGCCAGTGGCAGCATTTGGCCGCGCAGTTCGCCACGCCTGCAACGCAAACCGGCGCTGGCATCGAACAGTGGCGCCAACTGCTGGAAGCAATGGCGCCAGCGATGGCCGCCGCAGCGCAGACACCGGCACCGCTGGCCGATGTCGAAAAATCCTGGCGCGAGGCGCTGTCCACGCCGCAGGTCGGGCCGATGCGCGAGCACGTCGAACGCTGGCAGCAGGCGATGCTGGCGCAACTGGATTACCAGCAGGCGGCACGCGCGTTTTCCGAACTGCTCGGGAAGATTCTGAGCCAGGCGCAGCGCCTGTTTGAACAACGTCTGGCGGCACGTGCGCAGGAAAGTTCCGGCGAGCCGCTGCCGTCGATGCGCGCGCTGTTCGACGAATGGATCGAGGCCGGCGAGCAGGCCTGGGCCGAACATGCAGGCAGCGATGAATTCGTCGCCGCACTGGGTGCCTACACCAACGCACAGTTGCGGGTCCGCGCCGCGATGGCCGACCAGATCAACCGTCTGGCTGAATCGCTTGGCCTGCCCACGCGCCAGGAGGTGGAAGCCGACCACCGTCGCATCGCCGAACTGCAACGTGAGCTGCGCCGCCTGCGCGCTCAGGTCGAAGCCCTGCATGGCGCGGATCGTCCGCAGCGCAATCCCGTGTCTGCGGCGAGCGCAAAACCCGCATCGGCCGAAGCATCCCCCGCCGTGGTGCCGCTGCACGGCGCGGCGGCAGAGGCGGCACCTGCCGCAACAACGGACGTATCTGCGGCGCCGGCGAAAAAGCCGCGCCGCGCCGCCGCCACTGCCGCGCCGGTACGCAAGGCCAGAACCGGCAAGGCGCTGAAGACCGCAGCTTCGGCCAAGGCCGAAAAACCGGAGAAGGCAACCACGCCCAAACCGGAAAAGCCCCGCGCCAAAGCCGCGACCAGGGCCGCAACGAAAGCGGTGACCAAGGCCGCGACCAAGGCCCGCGCCGCACGCACCGGGCCCGCATCCGCAGCCTCGGGCAATGTGCTGCCGATCGTCTCGCTACCGCGCGCAATCGGTGTCGCCGCGCCCGCCCGGAAAACTGAAGCAGCGCCACGCAGGAGGGCCAGCAAATGATCGCTCCGAGCAGCCTTGACCCGTTCCGGTTCGGCCGCGAGATGGCCGATTTCGGCCGTCGTCTGGCCACCGGCCCGCGCACCCTGCGCGAGGTGGGCGATGTCGACTTCGGTTGTTCGCCCAAGGACGCGGTCTACCGCGACGACAAGCTCACCCTGTACCGCTACGCCAACCCGAACCGGCGCAAGGGTGCGGTGCCGCTGCTGATCAGCTATGCCCTGGTCAACCGCCCCTACATGGTCGATCTGCAGGAAAACCGTTCGCTGGTGCGCGGCTTGCTGGCGCGCGGCGAAGATGTCTACCTGATCGACTGGGGCTATCCGGACCGGTCCGACCGCTATCTGGACATGGAGGACTACGTCGAGCGCCTGCTCGGTGGCTGCGTCGATTTCCTGCGCGCCAGCCACGGCATCGATGCGGTCAATCTGGTCGGCATCTGCCAGGGCGGGGTGATGGCGCTGTGTTATGCCGCGCTGCATCCGGACAAGGTCCGCAACCTGATCACCACGGTCACGCCGGTGGATTTCCACACCCCGGACAATCTGCTCTCGCGCTGGGTCCAGTCGATCGACATGGACCTGATGGTCGACACGCTCGGCAATGTGCCGGCCGACCAGATGAACCTGTGCTACCTGATGCTCAAGCCGTTCCGGCTCAATTTCCAGAAATACGCGGGGTTTGTCGACACGCTGGAAAACGCCGGCCAGGTCGAGGATTTCCTGCGGATGGAAAAGTGGATCTTCGATTCACCCGACCAGGCCGGGGAAATGCTGCGCCAGTTCGTCAACCAGTTCTACAAGGGCAACGGTTTTATCAACGGCGGCATCCGGGTCGGTGACCGCGCCCCGAGCCTGCGGGATGTCACGATGCCGGTGCTGAACATCTATGCCTTGCAGGACCACCTGGTGCCGCCGGACGCTTCGCGTGCGCTCAAGGAGCTGGTCGGTACCGACGACTACAGCGAACTGGCTTTCCGTGGCGGCCACATCGGCATCTACGTCTCCAGCCGCGCGCAGCAGGAAGTGCCGACCGCGATCTGCGACTGGCTGTCGCGGCGTTGAGAAACTGCCGCCGCTGCGATGAAAGACGCAAACGGAAACGGGGCCGCGATGGCCCCGTTTTCGATGTGCTTGATGCTGCTGCGACTCAGCGTTTGGTGTTGCCACGCGGTGTCGGGGCCGGGCCGCTGGTGCCGGTACCCGCGCCTGTGCCGGTGCCGGTACGCGCCTGATCGGCCGGGATCGAGCTGACCAGTCCCTGCTGGAAGTTCTTCCAGATATCCAGATTGCGTTCGGTCAGCTGGTTCAACATGCTCCACGGGGTCTGGCCCATGAGGTTGGTGAGCTGGCTGCGAAACTGGTTCTGCTGGTCCAGGAACAGCTGCATCGAGCGTTCCAGATAATTGCCCATGAAGCCCTGCAGCGCATCACCGTAGAAGCGGATGATCTGGGTCAGCAGCTCGGTGGAGAAGATCGGCGTGCCGCGTTCCTCGTGCTCGGCGATGATCTGCAGCAGGACGGTGCGGGTCAGGTCTTCGCCGCTCTTGGCATCGATGACCTCGAAGCTTTCGCCATCGCAGATCAACTGCCGAACGTCTTCCAGCGTGATGTAGCTGGAAATTTCGGTGTCGTAGAGCCGGCGGTTGGGATACTTCTTGATGACGCGTTTCTGTGCCATGTCAGGGCCTGTGTAGTGCGGCGGATGGCCGATGCCTGAAGTGTGCCAGCGCATCCGCCTTCAGTGGGCCGGAGCGGCGGCGATTCGCTGCTGGCGGCCGTCGCCGGGGCGGGGAGGAGGGCAGCCGCGCTGGCGGTATGCCCTGCCGGATGCGGTCCGGGCGGCTTTTCAGCATCGCGTACCCGGATGGCGCTTGCAAGCCGGGCTTACCAGCCCATGTGGTGGCCGCCGTTGATGTCGAGGTTGGAGCCGGTGATCCAGGCCGCCTGTTCGTCGACCAGGAAGGCCACCGCGTAGGCGATTTCCGCCGGTGTGCCGAGGCGCCCGGTGGGGATGTCGGCAACAATCTTGGCGCGTACTTCCTCCGGCACCGCCATCACCATGTCGGTGCCCACATAGCCGGGCGAAACGGTGTTGACGGTGATGCCCAGCTTGGCGTTTTCGCGCGCCAGCGAGATCGTGAAACCATGCATGCCGGCCTTGGCCGCGGCGTAGTTGGCCTGGCCGTACTGGCCCTTGAGGCCGTTGATCGAGCTGATCTGCACGATGCGGCCCCATTTGCGCGCGCGCATGCCTTCGATCACCGGGCGGGTGACGTTGAAGCAGGCATTGAGGTTGGTGTTGACCACCTCGTGCCACTGTTCCGGCGTCATCCGGTGGAAGGTGGTGTCGCGGGTGATGCCGGCGTTGTTGACCAGGATGTCGATCGGCCCGAGTTCGGCCTCGATCGCGGCCACCAGCGCCTGCGAGGAGGCGGTGTCGGAAACGTCACCGGGGAAGATCGAGAATTCGTAGCCTTCCGCGCGCATCTTCTCCTGCCAGGCGCGGGCGCGGGATTCGTCGCGGTAGTTGGTGGCGACCTTGTGCCCGGCATCGGCCAGGCGCTTGCAGATCGCGGTGCCGATGCCACCGGTACCGCCGGTGACCAGTGCGATGCGTACAGTCATTGGAAACTCCCTCGGTGATTCGCGCTCGAATGGCGCGCTTCCCGCGATTCTACATGTTGCAGGCGACAGGTCCCGTGTTGCCGGCCGGGCCACGGGCCGGCATTGCCGGCAAGGGCCGGTGACCGCAGGTCCGGGCGCGGTGGAATGTCCGCCGGCAACACCGCAGTCCGGCGCCGCAGGCGCGCCGGGCATGACTTTCGGCAAGCACCGGACGGGCCCGTGCCGTGGTAGCGTGCCGGCCACATGTACCCAGGAGTTCCGCCATGTCCCGTCTTGCTCTTGCCTGGCTGCCCGCCGGGCTCGCGCTGCTGTCCGCCTGCGCAACCGTGAACGAAAAGACCCCGGAGGCCCCGACCGCCGCCAGCACGGCTGCCACTGCGGCGGAAGATCCCTATCTGTGGCTGGAGGATGTCGGCGGCGACACCGCGCTGGACTGGGTGCGCGGGCACAACGAACAGACCCGCCAGACGGTGGAATCGGCGCCGGGTTTCGCGCAGCTGGAAGAAAGCCTGCTGGAAGTGCTGGATTCGGACGACAAGATCCCGTTCGTCTACAAACAGGGCGATTATTTCTACAACTTCTGGACCGACCAGCAGAACCAGCGCGGCATCTGGCGGCGCACCACGCTGGATGAATACCGCAAGCCGAATCCGGCCTGGGAAACCCTGATCGACCTCGACGCGCTGAACCAGGCCGAAGGCGAAAACTGGGTCTGGCACGGCGCATCGTGCCTGCGGCCGAAGGAAAAGGGCGCACCCTGGGTGCGCTGCCTGGTGGATCTTTCGCGCGGCGGTGCCGATGCCGACGTGACGCGGGAGTTCAACCTGGAAACCCGCGAATGGATCGAAGGCGGCTTCTACCGTCCCGAGGCCAAGGGCTCGCTGGGCTGGATCGACGAGAACACGGTCTACGTGGCCACCGACTTTGGTGACGGCTCGATGACCAGCTCCGGCTACGCCCGCATCGTCAAGGAATGGAAGCGCGGCACGCCGATGGAAGCGGCCAAGGTGGTGTTCGAAGGGCAGGCCGAGGACGTTTCGGTCGGTGCCTTCCATGACAGCACGCGCGGCTACGAGCGCGACTTCGTGTTCCGCGCGCCGGCCTTCTTCAGCAATGAAATCTATCTGCGCCAGGCCGATGGCGAACTGGTCAAGATCGATGTGCCCGATTCGGCCAACAAGAGCGCCTACCGCGAATGGTTGACGATCCGCCTGCGCGAGCCCTGGACGGTCGATGGCAGGACCTATCAGGCCGGCTCCCTGCTGGCCGCGAACTTCGACGACTTCATCGCCGGCAAGCGTGAGCTTTCGGTGGTGTTCGAGCCGGATGAGCGCAGTTCGCTGTCCAGCTTCGGCGTTACCCGCGACCACGTCTACATCAATGTGCTGGAAGACGTGAAGAACCGCATCTATCTGGTCACGCCCGGTGAGGGAACCTGGGCACGCACGCCGCTGCCGCACCAGCCGGCCTTCGGCACGGTCAGCATCAGCGCGGTGGATGACGAGGAATCCAACGACTTCTTCATGACCGTCACCGACTACCTGACCCCGACCTCGCTCTACCTGGGCAGCATCGGCGGCGATGAGCCGGAACTGTTGAAGCAGCTGCCGGCGTTCTTCGACGCCAGCCCGTACGAGATCACCCAGAACTTCGCGACCAGCAAGGACGGCACCCGCGTGCCGTACTTCATGGTGGCACGCAAGGATCTGGTGAGGAACGGCCGCAACCCGACCCTGCTGTACGGCTATGGCGGCTTTGAAGTCTCGCTGCTGCCCGGCTACAGCGCTGCGGTCGGACGTGGCTGGCTGTCCGAGGGCGGCGTCTACGTGGTCGCCAATATCCGTGGCGGCGGCGAGTACGGCCCGCGCTGGCATCAGGCCGCGCTCAAGCAGCACCGTCACCGTGCCTACGAGGACTTCGCAGCCGTGGCGCAGGATCTGATCGCGCGCGACATCACCGCGCCGGCGCATCTGGGCATCCAGGGCGGCAGCAATGGCGGCCTGCTGATGGGCAATATGACGGTGATGTATCCGGAACTGTTCGGCGCAGTGGTCTGCCAGGTGCCGCTGCTGGACATGAAGCGTTACAACCAGCTGCTGGCCGGTGCCTCGTGGATGGCCGAATACGGCAACCCGGACACCGACGACTGGGAATTCCTGAAGCAGTACTCGCCGTACCAGAACGTGCGCGCCGACGTGAGTTACCCGCCGGTGCTGTTCACCACATCCACCCGCGATGACCGCGTGCATCCGGGCCATGCGCGCAAGATGTTCGCGCGCATGCAGGAGCAGGGCCACGATGTGACCTATTACGAGAACATCGAAGGCGGTCACGGCGGTGCAGCCGACAACCGCCAGCGCGCCCACATGCAGGCGCTGGCCTACACCTATCTGAAGCAGCACCTGTTCGATTCGAACGGGGCGGCGCAGTGAGGTTTGCGTCCGGTGGCAAGTGGGCACTGGCATGGCTGGCAGGCTGCGTACTGGCAGCCTGCGGCAGCACTCCGCAGCGTGATGCGATGAACAATCCGATGGCATCCCAGCCCGCACCGCCGATGGCCGCCACCCAGCCGTACCAGGTGGTGGCACCGCACGGTGCCAGCCGCGAAGACCCGTACTACTGGCTGCGCGACGACAGCCGCGAGAATCCCGCGGTCATCGCCTATCTGGAAGCCGAGAACGCCTACACCGATGCGCTGCTGGCGCCGCAGGCCGAGGTCCGCAGCACGCTGTATGACGAGATCGTCGCGCGGATCAAGCCGGACGATGCCAGCGTGCCGTTTCTGGAAAAGGGTTATTGGTATTACAGTCGCTACGAGGAAGGCGGCCAGTACCCGATCCACGCACGCCGCAAGGGCAGCATGGAGGCGCCGGAGGAAATCCTGCTCGATGGCAATGCGCTGGCGCAGGACAAGGGCTATTTCCAGATCGGCAGTTACGAAGTCAGCCCCGGCGGACGTCTGCTGGCCTGGGTCGAGGATGACGTGGGCCGTCGCCAGTACACGCTGCGGATCCGGGATCTGGCCACCGGCAACGTGCATGCCGATGTGATCGAAGGCATCGCGCCGGCACTGGTATGGGGCGCCGATGACAGCACCCTGTACTACATCGAAAACGACCCGGAAACCCTGCTCGGCAAGCGCGTCAAACGGCATCGCCTCGGCACTCCGGCCAGCGCCGACGAGCTGGTCTACGAGGAGGCCGACGAAACCTTCTACCTGTGGATTTCGCGCACCCGCTCCGAGCAGTACCTGTGCATCACGCTGGAGAGCACGGTGTCCAGCGAGCTGCGTTGCACTTCGCTGGAAGACCCGACGGATTTCTTCGTGCTGGCACCGCGCCAGCGTGATTTCCTGTACGACGCCGATCATCTGGACGGTCGCTGGGTGATCCGCACCGACTGGGACGCGCCCAACTACCGGCTGATGACCGTGGCCGAGGACGCCGTGGGCGACCGTGCCCGCTGGCAGGAATGGATCGCGCACGACGAGGAAGTGTTCCTCTCCGGCTTCGAGCTGTTCCACGGCTTTGTCGCGCTGGGTGAACGCTCCGAAGGCCTGCGCCGTATCCGCGTGCTGCCGCGCGACGGCGAGCCTTTCCTGGTGAAGGCGGACGAACCGGCCTACACCATGGGGCTTTCGATCAACGCCGAGCCGGACAGCGGCTGGCTGCGCTACGTCTACACCTCGCTGACGACGCCGCAGACCACCTACGAACTGAACGTGGCCAGCGGCGAGCGTCGTCTGCTCAAGACCGAACCGGTGCTCGGTTACGACGCCAGCGCCTACGTCACCGAGCGCATCTGGGCGACGGCACGTGACGGGGTGAAGATTCCGGTATCGCTGGTTCACCGCAAGGATGTGCCGCGCGATGGCAGCGCCGCGCTGCTGCAATACGCCTACGGCTCCTACGGCAACTCCGTCGATCCGCGCTTCAACGTCGCGCTGCCGTCGCTGTTGGATCGCGGCATGGTCTACGCCATCGCGCACGTCCGTGGCGGCCAGGAACTGGGCCGGCACTGGTACGAGGACGGCAAATTGCTGAACAAGATCAATACCTTCACCGACTTCATCGATGTGACCACGCATCTGGTGGCTGAAGGCTATGCCGCACCGGATCGCGTCGCCGCTGCCGGTGGCAGCGCCGGCGGCCTGCTGATCGGCGCGGTCGCGAACATGGCGCCGCAGCACTATGCGGTGATGAACGCCGGCGTGCCGTTCGTGGATGTGGTCACCACCATGCTCGACACCACGATCCCGCTGACCACCAACGAATACGACGAGTGGGGCAATCCGCAGGATCCGGTCTACTACGACTACATGCTGTCCTACTCGCCCTATGACCAGATCAAGGCGCAGGACTACCCGGCGCTGTATGTGGATACCGGGCTATGGGATTCGCAGGTGCAGTACTGGGAGCCGGCCAAATGGGTCGCCAGGTTGCGCGCCACCGGCACCGGCAACAAGCCGATCCTGCTGCGCACCAATATGGAAGCCGGCCACGGTGGCCAGTCCGGCCGCTTCGCGCGCTATCAACAGACCGCGGAGTGGTATGCCTTCATGCTGGATCAGTTGAACGTGGATTGAAGGCCGGGCGTGACCGCAGGTACTCGCGGGTCGCGCTGGATGGTCAGGCAGCTGTTCGCCTGATTGTCGTTTTCAGGACCGGGCCCGGTCAGGGATGGCCGGGCCTCAGGTCCGGCCCGCATCCGCGATTGCCGCTCAGGGGCCGCCAAACCAGCCGGACTGCTCCAGCTTCAGCCGTGTGGTGTCGTCGGCCGGGCGTGCGACCAGCCCGCCACGGCCGCCGAGGGTGACCTCGAACTGCGCGCCATCGAGCATCGGCAGGTAGGCCGCGCTGCCGTGGTGGGCATCGACGAAGGGCAGCCAGCGCGGGAACTGCTGCTTGATCGTCCACAGATCCAGCAGCGCGTCTTCATCCAGTGCATGCACGCTGCGCTCGGCTTCGCGCTCGGCGCGGATATCGCGGTAGCGTCCGGAAATACGTTCCAGCCGGTACAGCGGTGGCGCGCCAGCCAGCAGCGCCGGCAGTTTCCACGAGATCACCCGTGCATCCAGCTGCCATTCGTCGCCGCGCAGCGTGAGCTCGCGGCGGCGGCCGTCGGCGGTATCCAGAGTGGCGGTGAAATGTTGCGGGCCATGCGCCTGGAAAGCGAGCCGGGCGACGGTGACTTCGCGTTCCAGCGTCAGGTAATGGTGCAGCGACAACGCCAGTCCGATCAGCCCGATGGCCGCCAGCGCGAAGGCGAACGCGAACAGGCCGCGCAGCCCGTTGCCGGTGCGTGAGCGGAAGACCGGCCGACGCCGCATGCCGACGATCAGCATCAGCGCGAACAACGCGCAGGCCAGCGCGGGAATCAGGACGAACAGCGACGGAGACATGGCAGGTTCGCAGTCGGAACGTGACGCTTATACTGCCAGCATGAAAACCATCTTGCGCCTTGCCCTGACCGCACTGCTCCTGTCCGCCGCCTGTGCCTGCGGCAACAAGGGCGACCTGGTATTGCCGGACCGGCCCGAGCCTGCCGCGCTGCGGTGATGCCGGCCATGCCGCTGCGCTTTTCCAAGATGCACGGGGCCGGCAACGACTTCGTCATCATCGACCGCCGCGCCGCCGATGTACCGCTGGCGGCCGAGCGTGTGGCGCGCATGTCCGACCGCCATCGCGGCATCGGTTTCGACCAGCTGATCACGATCGATGCGCCGCGCAGTGCGGGCGCGCAGGCGGCCTATTCGATCCTCAATGCCGATGGCAGTGATGCTGCGCAATGCGGCAACGGCGCGCGCTGCGTCGCGGCCTGGTTGCTGCGCGATGGCGGTGTGCCGTCCGGTGATTTCGTGCTCGACAGCCCGGCCGGGCGTATCGTCGCCAGCGTCGATGCACACGGCATCGGCATCGACATGGGCGTGCCGGATTTTTCCCCGCCGGCTGTCGGTCTGGCACGGGAACAGGCCGATCCGTACCGCTTCACGCTGAATGGCGAAACCATCGAAGCCGGCGCGGTGTCGATGGGCAACCCGCACGCGGTGATCGAAGTGCCGGACGTGGCGCAGGCCGATGTGGTGCGCATCGGGCCGGCGCTGCAACGCGATGCCGCGTTTTCCCATAGCTGCAATGTCGGCTTCGCGCAGTTGCTGGGGCGCGACCGCATCGCGCTGCGGGTGTACGAGCGCGGCGTCGGTGAAACCCTGGCCTGCGGTTCTGGCGCCTGTGCCGCAGTCGCGGTGCTGGCACGGCGCGGCCTGCTGGACGAACAGGTGGCGGTGCAACTGCCCGGCGGTACGCTGCACCTGCGCTGGGCCGGTGAGGGCACGCCGATCCACATGGCCGGCCCGGCCGAATTCGTTTTCGAAGGAGAGTTCCTGTCATGAGCGACACCCCCAGGCGTGACATCGACGCCGCCACCATTGCAGCCTGGCTGCGCGAGCATCCCACCTTCCTGGCGCAGTTCCCGGATGTGGCGATGGCGATCGAACTGCCGCGTGAGCAGGGCAAGGCGACCTCGCTGGCCAGCTACCAGCTCGACGTGCTGCGCGAGAAGAACCGCGAACTCAACCGCCGCCTGCAGGACCTGTTCGCGGTTGCCAACGAGAACGAACGGCTGACCGTGCGCACCCACCAGTTCACGCTGGCGCTGATGCGCGCGCGCGATCTGCCCGAAACGCTGACCACGCTGGTCGCCAGCCTGCGCGAGGATTTCAACAGCCAGTGGCTGCGCGTGCTGCTGCTGGGTGATGTCGCGTTGCCGGACAGTCCGTGGTGGCGCGTGCTGCCACGCCAGGATCCAACGCTGGCGCCGTTCGCCGACTTTCTCGCCGGCGACGAACCGCTGTGCGGCCGGGTGCAGGCGCAGAAGCTGGAAGTACTGTTCGGCGCCGATGCCGGCAGCGTGCAGTCCAGCGCGCTGCTGCCGCTGGGCAGGTACGGCATCCTGGCGATCGGCAGCGACGACAGCAATCGCTTCTATCCGGGCATGGGCACGATGTTCCTGCGCCTGATGGCCCAGGCCGTGGTCGCCGCACTGGCGCGCTTTGATCCGCTCTGATGAGCACGGCCAGCCGCCACGACGGGCTGGAATCGCGTGATGCGCTGTCCGCCGACGTGCTGGGTTTCCTCGAACGGCTGCGGGTGGAACGCGGCTGTTCGCCCCACACCCTGTCCGGCTACCGGCGCGATCTGGCGCGTCTGACCGGCTACGCCCGCGCGTTGCCGATCACTGCCTGGAAGGCGCTGGACAACCACCAGATGCGCGCCTTCCTCGCAGCCGAACACCGTCGCGGGCTCTCGCCCAACAGCGTGCAGCGGCTGCTGTCCTCGTGCCGCGGATTCTTCCTGCATCTGGTGCGCGAAGGCCGCCTCGACGCCTCGCCGGCCGCCGGCCTGCGCGCGCCGCGCGTGGTGCGCAAGCTGCCGCAGGTGCTGGACGTGGATGAAATGGCGCGGCTGCTGGATTTCGAGGTGCTCACGCCGGAAGACCTGCGCGACAAGGCGATGTTCGAATTGATGTATTCCTCGGCCCTGCGTCTGGCTGAAGTCTGCGGGCTGTGCTGGCGCGATCTGGATCTGGACGAAGGCATGGTGCGCGTACTCGGCAAGGGCGCGAAAGACCGTGA
This sequence comes from Denitratimonas organivorans, assembly GCF_037478135.1. Lineage (NCBI taxonomy): Bacteria > Pseudomonadati > Pseudomonadota > Gammaproteobacteria > Lysobacterales > Lysobacteraceae > Denitratimonas > Denitratimonas organivorans. The sequence continues at coordinate 20,043 of NZ_JBBHDV010000001.1, forward strand.
CATCCCGGTCGGCCGCTACGCCCGCAAGGCCTTGCTGGCGCTGCGTGCCGCCGGTGGCGCCGGGCCGGACCAGCCGGTGTTCAAGGGCCGCAACGGCGCAGCGATCGCGCGCGCCAGCGTCGGCCTGCGGCTCAAGGCCATCGCCCAGCGCCAGGGAATCGACAAGCGCGTCCATCCACACATGCTGCGTCATGCCTCTGCCAGTCATACGCTGGAATCCTCGCAGGATCTGCGCGGTGTGCAGGAACTGCTCGGCCATTCCGACATCTCCACCACGCAGATCTACACGCACCTGGATTTCCAGCATCTGGCCAATGTCTACGACGCGGCCCATCCGCGCGCGCGGCGACGCGGTTGAGCCACGCCGCTGCTGTGGTCAGGCCGCGATGGCTGTCCTGTCGCACGGTTTCCATCGAGTCCTGCCGAGTTATCTGCGCGATTTGCAGCCCGCGCCCGGGCCAGTGGGGGGCGTGAGGGGCTTCGGTCCCCGGGCTGACCGTCCGCCGGTCAGTGACGCTGGGACCGTCCCCGGCGGCCTGTGTGGCGAGCAGTGGGATTGGGCTTGATCCCATCCATGCCGCCCCCACCTGTATTGGGACTGCCTTTTCCGGATTGCCATTGTGTCCAGTAACGAATCCTTCCACGCCACCACCATCGTTTCCGTGCGTCGCGGTGATCGCGTCGTGATCGGGGGCGATGGCCAGGTCACGCTCGGCAACACTGTGGTCAAGGCCAATGCGCGCAAGGTGCGCAGGCTGGGCAACGGCAAGGTGCTGGCCGGTTTTGCCGGGGCCACGGCCGATGCCTTCACGCTGTTCGAACTGTTTGAGTCCAAGCTGGAAAAGCACGGCGGCCAGCTGGTGCGCGCAGCGGTGGAAATGGCCAAGGACTGGCGTACCGACCGCCGTCTGGGCCGGCTCGAAGCGATGCTGGCGGTGGCCGACAAGGAAGCCTCGCTGCTGATTTCCGGCAATGGCGATGTGCTGGAACCCGAGCACGGCCTGATCGCGATTGGTTCCGGCGGCCCGTTCGCGCAGGCGGCGGCGCGCGCGCTGATCGAAAACACTGAACTGGACCCGCGCCAGGTCGTCGAACAGGCGCTGAAGATCGCCGGCGACATCTGCATCTACACCAACCACAACCGCACCATCGAGGAGCTCTGAGCGATGGCCGGACCAGCACCGGTGCGCATTGTCGCGGCGGTGATCCGCAATGCGGCCGGCCACGTGCTGTTGGTGCGCAAGCGCGGCTCGGGCACCTACATCCAGCCCGGCGGCAAGCGCGAACCGGGTGAAGCTGCGCTGGATACGCTGGCGCGCGAGCTGCACGAGGAACTGGGCGTGCGGCTGAAGCCGGAATCGGCGCAGGCGCTGGGCGAATTTTCCGACGATGCCGTGCATGAAATCGGGCGCCGGGTCGAGGCGCAGGTGTTCATTTGCAGTGTCGATGGCGAACCCGTGCCGCAGGCTGAAATCGAAACGCTGGCCTGGGTCGATCCATCCGCGCTGCCCGAAGATCTTGTCATTGCTCCGTTGAGCCGCAACCACATTCTTCCCCGCGTCGCCGTACTGGCCTGACGCTTTTCCAGGAAACCACGATGTCCTCCCTTACCCCCCGTGAAATCGTCAACGAACTGGACCGCTGGATCATTGGCCAGAACAGCGCCAAGCGCGCGGTCGCGATCGCGCTGCGCAACCGCTGGCGTCGGATGCAGCTGGAACCCGAGCTGCGCCGTGAAGTCACGCCCAAGAACATCCTGATGATCGGCCCCACCGGCGTGGGCAAGACCGAGATCGCGCGTCGTCTGGCGAAACTGGCCAATGCGCCGTTCGTCAAGGTCGAGGCCACGCGCTTCACCGAGGTCGGCTATGTCGGCAAGGACGTGGAACAGATCATCCGCGACCTGACCGATACCGCCGTGAAGATGCAGCGCGAACAGGCCAAGGCCCGGGTTCGCAGCCAGGCCGAGGACCGCGCCGAGGACCGCATCCTGGATGCGTTGCTGCCGCGCCGCCAGGACGCCGCCGGCTGGCCGCAGGAAGACGGCAGCCAGAACGAAACCCGGCAGAAATTCCGCAAGCAGCTGCGCGAAGGCAAGCTCGACGAGCGCGAGATCGATCTGGAAACCGCGATCAATGTCGGCGTCGACATCATGGCACCGCCGGGCATGGAGGAAATGGGCCAGCAGCTGCGCCAGATGTTCTCCCAGCTTTCCGGCGCGAAAACCCAGAAGCGCACGATGAAGATTTCTGCCGCGCGCCCGCTGCTGATCGAGGAAGAAGCCGGCAAGCTGGTCAACGAGGACGACATCCGTGAACAGGCGATCGAGATGGCCGAGCAGAACGGCATCGTCTTCATCGACGAAATTGACAAGGTCGCCAAGCGTTCGGAAGGTTATGGCGCCGATGTCTCGCGCGAAGGCGTGCAGCGCGACCTGCTGCCGCTGGTGGAAGGTTCCACCGTCAGCACCAAGTACGGCGCGGTCAAGACCGACCACATCCTGTTCATTGCATCGGGTGCGTTCCATCTGGCCAAGCCGTCGGATCTGATTCCCGAACTGCAGGGCCGTTTCCCGATCCGGGTCGAGCTGACCTCGCTCTCGCGCGAGGATTTCCGCCGCATCCTGACCGAACCGCACAGCGCGCTGACCCGGCAGTACCAGGCCCTGCTCGGCACCGAGGGCGTGACGGTCAGCTTCACCGACGATGCCATCGAGCGACTGGCCGACATCGCCTTCACAGTCAATGAAACCACCGAGAACATCGGCGCGCGGCGCCTGCACACGGTGCTGGAAAAGCTGCTGGATACCTTGTCCTACGAGGCCCCGGATCGCGACGGCGAAAGCATCAGCATCGATGCCGCTTTCGTCGATGCCACCCTGGGCGATCTGGTGCAGGATCAGGATCTCTCCCGCTATATCCTGTAAAGGAACGTCTAAACAAGCCGTCATTCCGGCGAAAACCGGAATGACGTTGCGAGACTTGATCAAAGGCTCCCTGACCGGATACCGCAACCAACCCGGCAACCGATTCCGATGGATACACCCCGGCCCACCGACCTGATCCTGCATCGCGCCTCGCGGGTGCTGGAAGTGGCGTTCGATGACGGCAGCCGCTTCCGGCTGCCGGCCGAATACCTGCGGGTGAACTCGCCCTCGGCCGAAGTGCAGGGCCACGGCCCCGGACAGCGCGTACTGCTGGGCGGCAAGCGCGAGGTCGCGATCAACGGCATCCAGCCGATGGGCAATTACGCGGTGCTGCTGAATTTTTCCGATGGCCATGCCAGCGGCATCTATTCCTGGACCAAATTGCATGCGCTGGGGCGCGAACAGCAGCGCAACTGGGATGAATATCTGGCCGCGCTGGAAGCCGCCGGCCTGTCGCGCGACAGCCCCGGGCAGACCACGCGGGCGGGCTGAACCGGCTGAACCGGGCACGCGCCGGCGCCGACACAGTGGTAGATTCGCAGGCATGACAGGGGATGCCACGCAATTGCTGCATGCATGGCGCGCTGGTGACACGGCGGCGCGCGACCGGCTCGTCGCGCTGCTGTACCAGGAGCTGCGCGCACTGGCCGGGCGCCAGTTTGAGAGCGAGCGTGGCGAACACACCCTGCAACCGACCGCACTGGTCAACGAGGCCTACCAGCGCCTGGCCGCGCTGGACCGCATCGATTGGCAGGGGCGGGCGCACTTCATCGGTGTCGCGGCGCGGCTGATGCGCGAAATCCTGATCGACCATGCGCGTCGCCGCCAGGCCAGCAAGCGCGATGGCGGCGAGCGCGTCACCCTGTTCACCAACCTGCCGGCGCAACAGGACGCGCTGGACGTGCTGGATCTGGAAAACGCCCTGCTGCGGCTGGAAACCATCGCGCCGGACAAGGCCCGTGTGGTGGAGCTGCGCTTCTTCGGTGGCCTCTCGATCGAAGATACCGCCGAGGCGATGGAGCTGTCGCCGGCCACGGTCAAACGTCACTGGCAGGCGGCACGGGTCTGGCTGTTCGATGCACTCAGCCACGGCTCCGGCGAAACTCCGGAAGCACGCGCCGGGAGCGCACCATGAGCGCGCCCACGCGCGTACTGGGAACACCGGATTCGTCCGATGGCGCGGCCGAGCGCGAGGTGCTGGAGCGGCTGGAAGAACTGCTCGAACTGCCCGCCACCGAGCGCGAAACCGCACTGCGCAACATGAATCTTCCGGAAAGTCGGCGTCAGCGCCTGCGTGAGCTGCTGCTTGGCCACGAGCGCTCCGGTGACTTCCTCGAGCCGGGCGAAGGCATCAGCCTACCGCTGGCGCCGGGCCTGCCGCAGCCGGGCGAACGGGTCGGCATCTACCGTATCGAACGGCCGATCAATGCCGGCGGCATGGGCGTGGTGTATCTGGCCTGGCGCGATGACGGCCTGTACCGCCAGCGCGTCGCGATCAAGCTGATCCAGCCGGCACAACTGGCACTGGACCCGGTGCGACGTCAGGGCCTGCTGACCAGTTTCGAGGAAGAACGCGCGATCCTGGCGCAGCTGCAACATCCCAACATCGTGCACATCCTGGACGGTGGCCGCACCGAACTCGGCGTGCCGTATCTGGTGATGGAATTCGTCGATGGCGTGGATCTGATGCGCTATTGCCGCGAGCAGCAACTGGATGTCAACGCGCGGCTGGAACTGTTCTGTCAGGTCTGCGAAGCGGTGCAGGAAGCCCATCGCCACCTGATCGTGCACCGCGACCTGAAGCCGGGCAACGTGCTGGTCGATACCAACGGCAATCCGCGCCTGCTGGATTTCGGCATCGCCAAACTGGTCGATCCGCTGCATGAATCCGGTACCGCGTCCGATACCCAGACCACGGTGCTGGGCGCCATGACGCCGGCCTACGCCAGCCCCGAACAGATCCGCCGCCTGCCGATCACGACCCGCTCGGACATCTATTCGCTCGGCGTGATCCTGTATCAGCTGCTCAGCGGCAAGCGCCCCTACGACACCGGGCAAATGACCCCGGCGCAAGTGGAACGCATGGTCTGCGACACAGAGCCGCCGACACTATCGCGTGCCCTGCAGGATGGCGATGCCACGCCCGGCTATGCCCAACCGCTGCGCCGCCTGTCGCAGGATCTGGACCGTATCGTCGCCAAGGCGCTGCACAAGGAGCCGGAACGGCGCTACGGCAGCGCACAGGAACTGGCCGACGACCTGCGCCGCCATCTGGCCGGGCGGCCGGTGTTGGCGCAGCCGGATACCTGGCGCTATCGCGCATCCAAGTTCCTGTCCCGCCACCGCGTTGCCAGCGTGCTGGTCGGCAGCGCGCTGATGCTGATCCTGGCGGCCTCCGGGCTGGCGCTGTATCAGGGGTATCAGGCGCGGATCGCGGCCCAGGCTACGGCCGAGATCAACGATTTCCTGCTCGAAGTGCTGGGCCAGTCCAACGTCGACCACACCGGCGTCGAGGTCAGCCTCGGCGATGTGCTGGAATCGGCCGCGCAGCAACTGGACAGCCGTTTCGGAGAGCGCCCGGCCATTGCCGCCGGAGTGCGCCATGCGATCGGCGCCAGCCTGCTGAGCCTGAACCGGCTGGAGGCGGCAGAACGCCAGATCCTGACCGGCCTGGCCGAGGCGCAGAGCGTGTTCGGTGATGCCCATCCCACCACCTGGAAGCTGGCCGACGCACTGGCCCTGCTGCGCTTCGAGCAGGGCCACTACCAGGAAGCTGCGACCCGGCTCGAGCAGGTCGTCACGCAGATGCAGCAGGCCGGCCAGCAGCGCCTGCCGTTCTACGTCACCGCTTCCAGCAATCTGGGCTACATCCATATGATGCAGGGGCAATACGCCGCCGCGCGGCCGTATGTGGAACAGGCCCTGGCCGCAATCGAGCAGCACGGCGTGAGCGTGCCCGAGGACGAATACGCCAACATCCTCAGCAACCATGCGCAGGTGCTGCACGACCTGGGCGAACTGGAACTGGCCGACGCCGGCTACACCCGCGCGCGCGAACTGCTGCGCCGGCTGCATCCGGAAGGCAGCCGCGACATTGCGATCCTGCTCAACAACCGTGCCCTGCTGGCGCTGGATCTGGGGCGTGGCGAGGAAGCGCTGGAATTGATGCGCGAATCGGTCGAGATGCGCAAGCGCAGCTTCCGTGGGGATCATCCGGTGGTGCTGTTCGGTCTGGCGAATCTGACCGAGATGGCGGTCTCGCAGCAGCGCCTGGAGCTGGCACGGTCGGTGGCGCAGGAGGCCGTCGCGATGGCCGAGCGCCTGTATCCGCAGGCCAGCGATGACAAGGGCAAGGCGTGGGCGATGCTGGCAATGGTGCAGCTGATCCAGGGTGAGCGCGAGGCTGCGCGGCAGTCGCATGACGCAGCCGAACAGGCCCTGCGGGGCATCAATGAAGTTCCGGCGGCGCTGCGCGAGGATCTCGACGCGCTGGCCGCTGCGCTGCGCGACAAGCCCTGAAATCCTGAGCTGATCGCCCGCCACTTCACGCCTTCTGCAACGAGGCATCGCATACCGGCGATGGCCCGGTTACCGCAATGGGCAGCGCATGAGCAAGACCCGCGACATCGCCATCCTGGAACTGTTTGAACGGGCCCGGGCCGCACTGCCGTTGCGCCAGTTCTTGCAGGAGTTGCGCGCCGATCCGCCCGGGGCCAATGTCTGCATTGGCGTTCTGCGCCGGATTCGAACCGCAGGCGGGCGGCGAGGCAGGCGCGGTGCGATAATTCGCGCATGAGTAACGAAACCACCCCCACCCAGAACGCGCCGGCCGAGCCGGCCCCGGCCACCACCCATTTCGGCTTCCGCGATGTGCCGCTACAGGACAAGCGCAAGCTGGTCGGCGAAGTCTTCAGCTCGGTCGCGCGCAAGTACGATCTGATGAACGACCTGATGTCGCTCGGTATCCACCGCATCTGGAAGCGCTATTTCGTCGCCACCTCCGGCGTCAAACGCGGCGACCGGGTGCTGGATCTGGCAGGAGGCACCGGCGACATCGCCGCCTTGCTGCATCCGCACGTGGGCGACAGCGGCGAAATCGTCATCGGCGACATCAATGCCGACATGCTCGGCGTCGGCCGCGACCGCCTGACCGATCGCGGCCTGGTGCGCGGGCTGGAATACGTGCAGATGGACGCCGAAGCACTGCCGTTTCCCGATGGCCATTTCGATCTGGTCACCATCGCCTTCGGCCTGCGCAACGTCACCGACAAGCAGCAGGCGCTCAACGAGATGTTCCGCGTGCTCAAGACCGGCGGACGCGCACTGGTACTGGAGTTTTCCGAAGTGAAGCCGGCCTGGTTCCGGCCGATCTACGACTTCCACTCGTTCAAGGTGCTGCCGAAGCTCGGCTCGCTGTTCGCTGGAGATCCGGATTCCTATCAGTACCTGGCCGAATCCATCCGCAAGCACCCGCCGCAGGATGAACTGCGCGCGATGATGGAAAAAGCCGGTTTCGCGCGCTGCGACTACCGCAACCTCAGCGGCGGCATCTGCGCGATCCACAGCGGCTATCGCGTTTGATGATGTCCCCTCTCCCCCGCTTGCGGAGGAGAGGGTTGGGGTGAGGGGGGAGCGGCAAAGTCGCGAGCGCTTTTCCCGGCGGTGAGACTGTAAAGCCCCCCTCACCCCAACCCTCTCTCTCAAGCAGGCTTGGGGGAGAGGGAGCAAGGAGAGGCCGCACAACTCCATGAAAATACTCATCACCGGCGCCTACGGTTTTATCGGCGCGCATATCGTTTCGGCGCTGCTGCGCGCCGGGCACGAACCGGTCGCCGCAGTGCGTGCAACACGGGTAGACACAGCCTTGCCGGGCGTTGCGTCCATCGCCTGTGATTTCGCCCGCGATACCGATCCGGCGGTCTGGCGGCCGCGTCTGGCCGGCATTGATGCGGTGGTGAACTGCACCGGCATCCTGCGCGAAAGCGGCGCAGCCACCTTCGAGAAAGTGCACGAAACCGTACCGGCGGCGCTCTTTGATGCCTGCGCCGAGATGGGTGTGAAGCGCATCGTGCAGGTGTCTGCGCTGGGCGATCCGGCCGATGGGGAGTTCATCGCTTCCAAACATCGCGGCGATGCGCGTCTGCTCGCATCCGGTGTTGCCGCCGTGGTGCTGCGCCCGTCGGTGGTCTATTCCACGCGCGGTTCCTACGGCGGCACCACACTGCTGCGTGGTCTGGCGGCATTGCCATGGGTTCCACTGCCGGGCAAGGGCGACCAACGCCTGCAACCACTGGATGCCGATGATCTGGCGCACGCGGTGCTGGCCGCACTGGAACGCGACGAAGCGGTAGGCCAGATCCTGCCGCTGGGCGGCCCACAGGCGTTGACCTTGCGCGAATATCTGGCGCTGTGGCGGCGCTGGCTCGGGTTGGGCGAAACGCGTTTCATCACGACCCCGAAACCGCTGGCGCGCATCGGCGCATGGCTAGGCGAAAAGCTCGGGCGCGGCCCGCTCGGTATGACAATGTGGCGCATGCTGGAACGCGGCAATGTGTTGAACATCAACGATGCCGAACGCGCTGCTGCCGCACTGGACTGGACCCCGGCGCGCATGGATGCGGTACTGGCGCAGGCGCCGGCCAGCAGTGCCGACCGCTGGCAGGCGCGCAGCGTCTTCCTGCAACCGTTGCTGCGCGTGGTGCTGGCGTTGACCTTCATCGCTTCGGGCATCGTCGGTTTCGCGTTGCCGGCAGAACAGGTCGCCGCGCTGTTCGCGCACAGCCCGTTTCCCGCTGCATGGGCGCCGGTGCTGGGACTGACCGGCAGCGTGGCCGATATCGTGCTCGGTGCCTGGCTGCTTTCCGGCCGCGCGCCACGTGCCGCGCTGGCGGCAATGGCCCTGCTGGTGCTCGGCTACAGCGGGTTCATCGGCCTGCTGCTGCCGCAGGCATGGCTCGATCCCTTCGGCGGCCTGCTGAAGAACGGCCTCGTGCTGGTCGCCATCGCCTTCGCCGCAGCCGGTGCGGAGCGCCAGTGATAGCGATGGACTACTTCACCCTCAAGACGATCCACATTCTTTCCTCCACCGTGCTGTTCGGTACCGGCCTGGGCACGGCGTTCTTCATGTGGATGGCGCACCGTCGTGGCGATATCGCCGGCATCGCCATCACCTCGCGCCACGTGGTGCTGGCCGACTGGCTGTTCACCACGCCGGCGATCATCGTGCAGCCGCTGACCGGCTTCTGGCTGATCCAGCTCATGGGCCTGCCGTGGACGATGACCTGGCTGTGGCTCTCGCTCGCGCTGTACCTGCTGGCCGGCGCCTGCTGGCTGCCGGTGGTCGCGATCCAGTACCGCGTCCGCGCCCTGGCCGACACCGCGTACCGCACCGGAACCCCGCTGCCGACCGCCTACTTCCGCCTGATGCGCTGGTGGTTCGCGCTCGGCTGGCCGGCGTTTCTCGCACTGGTGCTGGTGTTCTGGCTGATGGTGCGCAAGCCGGGGTGAGGGTGGATCATGGCGCGGCGCATGGAACATGCTTTCGCGGGTACGGACACCATCACGCCACCTCGGATGCGGTTTCCGTTTCCCCCAGATACCGCGCCCGTTTGCGCGGTTTGAGCCAGGCCAGGTCCAGTTCGATCAGGCCGTCGACGCTGTCGGAGAAATCCGGGTCCACGCCGAAGGCGAGGAAGCGTACGCCGTCCGGTTCGCACAGGTCGACGTATTGCTTGTAGAGCATCGGCACGCTGCATTCGAAGGCGTGCAGGCTGTCCTTGAGCTGGCGGAAGGCGCTGTCGGCGTCGTTGTCGCCGTAGTCGTGCGCGAACATCGGGGTGAACGGGCGGCGGGCGCTGGCCAGGCGCTGGCGGCTGCCGAAGAAGTGGCGGTAGTAGCCGACGATCTGTTCGCGCGCCGGCAGCGGCAGTGCGGCGCTGATCGATACCGCGCCGAACAGGTAGCGCAGTTCCGGGTGGTGGCGCAGGTAGGCACCGATGCCCTGCCACAACAGGTCGATGCTGCGGCTGCCCCAGTATTCGGGTGTGACGAAGCTGCGGCCCAGTTCCAGCCCGGCGGCGATGCGCGGCAGCATGGTGTCGGAATAGTCGAACAGGGTGTGGGTGTAGAAACCGGCCAGACCATGTTCGGCAATGGTGCGGGCGCCGTTGGCGACGCGGTAGGCGCCGGCGATGCGGCGTGCGCCGGCATCCCACAGCACAATCTGTTCGTACCAGGCGTCGTAGCGGTCCAGATCCAGCCGCTTGCCGGTGCCTTCGCCGACGGTGCGGAAGGTCAGTTCGCGCAGCCGTCCCAGTTCGTGCAGCAGCGGCGAGCCGGGCGGCAGGCGGCCGACGAGGATGCGCTTGCCATCGGCGGTGTCGCCGAGCGTGCGCAGTTTGGCCAATTCGGCTTCCAGCAGCGCCGGATCGACCGCATCGGTCAGAGTTTCGGGTTCGGTTTCGTGCCGGCTCGCTGCCGGGCGGCGGCCCATGCGATACAGCGCATCGCGCAGCTGCGCGAGAGTGGCCTCTGGATCGTCGCCGGGTGCCAGTTGCTGGGCCTGGCCGATGCGCAGATTGATGCGCTGGCGGCGCTGGCGCAGCAGTTCGCGCGGCAGCAAGGCGGTGCCGGCCGGTTTGAACAGCGCCGAGGCGGCATAGAACAGCGCCGAATTGCGCGCTTCGATCCGCACCGGCAGCACCGGTGCACCGCTGTTGAGCGCAAAGCGCAGCAGGCCGCGCCGCCACGGGCCGTCGGCGATGCCGCGCAGACCCAGGCGCGAGACTTCGCCGGCCGGGAACACGATCACGCACTGGCCCTGCGCCAGCGCCTGTTCGATCGCACGCAGACTGCCCGGCTGCGGGCGCCCGCCGAGGATGCGCACGGGCAGCAGCAGCGGCGCCAGACCCTCGATGCCGCTGAGGAAATCATTCGCCACGATACGCACGTCCTGGCGGATGCGTCCGACGAAATCCAGCAATGCCAGCGCATCCAGCGCGCCGCACGGATGGTTGGCGACGATCAGCAGGCGGCCGGTTTCCGGGATGCGGCTGCACTCGATCTGGTCCACGGTGTAGCGCAGGTCGAGGAAACGCAGCGCCGCCTCGACGAACGGCAGGCCACGCAGGTGGCCGTGTTCGGCCAGAAAACCACGCAGCCGGTCCACGCCCGACCAGCGTCCGAAGTGCCGCAGCAGACCGCGTACCAAGGGCCAGCGCGGCCCCTGGAACCAGCGCGGGTAGCGCTCGGAGAGCGTGGTTTCCAGTTCCTGCATTGCTGCCGTCCAGTGATCAGGATCAGGCCAGCATCGGCGCTGTAGACGACAGACAGGTTGCGCTTCGGCGTCAGTCAGGTGACGGCCGCGCCGGCGCCCGGCGCGGGTGGAGTGCGGGAATCAGCGTGCGGTGGCGGGCAGCTTGGAATGATCGGGCAGGGCGCTGGGCACGGTGCCGTTGACGCAGGCGCCGAGCCGGCAGAGCTGGCCGCGCAGTGTCGGCTGGGCCTGCACGATCAGGTGGAACAGCACGTTCTGTTCCAGCGAGCCGCGCACCGCTTCGGCGCCGGGGCCGCGTGCGAACACCGCGACATCGTCGCCGCCGTGGGTTTCGCTTTCCAGCGGCACCAGCGAAGGCTGCATGAAGTCCTGTGCGGTGGTGTCCACTTCGGTCAGATCCACGGGAGCCGTTGCGGCTTGCAGACCGGCCAGCGCATGCGGCCACTGTTTGGCGCCCTGCGGCTGCGCGTTGCTGGCACCGGTGTAGCCGGGGCCGTTGGCGTAGCTGAGCGTGGTGTAGGGCAGGCCGAGGGCATCCTTCAGCGGCACCGGTTTGCCATCGCGCTGGCGCTGCGCCAGGCCCAGAATCGGATTGCCGCGCTCCGGGTAGCCGGTGATGTGCAGAGTGTGGCTGTGATCGGCGGTGACCAGGATCAGGGTGTCCTGTTCGGAGGTCATTTCCGTGGCCACACGCACCGCGTCCGACAGTGCGACGGTGTCATCCAGCGCGCGGTAGGCGTTGCCGTAGTGGTGGGCATGGTCGATACGGCCGCCTTCGACCATCAGCACATAGCCTTCCGATCGCCGTGACAGGAACTCGATCGCACTGCGCGTCATCTCGGCCAGGCTGGGTTCGCCGCGCGCATCGAGGCGGCGGTCGTGGTCGAACTGGAGATGATCGTGCGCGAACAATCCGAGCAGCTGGCGGGTGTTGTCCATGTCCACCGCCGCCAGTTGTGCGGCATCGCTGACGTAGACCGCGCCTTCGCGTGCGGCCCATTCGGCGGTCAGATCGCGCCCGTCCTGGCGCAGGCCGGCGCGTGGCAGGTCTTGCGGATCGGCCTTGCCGGCCGGCAGGAAATGGCGGCGGCCACCGCCCAGCGCCAGATCCAGACCATCGCCGTAGGGAAATTCGATCAGCTGCCGCGCGATGTCGGTGCAGCCGTGTTCGCGCTGCGCGGCCGGGATCTGACCATCGCTTTCCCAATTGCGGTCCGGCGCGTGAGCGAAGGTTGCGGCCGGTGTGGCGTGGGTCAGGCGCGTGGTGGTGACGATGCCGGTCGCCATGCCGGCGGTTTCGGCCAGTTCCATCAGCGTCACCAGCGACTGGCCCTGTGCCGATGCGCAATCGCTGCGTCGCGCGCCCTGTCCGACGGAAATGACGCCGGCGCGGGTCTTGGCGCCGGTCGTGATCGCGCTCATGGTGCCGGCCGAATCCGGCGTCTGGCTGTCCGTGTTGTAGGTGCGGCTCAAGGCGGTGTGCGGGAACTCCTCGAACGACAAACGCCGCTCCTCACCTGATGCGCCCAGGCGCTGGCCTTCCAGGATGCGCGCCGCCGCCAGCGTCGGGATGCTCATGCCATCGCCGATGAAGATGATCACATTGCGCGCCGCAGGCTTGGCCGCACCCCGGTTGCGCGCCGCCGCCTCGGCCCCGGCGTGGAACCACCACGCCGCCGTTTCCTCGTGCGGATGCGCGATGCGCGGCACCGGCGGCACCTGATGGCCACCCTCGTGGGCACCCTCATGACCGGCAGAGGGGGCAGCGGACATCACATTCGAGGAAAGAAGCAGGGACAACAGCAGACAGGTGCGGCGCATGGCGGAATACATGGTGTGGCGGGAAAGGCCGGACATGATGCCTGATGCAGGTAACGACGACATGACGCAGCCGGCTGCGGGCGGCGCCCGGGGGCGGCGCTGCGGTAGACTCCACGGCTGGTTCAGCCCGTCAGAATGGATGCCGTGATGCGCAGTCTGCTTGCCTTGTCCGCCCTGTTGTACGCCGCCGTGGCGGTGGCCCAGGAACCCCCCCGCGATGTGCATTCCCATGCGCAGCCGGACAAGGTCGTGATCCGCGATATCGGGTTGGATCTGAAGGTCGATTTCGAGGCGAAGCAGTTGCAGGGGCGGGCCGATCTGGCGCTGGAGTGGATCGATCCGGCGGCGCGCGAGCTGGTGCTGGATACGCGCGACCTGACGATCGAGCGGGTGTCGGGCAAGGGTGAGGACGGGCGCTGGTTCAAGCTCGAACATGCGCTGGGCGAGACTGATCCGCATCTGGGCCAGAAGCTGACGATCACGCTGCGCCGCCCTTACGAAAACGTGCGCATCCGCTACCGCACTTCGCCGCAGGCGTCCGGGCTGCAATGGCTGGAGCCGTCGATGACGGCCGGCAAGCGCCATCCCTTCATGTTCAGCCAGTCGCAGGCGGTGCACGCGCGCAGTTGGGTGCCGCTGCAGGATACGCCTTCGGTGCGCTACACCTACAGCGCGCGGGTCCGCACCGACGCTTCGCTGATGGCGCTGATGAGCGCGGACAATCCGCCCGATGAGCCGCGCGATGGCGATTATGTGTTCCGCATGCGCCAGCCGATTCCGTCTTATCTGATGGCGATTGCGGTCGGGGATGTGGTGTTCAAGCCGATATCCGAACGCAGCGGCATCTGGGCCGAACCGGCCACGCTGGAAGCCGCGCATGCCGAATTCATTGATACCGAAGCGATGATCGCCGCGACCGAGGCGCTGTACGGTCCGTACCGCTGGGAGCGTTACGACCTGCTGGTGCTGCCGCCCTCGTTCCCGTATGGCGGCATGGAGAATCCGCGCCTGTCGTTCATCACGCCCACGGTGATCGTCGGCGACAAATCGCTGGTGTCGCTGATCGCGCACGAGCTGGCGCATTCGTGGTCCGGCAATCTGGTGACCAACGCGCGCTGGGCCGACATGTGGTTGAACGAGGGTTTCACCAGTTATGTCGAGAACCGCATCATCGAGGCGCTGTACGGCGAGGATGTGGCCGCGATGGAGCGCGTCATCAACCAGGACAGCCTGCGCCGCGAGATCAAGCGCATGCCGAAGGCGGCGCAGGTGCTGGCGCCCAGCCCGGTGGCCGGTTCCGATCCGGAAGGCACGCTCAGTTCGGTGGCCTACGACAAGGGCGCGTGGTTCCTGGGTTTTCTCGAATCGCGGGTCGGGCGCGAGACTTTCGACGCCTTCCTGCGCGGGTATTTCGAGCATTTCGCGTTCCAGAGCATCGAAACCGGGCAGTTCCTGGCCTATCTGCGCGAGAACCTGCTGCAGCAGTTCCCGCAAGCGATCACCGACAAGGAACTGGATGCCTGGCTCTACCAACCGGGGATTCCCGCCAACGCGCCGGCTGCTGTTTCCACGCGGCTGGAAGCGGTGGACGAGGTGCGCAAGCGCTGGCTTGGCGGACAGGTGCCGGCCGAGGAAATCGATACGCGCGGCTGGGTGTCGCAAGAGTGGGTGCACTTCCTGGAAGGATTGCCGAACAAGCTTTCCAACGAGCAGTTGGTGGAACTGGACGAGGCCTTCCGCCTGACCACGTCGCATAACGGCGAAATCCTGATGCGCTGGTTCCCGCTGACGGTGCGCAGCGGTTATTTCGAAGCGCGCCCGGCGATTGCCGAGTTCCTGCAAACCAATGGCCGGCGCAAGCTGATCATGCCGGTGTACGAAGCGCTGGTCGCCAGCCGTGACGGGCGCGAGTTCGCGCGCCAGGTGTTCGAGCAGGCGCGTCCGGGCTATCACCCGATCACCACCGCCTCGGTCGAGGCCGTGGTGGCGGAACGGAAGCGGTAATCCATCGATGCGCCGCCGGGAGCCGCACTGATGTCCTCGCCTCGCCGCAGCAATGCCTGGCTGTTGCCCGGTCTGGCGCTGGGTGGTGCGGCGCTGGCGGCGGTCTGGCTCAGTGATCCGGCGCGGCTGCTGCGTGCCGAATTCGCACGCCAACGCCTGATCGCCGGCGCCCGGGTTCGCCGTTTGTCACTGGCCGATGGCCGGATCGTTTATCTGGAAGCCGGGCGCGGCCCGCCGCTGCTGCATATTCACGGATTCACCGGCATGAAGGAAAACTTCCTGCCGCTGATCGGGCCGCTGGGCAAGGGCTGGCGGCACTTGGCGCCGGACCTGCCCGGTTGGGGCGAAAGCGAACGCATCGAAGGCGCCGATTACGGCTATGCGGAACAGGCGCGGCGGCTGGCGGAGTTCATCGATGCCATTGGCGCCGGTCCGGTGGATGTGGTCGGGCATTCGATGGGTGGCGGCATTGCCGCAGTGCTGGCGGCGCGTTATCCGGAGCGGGTGCGGCGGCTGGTGCTGATGGATGCGTCCGGGGTGCGGTTTTCCGACAACGCCTTCGGCCTGGCGGTGCTGGAGGGTGAAAACCCGTTCGGTGTTTCCGACGAGGCTTCGCTGCGCAATTATCTGGGGCTGGTGTTCGACAAGGTGCCGTGGATGCCCCGCAGCGTGGCGCGTCTGATGGTGCGCCAGCGCATCGCGCAGGCCGGGTTCGAGCAGGGCATCCTGGACAGCATCGGGCGCAGCGAAGACGCCTTCCTGCCGGAACAGGAAGCTGCGGCGATCCGCGCGCCAACCCTGCTGCTGTGGTGCCGTGGCGACCGCGTCATCGATGCCAGTGCGGCGGCGATCTATGCCGCGAAAATTCCGGACAACCGCATCGTGCTGATGGACGGCGCAAGCCATATGCCGATGTTCGAATGCAAGGCCGCCACGGTGGCGGCGCTGAGGGAGTTCCTGCAATGAAACCAGAGATCACCAGGCTCATCGCCGCTCTTGCCATGTTCGCCGCGCTGGCCGTGCTGCCGGCCTGCGACAAGGTGCCGAGCGAAGAGGAAAAGCAGGCCATGATGCAGGCCCGGATCGAGGCCGAGGCGCAAAAGCAGTACGACAATTACCAGCAGCTCAAGGCCGGCGGCCGTGCCGACCTGGCGCTGAACATCGCCGATCACGTCATCGCCAATTTTCCGCAGACCCCGGCCGCCGCGGCATTGCGGGCCGAGGTCGAGCCGCTGCGCGCGCAGATCAGTGCCGAACGCGAGGAACGCAGGCTCCAGGGCCTGTGGGTCTACCACGATGCCCACGATGCCGAAGCCGGTGGCCGGGTGCGGACGGCCTACATCTTCGCCACCGAACCGCTGGCACCGGCGCAGGCCGGCAAGGAAGCGCCACGCGCGCGTCTGGTGCTGCGCCGCCATCCGCAATGGGGCGATGACGTTTACCTGCTGTCCGACCACGGCCCGTTCACTTGTGGCTCGCCGTGCCGGTTGAGCGTGCGTTTCGATGACGCTGCGGTACGCACGGTGGAGGGCGAGATTCCGGAAACCGGCGAGCACGCGATCTTCGTCAAGGACTTCGCCCACTTCGTGCAACACCTGCCGGAGACTTCGAAGGTGCGCATCGATGCGGTGTTGCAGAACGGCGGCGCGCGCACGCTGGAGTTCGAAGTCGGCGGCTACTCGGCCACGACGATCGGCACGCGCTGAGGCCGGCACGCGCTGAAGGTGGAGCAGGCTGGTCGCGTTGTCGCGGCCGGTCTGGCCTGTTTCGTGGCTCATGCTCGCGGCCCGCAGGCCCGTCATTCGTGCCACGAAAGTGTTTTGTGCGGCATTCGCGGGGGCGGGTTTGTCCGTGGTCGGAGGCGGGTGGTGGTTTTCGCCACTGTGGATGGCCGGGAGTAGCATGGACGCCGGGTGTCGCGGTATCCGCCCGGATGCCGGCGCGGCGCCCGTACATCTCCAGCCGATCACGCCACGAGGAAGCCATGTCCCGCACGATGTCGATCCTGACCGCCACTTGCCTGTCCGCACTGCTGGCCACCAGCGCGCTGGCACAGGAAAAGGCCGAACCTGCTGCCGCGCCCGAGCGCAATCCGCTTGAACTGTCAACCCTGATCACCGCCACACCGGCCGAAGGTTTCCAGCTGGCACTGAAACTTTCGCGCCTGGGCGTGTCGCAGACCCAGCACGACAAGAGCGTGCTGAAGGCCGGCCGGCCCGAATACGCGAAGGATCCGGAACAACTGATCCAGGCCTCGCAGACGGTCGCGATCAACTTCCAGACCGTGGCCCAGGCCAACAACTACTGGCGCGACAAGTAAGCGCACCAGGTCCGCACCGGATCGCCGCCAGGCTTGCGTTGACGGCGTTGCGGCCACGCCCCGCGTGTTCATGGGAGCGGGCTTGCGCGGGATCCTGCCTGCCGCGGCGCCGCGTGCGGGACAGCTGGGTTGCGGCCGGGCACAATGTCCTGTTTTCCGGCTGCCCGAGTACGTCTGCAACATGAGTCTGAATCCCGCCCAGCGCGCCGCTGTGGAACATTGTGATACGCCGCTGTTGGTGTTGGCCGGCGCCGGTTCGGGCAAGACCCGCGTGATCACGCAGAAGATCCAGCACCTGATCGTGCGCCGCCAGATGCCGGCGCAGAAGATCGCCGCGATCACCTTCACCAACAAGGCCGCACGCGAAATGCGCGAGCGCGCGAATGCGCTGCTGCGCGGGGTCGATGCCGAGGGTCTGACGGTCTGCACCTTCCATTCGCTGGGGCTGAAGTTTCTGCAGATCGAACACGAGGCCGCCGGCCTGCGGTGCGGCTTTTCGATCTTCGACAGCGATGATGCCGGTGCGCTGGTCAAGGATCTGATGCCGCGCGGCACCAGTGGCCCGGACATCGCCGCGATCCGCAATCTGGTCTCGCGCGCCAAGTCCGACAGCCTGTCGCCCGAGCGTGCCGCCGAGCTGGCAAAAAGCCCGCGCGAGCGCGAGGCGGCCGATATCTACGGCCAGTACCAGAAGCGTCTGGCGGCATTCAACGCGGTCGATTTCGATGATCTGATCCGGCTGCCGGTGCAGCTGCTGGAACAGCACGAATCGCTGCGCGACGCCTGGCGCGAGCGCCTGCGTTATCTGCTCGTGGACGAATACCAGGACACCAACACCGCGCAGTATTCGTTGCTGAAGCTGCTGGCCGGGCCGCGCGGCGCGTTCACCTGCGTGGGCGATGACGACCAGTCGATCTATGCCTGGCGCGGTGCCGACACCGCCAATATCGAACGCCTCGGGCAGGATTACCCGGAACTGCGCATCATCAAGCTGGAACAGAATTACCGCTGCGCGCGCCGCATCCTGCGCGCGGCCAACACGCTGATCGCCAACAACCCGCATCTGCACCCGAAAAAACTCTGGAGCGATCACGCCGAGGGCGAGCCGATCCGGGTGTTCGAATGTGCCGATGCCGAAAGCGAGGCCGAGCGCGTCGCGGCCGAGATCGCCTTTCTGGCCAACAAGCACAACGCACAGTGGGACGATTTTTCGATCCTGTTCCGTGGCAACCACCAGTCACGCGCGCTGGAAAAGGCGTTACAGCTGCAACGCGTGCCGTATCACCTGTCCGGCGGTACTGCGTTTCTGGAGCGGGCCGAGGTCAAGGATGTGCTGTCCTGGCTGCGGCTGCTGGCCAATCCGGATGACGATGCCGCCTTCCTGCGTGCGGTGGCGGCACCGAAACGCGAGATCGGCGCGACCACGCTGGCGCGGCTGGGGGAAATGGCCAACCGCCTGCATCTGGGTCTGGCGCGTGCGGCCGAGCGCCCGGATGTGCTCGGGCAGTTGCCGGCGCGCACCGCCAACGCGCTGGATGGTTTCATGCAGCTGATTGCCGCGCTGCGCCGTGCCGCCGCGACGATGCCGGCCGGAGATCTGGTGCGCAAGCTGGTCGAAGACAGTGGCCAGCTCGCCGCGCTGCGTGCCGAATGCCGTGATGAACCGCTGTTCCAGCGCCGCCGCGAAAACGTCGAGGAACTGGCGCAGTGGTTCGATGCGGCCGGCAAGGGCAGCGCCGGCGATCTGGTCGCGCAGCTGGCCTTGCTGACCAATGCCGACCGCGATTCGGCCGGCAATGCGGTGCGCCTGATGACCTTGCATGCTTCGAAGGGGCTGGAGTTCCCGTTCGTGTTCATCGTCGGGGTCGAAGACGGACTGCTGCCGCATGATGCCTCGATCGAGGAAGGCCGGATCGAGGAGGAACGCCGCCTGATGTATGTCGGCATCACCCGCGCCAAGCAGTTGCTGCATCTGAGTTATGCGCGCCACGCGCGGCGCTTCGGTGAACTGCAACGCTGCACCCCGAGCCGCTTCATCGACGAACTGCCGGCGGCCGAATTGCATGTGGTCGGCCGCGATGCCGGTCAGGACGCCGAACGCACGCGCGAACACGCCGATGCGGCGATTGCGAAACTGTCGGCACTGTTCGCCGATTGACATCCACCACCGGCCGCGCGCTGTGAGCTGTCATGCCGGCGCGGCTACACTTGCGCCACCCGAACAAGAGAGAACCGCCATGAGCCTGTTGCGCTGGGGCCTGACCGCCCTGACCGTTGTATCGCTGGCCGCCTGTTCCACCGCGCAGCTGCGCACCGAACCGCCCGCGCAGCCGGCAGTGGTCGGCGCGCCGGCACACGACAACCTCAACGCCACGCTGTGGATCCAGTCCGCCGCCGAATACGAAGGCAGCGTGCGTAGCGTGTTCAACGCGGCGCGCCATGCGCTGGACGAGGCGCTGGAGGATCCTTCGTGGATCGCGCTGCCGCATGGCGAATCCAGCGCCGGCTTTGAAAGCAAACCGCCGGCGATCATCGCCGACGCCGACGAAACCCTGATCGACAACAGCGCCTTCCAGGCCCGTGGCGTGATCGAGGATCGCGGTTACACCCACGAAAGCTGGGTCGAATGGGTCAACGCGCAGGCGGCGCGGGCGATTCCCGGCGCGGTCGAGTTCGCGCAGTACGCCGACAGCCGCGGCGTGACGATCTTCTACGTCACCAACCGCGATGCGCCGGACGAATACGAGGCCACCGTCGCCAACCTGCGTCAGCTCGGTTTCCCGGTCGCGGCCGATGCCAGCAATGTGCTGCTGCGCGGTGACGCGCGCGCGCCGGCACGCGAGAAGGGCGAACGCCGCCGCTGGATCGACCGCAACTACCGCGTGGTGCAGATGTTCGGCGACAACCTCGGTGATTTTCTTGACGGCATCAATTCCGATGTTGCCACCCGCCAGGCACTGATCGCGCCGTATGCGGACTGGTGGGGCCGGCGCTGGTTCATGCTGCCCAACCCGACCTACGGCTCCTGGTACAACGCCGTGCTGCGCAGCTGCGAAACCGACAGCGATCCGCGTTCCTGCGTGCGTTCGTCCTTGAGGCACGACTATTGATCCTTGGGGAATCAGTTATTTGCCTTTGATTTCATAAGGTGTTGCATGAGGTTTGTGTGCGACGTATCATTCGGCCATGCCGCAACAGACGGCGATTGCCCGAATCACAGCGCCCACAACCATAAGATCCGATCCGGCAGGATGCTGGAACTCAAGGGAGGCCCACGGCCTCCCGTGTTTTTTTGTACGATCCCCGGGCTGGGGCCGCCGCGCACTCCAGCGGACGTGGCGCGGCAGCGGCATCAGCGCCAACATTTTTTTCCGACTGCGCTTTGGGCATCATTGCTTCTTTCCGTTCCTCACAACATCCCATTGGAGTTCCCATGAAACGTATCGCCGTGCTGGCCTGCGCCAGCCTGTTCGCCCTTGGTCTGGTGGCATGTGGTGGCAAGGACAAGTCCGAGCCCGCGTCCGAGGCCGCCGTGGCGCGCCAGACCTCGGACCCGGCCAAGGCAGTCGAGGCATTCGCTGCCAAGCTCAAGGAAAACAACGTGCTGGAGGCGGTGCAGCTGGCGGTGCCACCGGCCAAGCTCGACGAGATCCGCGCCGAGTGGAAGAAGAAGATGGGCAGCGAAGAACCCAGCGCCGAAGACAAGGCCGAGTTCGCCGCCAAGATGTCCATGCTGACCGCACCGGATGCCGAAACCACGCTGTACTCGCTGCTGGAGCCGCAGCTGGTCAAGTATGAAACCGAACTCGCTGCGCAGATGCCGATGATGATCGGCATGGGTCAGGGCTTCCTGATGCAGTCGATCCAGGCCAATGAGGACTTCAGCGAAGCGCAGAAGCAGCAAGCCACCGAGGTCATCGGCGCACTTGCCGGCTGGCTGCAGACCGCCAAGTTCGCCGACCGTGATCTGGCGAAGAAGGGCATCTCCATTGCGGTCAAGACCGCGCGCGACCTGGAACTGAACACCCTGGACGATGTCCGTGCGCTGGATTTCGACCACGCCATGGGCAAGGCCGGCGTGGCCTTCGGCGGCATCAAGGGCATCCTGGCGCTGTACGGCTTTGATATCGACCAGTCGCTGTCCAGCATCAAGGCCAGCATTGCCTCGAAGGACGCTGGCGCAGCCACGGTCTCGGTGACCCAGACGCTGCTGGGCAAGACCCTGACCACGGAAACGGAAATGATCGAAGTGGATGGCCGCTGGTACGGCAAGGACACCGTCGAAGGCCTGGTCAGCGCCCTGGCCATCGGTGATTCGGACGCAGCCTCCGAGCAGGAAGAGGCCGCGATCGCGGACTGAGCCGGATCTTCCGACCGCACGCGCCGGGCCCGCCCGGCCGTGGTGCCGCCGGGCTTCCGGCGGCAGGTCGTCCGCCATGAGTGAGTCTTCCAAGCTGCCGTCGCGCCATGTGCCGCCGTCCTGGCTGTTCCGCCTGCTGGGCCGGTTGATCGAGCCGTGGCTGGCGATCCGGCGCGAGCCACCCGGTGCCGGTGACGAACTGGTTCTGCCCGAGTTGCCGGTCTGCTATGCGATCGAGCGCTACGGGCTGTCGAACGTGCTGATCCTGGAACAGGCCTGTCGCGAGGCCGGCCTGCCGTCGCCGCTGGTGGCCATGCCCGGCGACATGGCCGGGCAGGGCCGTGCCGTGGTCGCGCTGTCGCGCCGCCTGGGCTTCTGGTTCGGGCGCCCGCGCAACCGCACCCATTCCGAAGGGCTGGCCAATCTGGTCGCGGCGCTGGAAGCGGACCCGGCGCTGGATGTGCAGATCGTGCCGGTGTCGATCTTCGTCGGACGTGCGCCGGATCGGCAATCGGGCTGGTTCCGCGTGCTGTTCGCGGAAAACTGGGCGATGGTCGGGCGCTTCCGCCGCTTCCTGGCGGTGCTGCTCAACGGCCGCAATACCATCGTGCGTTTTTCCGCACCGGTGTCGCTGCGCAGCGTGCTGCAGGAGGAACTCGGCACCGAGACCACGGTACGCAAGATCTCGCGTGTGCTGCGCACCCACTTCCGCCGCATCCGCACGGCGGTGATCGGGCCGGACCTTTCGCACCGCCGCACCCTGGTGGACGGGGTGCTGGCATCCGAGCCGGTGCGCGCGGCGATTGCCGACCAGGCCAAGCGCGACAACATCAGCCCGGCCAACGCCTGGCGTCGTGCGCACGGCTATGCGCGCGAGATTGCGGCCGATTATTCGCATACCGTGATCCGCTCGATGTCGTTCGTGCTGACACCGTTCTGGAACAAGATCTACCGCGGCGTTCGGATGCACCACTTCGACGCGTTGCGGCAGAACGCGCCGGGGCACGAGGTGATCTATGTGCCCTGCCATCGCAGTCATATCGATTACCTGCTGCTGTCCTATCTGCTCTACAGCAACGGCCTGGTGCCGCCGCATATCGCGGCCGGGGTCAATCTGAATCTGCCGCTGGTCGGGCCGATCCTGCGTCGCGGGGGCGCCTTCTTCCTGCGCCGCAGTTTCAAGGCCAACCCGCTGTATTCGGCCGTGTTCAGCGAGTATGTCGCGACCCTGATCGGGCGCGGGGATTCAATCGAATACTTCATCGAAGGCGGGCGCTCACGCACCGGCCGGCTGCTGACGCCCAAGGCCGGCATGTTGGTGATGACGCTGCGTGCCTTCCTGCGCCAGCCGCGGCGACCGGTGCTGTTCCAGCCGGTCTACATCGGCTACGAGCAGCTGATCGAGGGCAAGAGTTATCTGGATGAGCTCTCCGGCCGGCCCAAGAAAAAGGAAACCATCTGGGCCTTGCTGCGCGCCGGCGCTGGGGTGCTGCGGCACAACTATGGCCAGGTGGCGGTGAGTTTCGCCGAGCCGGTGATGCTGGACGAGGTGCTGGCACGGCACGCGCCGGACTGGCGCGAACAGCAGGCCGCCGGCGCGCGCCCGGACTGGATCAATGCCGCGGTCGACGATCTGGCGCAGCGCATCCAGGTCAACATAAACCGCGCCGCCGACGTGAATCCGATCAATCTGCTCGCGGTCGCCCTGCTGTCCACGCCCAAGCACGCGATGAGCGAGGCCGACCTGCTGGCGCAGCTGGACATCTTCAAGGCGCTGTTGCACGCGGTGCCGTACTCGGACCGGGTCACCGTGACCGAATTGTCGGCAGCGGACATCGTGGCCTACGGCGAGGAGGTCAAGGTGCTGACCCGCACCTGCCATCCGCTCGGCGACGTGCTGTCGTTCGAGGGCGAACAGGCGGTGCTGCAAACCTATTTCCGCAACAATGTGCTGCACCTGTTCGTGTGCGCGGCCTGGGTTGCCAGCTGCTTCCAGAATTCGCGCCGGATGTCGCGCACGGCAGTGCTGCGGCTGGGCAGCGCGGTGTATCCGTTCCTCAAGCGTGAGCTGTTCCTGCCGTGGGATGGCGAAGGGTTTTCCGCGAATGTGGACGCCACCATCGATGCACTGGTGGACATCGGCCTGCTGTCCTTCGACGCGGAAAGTGGTTACCTGCAACGCGGGCCGGGGCAGACCGACGAGGTGTTCCGGCTGCGCGTGATCGCCAATTCGATGATGCAGGGCTTCGAGCGCTACTACATCGCGATGGCAGTGCTGGTGAAGAACGGCTCGGGCACGATCAGCGCGGCCGAACTGGAGAATCTGTGTCAGCTCACCGCGCAGCGCCTGTCATTGCTGTACGGCCCCACGGCCGGGCCGGAGTTCTTCGACCGCACCCTGTTCCGCAGTTTCATCGCGACCCTGCGCGAACTGCGTCTGGTGCAGCTTGACGAAAACGCCAAGCTGACCTTCGGGCCGGAACTGGTGGCCTGGAGCAATGACTCGCGCCTGATCCTGTCGCGCGAACTGCGCCATTCGATCCTGAAGATCACGCCGGAAACCGCGCGTGCATCACTTCCTGCGGAGACGCGCGAAGACAGCTGAAGTGCGGCGTGATGGGTCGGAGGGTCCGGGAGGGGAGCGCGCTGTGGTCAAACGAGGTGGGTGCGGGTTTCGCTGGTGCGGGCCCGCGCGGCCGGCAGGCCGCGGAATCAGAGATCCTGCTTGTAGCGCACGTAAGGCGTGCGGCCGCCGGGCGCTTCGATCACCGCCGGCAGATCGTGCAGCGGCCACTGGCTGGTGTCCGGCTTCTGATTGAGCAGGTTCTGCGCGCCGAAGCTCAGTTCGCCCTGCCATGGCGTGCGCCAGGAGAAACCGAGATCAAGGCCGTTCCAGTTGCCCTGGCCTTCGGGCAGTTCGATCAGGCGACCGGTGA
Organism: Denitratimonas organivorans; assembly: GCF_037478135.1. NCBI lineage: Bacteria > Pseudomonadati > Pseudomonadota > Gammaproteobacteria > Lysobacterales > Lysobacteraceae > Denitratimonas > Denitratimonas organivorans. The sequence goes on from NZ_JBBHDV010000001.1 coordinate 44,685, forward strand.
GGCGGCCACTGAGGCCACGATATCCGATGCCCAGCGTCACGGTGGCGGTATCCCAGCGCTGCGGAGCGCCGAACACGCCAAGCAGTTCCTGGGTGCCGAGCGCGCCGCCAAGCGACACCCAGCGCTGGCCGCGCAGGTTCAGACTGCTGTTGAAATGCAGCTGGCGCAGATTGATTTCGCCCAGCGTGGCCGGCAGCATCGACGGAATCGACGGGTGCCGCAGGGCCGAGCCCAGTGTGGGCAGCGTGTCCGGGCCGGGCTGTTCCAGCGAGGTCTGCAACCAGGACAGGCCGAAACTCAGGTCCAGAGCGCCCTCGTCCGATTGCCAGTGCGCATCCAGCAGCACGCCGGGGCTGCTGCTGCGCAGCATCAGCGGGTCGTTGGAAGAAGCCACTTCGGCCAGCAGGCACTGTTCGGCCAGCGGGCCGAGTGCCATCGCCACATGGATGCCCTGATTGCACAGCAGCGCCAGACCGGCGTTGTTGTCCAGATGCAGGTTGCCGCTGAGGCGATTGCCGCTGTCACCGCTGCTGCGCAGGCCGATGCCGGGCAATTTCGGTTCGCGCGACAGAAGCCAGTCGGTGGCACTGCCGTCGGCCTGCTGTGGGGACAGCAACAGCAGGGCTTCGACCCGGCCGCTGCTGGTGTTCCACACCGGCAGCACATGGGTGTCACTGTCCTGCACCGGTTCCAGCGCATGCGCCGCCGCTGCGCCGAGCAGCCCACCCGCCAGCATGCAGGCCACGGTCAGGGCCTTGATGCGGTGGAGGGCGGGAGCGGAAATGCAGGACATGGCGGAAATTGGACCTTCGAATGCCCGGCGGGTTCCCTGCCCGGAACGGGACGGCGGGTGGCGGCAGGCAAGTGTCGCGAATGGTAACAAATTCATGATTGTTTAACAATTTTTCTGGCGCTGCATGGCGCTTGCGTCTCCGGGTGTGCATAGACAGACGCGCGGTCACCGGTGACACTGTCGTGACCCTGCACAGATGTGGGGCAGGCCATCGGGGCGCGACGCGACAGGGCGTCCCGCGTGCAATATGAACGGGGATCATTCCGGATTCGATGCAGTACCAGAATTCGATGCAGGACCAGCCCATCGCCAATGACGGTGCCGCCGCCCAGTCGCGTGTGCCGCGCTCGGAACTGTTGCTGTCGGGCAACCGGATCGGCTCGCTGCTGGAATCGCTGCTGGCGTGGTCGGGCAGGCGACTGGGCGCGGTGGCGCATGGTCTGTACGTGATGCGGGAGGACGGCCAGCCGCAGCGCGTGGGGGAAAGCGGGGCGCTGGATGCCAGGGATGCGGATGCGTTGGTCCTTCATTTCCTCCAGCCGGAAACCACGGCGCCGCCAGCACCGGCCGACGACTTGCTGGTGCAGGCACTGCGGGATGGCGATGTCCTGCACGGGGTGCTGGTCAGCCAGTTCCAGAAGCCTTGGGACGAAGTGGTGCTGGCGCAGATGGAGGAGGCCGCCGCGCTGCTGGCGCAGCGCCTTCCCAGTGCGCTGGAACTGGAACGGCTGAACCAGGCGCTGGCACAGCTGGCCGAGGCCGAGCGCCTGCAACGCGCGCTCTACATGATTGCCGACCTGGCCAGTGGCGAGCACGCGATGGACGACGTGCTGGCCGCGATCCACGGCATCATCGGCGGGCTGATGTACGCCGAGAATTTCTTCATCGCGCTGTACGACGCCCAGACCGAAACCGTCCGGATGCCGTACTTCCGCGATGTCATGGAGCAGGACGTCGATCTGCAGCAGGCGGTGTTCCCGGTCAGTGATCTGGAGGGTTCGCTGACGCTGCACGCGCTGCGTACCGGCAAATCGATGATGGGGCCTTCGGATCAGCTATTGCGCGAAAACGGCCTGCGTCCCGGCGGTTTCGGTCCGCAGAGCGAGGCATGGTTGGGGGTGCCGCTGCTGCGCGGCTCGGAAGTGGTCGGCGTGCTGGTGGTGCAAAGCTACGACAGCCAGCGCCGCTACAGCGAAAAGGACCGCGCCCTGCTGAACTTCGTGGCCCAGCATGTGGCCACCGCACTGGACCGGCTGCGCTCGCACGAGGAGCTGGAACGGCGGGTGCGGCTGCGCACCGACGAATTGAACGTGGCCAACACCGCACTGCGCTCGGAGATCCACGAACGCGAGCAGGCCGAGCGCCTGCAGGCGGCGCTGTTCCGCATCGCCGAACTGGGCTCGATGGGCGGCAGCCTGGAAACCTTCTTCCAGTCGCTGCACACGGTGATCGGCGAGCTGATCCACGCTGAGAACTTCTATATCGCGCTGCTCGCGCCGGATCACGAGCATCTGGATTTCCCGTATTCGGTGGACGAGCGCGACCGCGTCCGCAGCACCCGCCTGCTCAGCCACGGCCTGACCGAATACGTGCTGCGCAACGGGCGTGCGCTGCTGGCCGACCGCGAGATGATCCGGGCGCTGGAAAACGAAGGCGAACTGCGCACCCACGGCACCATGTCCACCACCTGGCTGGGCGTGCCGCTGATCTACGACAACCACACCGTGGGCGTGATGGCGGTGCAGAGTTATGACGATGCCCACACCTATCGCCAGCGCGACCAGGACCTGCTGACCTTCGTTGCGCACCACATCGCCAATGCGCTGCAACGCAAACGCCAGGCCGACATCCTGCGCGAGACCAACGCCGCGCTGGAGGAGCGTGTGCGGGAACGCACCGAGGCGCTGGCCTCGATCAATGCCGCGCTGCGCGACCAGATCGCCGAGCGCGAACGCGCGGAGCGGCGGCTGCGCCACGCTGCGCTGCACGACGCCTTGACCGGGTTGCCGAACCGCAGCCTGCTGCTGGACCGCATGGCACAGGCGCTGGACCGCTACCGGCGCGATCCGGCGATGCAGTTCGCGGTGCTGTTCCTGGATCTGGACCGCTTCAAGGTGGTCAACGATTCGGTCGGGCATCTGGTCGGTGACGAACTGCTGAAAGCCGCCGGCGGCCGCATCCGTGCGCAGTTGCCCGAGCACGCGATGATCGCGCGTCTGGGCGGCGACGAATTCGCGGTGCTGCTGGAATCCTCCGATGCGGCCGGCGAGGCGCCGGAGGTGGCTTCGCACATCATCGCCGCGCTGGAGGAGCCGCTGCGCATCGCCGGCAAGGACATCTACAGCTCGGTCAGCATCGGCATATCGCTGTCGCAGCCGCATTACCGCACTGCCGAAGAGTTGCTGCGTGACGCGGATGTCGCGCTGTATCGGGCCAAGGCCAACGGCCGCCGCCGTTTCGAGGTGTTCGACGAAACCCTGCGCCGCCATGTGCTGTTGCAACTGGAGCTGGAAGGCAATCTGCGCCGGGCGCTGACGCGGCGCGAGTTCGAGCCGGTGTTCCAGCCGGTGTTCGATCTGGAAAGCGGTGCCGTGGTCGGATTCGAAGCGCTGCTGCGCTGGCGGCATCCGCAGCATGGGCTGATCGCGCCGGCCGAGTTCCTGTCGCAGGCGGAGGAGTCGGGGCTGTCGGAGGCGATCGACTGGCAGGTGTTCGACAGCGCTTTCGCACAGGCCGAAGTGCTGGTCGGCAGCCGCGCCTATCTGGGCATCAACGTCGGCGCGCGGCATCTGCGCACGCCGCAGTTCGTCGATGCGCTGCTGCATCGGCTCGACGCCTTCGGCTTCAACCCGGCGCAGTTGCGCATCGAGGTCACTGAGCGCGTGCTGCTGGAGGATCCGGAACAGAGCCGCGCGCTGATGGCGCGGCTGGCCAGCTACGGCATCAGCGTGGCGCTGGATGATTTCGGCACCGGCTATTCCTCGCTCAGTTATCTGCACCAGTTCCCGCTGCAGGCGATCAAGGTCGACCGTTCCTTCATCAGCCCGCTGGACAGCCCGACGCCGGGCAACTCGCTGACGGTGTTGCGCGCGGTGCATGCGCTGGGCACCGAACTGGGGCTGGAAGTGATCGCCGAAGGCATCGAGACGCCGGAGCAGCTGCGTCTGATCAAGGAGCTGGGCGGCGCCTGCGGTCAGGGTTTCCTGCTGGCGCGCCCGGCACCTGCGCACAGCCTCGTGGCACAGGGTTGGGTCGGCAGCTGATCGGCAGCTGATCGGTCGGAGGTGTTACTGGGTCAGATCGGGCGCGGCGCTGGCCGCCGGCTGCGCGAACAGGTGGCCGATGTCGACGGTGTCGAAACGGTAGTTCTGTCCGCAGAATTCGCAGGTGATCGTGGCCACGCCATCGTCCTGCGCGGCGGCCATCGCCTCGCTTTCGCCCAGGCCCAGCAGCACCTGTTCGACCCGTTCGTGCGAGCAGGTGCAGGCAAAGCGCAGGCTCTGTTCGGCCAGCAGGCGTACGCCGTCCTCGTGGAACAGGCGGTAGAGCAGTTGCTCGGCCGGCAGCTCGAACAGTTCTTCGGGCTTCAATGTTTCCAGCAGTGCCTGGACCCGGTTCCAGGCGTCCGGATCGGCCTCCTGGCCGGGCAGCACCTGCACCATCAGGCCGGCGGCGCAGCCGTCACGCTGGCCCAGCAGCAGGCGCGTGGGCAGTTGCTCGGACTGGTCGAAATGGCCTTCAAAGGCGGTCGCCAGCGAATCGGCATCCAGCCCGACCAGGCCCTGGTAACGCACCGGCTCGGGCTGGCCGGGTGGCTGGGTTTCCAGGGTCAGCGCGAGCAAGGCGTCGTCGCCAAACTGGCGTGGTGTCAGCGGAGCCGGTACCGGTTCCTGCCAGTGCGCCAGCCCGCGCAGGCTGCCCGGATGGCGGTATTCGGTGAAAATCGTGCGCAGCGATTGGCTGGCCTTGAGTTGCAGCGAAAGCCGGCCTTCGATCTTGGTGTGGCCGCCGAACAGCGCCACCGCAGCCATGGATTCGCCGAGCAGGCGCGCCACTTCGGGCGGGTAATCGGCGTTGGCGTGGACGGTCTGCCAGCTTTCGCGCAGGCGCACCAGCACGCCGCGCACGCCGGCGCCTTCGATCAGGAAACGGTGCAGGACATCATCGTGGAGTGGCGTGGAAGCAGGCATCATCGGGATTCTTCACAGTGGGAGGGCACTATGGCGACGCCGGCAGCGGGCTTCAAGGCGTGGGGATGGGCGCAGGCATGACGCGGCGGCGAAAACCCAGGCGGTTGCGGCGCTGGCTGTGGCTGGTGTTCGGCCTGTGGCTGGCCAGTCTGGCGCCGGTATTGCTGCTGCGCTTTGTCGATCCGCCCACCAGCGCCTTCATGCTGGCACGGCACTGGGAAGCGCGTGGCGATGCGGATTTCCGCCTGCACTGGCGCTGGGTGGATTGGGAACAGGTGTCGCCGCAGTTACCGATCGCGCTGGTCGCGGCCGAGGACCAGAAGTTTCCGCAGCACCGTGGATTCGATCTGGACGCGATTTCCAGCGCGTTGGGCGAGGGCGGTGCCGACGGGCCTTCGCGCGGCGCCAGCACGATCAGCCAGCAGGTCGCCAAGAACCTGTTTCTATGGCAGGGACGCAGCTGGCTGCGCAAGGCGATCGAGGCCTATTACACGCTCGCGATCGAGCTGATCTGGCCCAAGCAGCGGATTCTGGAGGTGTATCTGAACATCGCCGAGTTCGGCGATGGGATCTATGGCGCGGAAGCGGCGGCGCAGCGCTATTTCGGCATCCCGGCCTCGCGCCTGGATGCCGGTCAGGCTGCGTTGCTGGCGGCGGTGCTGCCGAACCCGAAACGCTATCGCGTGGAGGCACCATCGTCCTACGTGCTGCAACGCCGTGTCTGGATTCAGCGCCAGGTGCGGCAACTGGGCGGCCCGGCCTGGCTGGAGGCATGCTGTGGCGAACCCGGCGCGACGCGGTAGCATGGCCGGCTTTCGACGGATCGATGGAGCAGGCAGGTGATGAGTTCCGTACGCCAGACCCTGGCGGTGGTCGTGCCGGCCTACAACGAGGCGGCGGTATTGCCTGAATTCAATGCCCGGCTGCTGGCGGTGTTTGCACAGCTGGATGTGGACGCCTGCGTGCTTTACGTGGATGACGGCAGCCGCGACGAAACCTGGGACACGATCACCACGCTGGCGCGTGACGATACGCGCGTGGCGGCGCTGAAACTGTCGCGCAATTTCGGCAAGGAAGCCGCGCTCAGTGCCGGCCTGGACCAGGTCGACGCCGATGCGGTGCTGGTGATCGATGCCGATCTGCAGGATCCGCCCGAGCTGTTGCCACAGTTCATCGAGAAATGGCGTGAAGGCTACGACGTGGTCTACGGCAAGCGGCTGGAGCGCGATGGCGAAACCTGGCTCAAGCGCGCCACCGCGGCGGCTTTCTACCGTGTCATGCAGCGCCTGTCCTCGACTGCGATTCCACCGGACACCGGTGATTTCAGGCTGATGTCGCGGCGCGCGCTGGAAGCCCTGCGTGGCCTGCGTGAGCGCCAGCGCTTCATGAAAGGCATCTTCGCCTGGGTCGGTTTCCCGCAGGTGGCGTTGCCGTACCGGCGCGACCCACGTCATGCCGGGGTCAGCAAGTTCAACTACTGGAAGCTGTGGAACTTCGCGCTGGAAGGTATCACCTCGTTTTCGACCGCACCGCTGCGGGTGGCGACCTACGTTGGCCTGGCCACCGCGCTGGTGGCGTTCGGTTTCGGCCTGTGGATCGTGGCCAAGACCCTGTTGTGGGGAAATCCGGTCGCCGGCTATCCCTCGCTGATGACGGTGATACTGTTCCTGGGCGGCATGCAGCTGATGGCGCTGGGTGTGATCGGTGAGTACCTGGGCCGGCTCTACATGGAAGCCAAGGCGCGCCCGCTGTACCTGCTGGACAGCTTCCACCCGGCATCGGGCACGGTGCCGCAGGCGACGGCGCCGTGGCAGGCACATGTGCCCGACGTGATCGCGGCGGAGGCCACCCGGTGAGCGGGCCGTGGAGCAGGGCGTGATGAGTCGGCGCCTGGAAGAATTGCTGGCGCGCTTCGCCTCCCGCGTACGTGCGCAGATCGCATCCAACGCATTGAATATCCACGGAATCGACCCGGATGACGTGGAGCAGGAGGTGCGCATCCGGCTGTGGAAGGCGCTGCAGCGTGACCCAAACGCGGACTTCCCTGCGTCTTATATCCAGCGAGTGGTGGTCACGGTGATCGTGGACGCGGTACGACGGGCGCAGGTGCGCGCTGCCGATCCGCTGCCCGATGCCGATGACGGCCACGAACTTCCCACTGTCGCGCCGGGCCCGGACCGGGTTGCCGCCGACCAGCGCAAGGTGGAGGAAGTGGCCCGCTGCATCGAGCTGATCCCGCCCCGGCGGCGTCGCCCCTTGCAGCTCTACCTGCAGGGCTTCGGCCTTCAGGAAACGGCCGACATGAGTGGATTGACGCTGGATGCCGCACGCAAGCTGATCTATCGCGGCCTGGATGAAGTCAAAGCGCGGATGCGCGACGCTGGATACGAGGAATAGGAAATGGACGAGGCACGCATCAGGGAGCTGTACCGCCAGCATGCACTGGCGCAGGACGCCGTGCACGACGGCCCGCTGGCCGAAGACATTCTCGCGGTGTTGTCACGTCGCGACTGGCCGGCCGATGTGCATGGCCCGCTGGATCGTGTCGCCACTTCGGCCTTGTCGTCGGATATCGCCCGCCTGATGGAGGGGCTGGACCAGGACATCGAACAGCTGGCCCGCGACGTCCGGCAGGAGCGCGCTCCGCGCGTGGTGCCGTTGCAGCGGTTCCTGCGCCGTGGCCTGGCGCTGGCCGCCGGCGTCGGTGCGTTCGCGGTGCTGTTCGCACTGGTGCAGGGGCAGGGCTCGCTTGAACCCCAGCCGGTGCCAGGCACAGCGCAGCTTGCGGCGGAGGCCGACGGCGCGGACGTGATCATGGCGGTGTCGTTTGAAGCTGCCGAACGCGGTCAGGTGTCGGCCGCTCCGTCCAGCCAGGACACCATCTTCCGCGGCGGTTTCGGCTCCTGATCGAGGGCTCCTGATCAGGGCGTTGCAACTCGCCTGCCGCGAACCGTACGGCGCCACCATCCAGGGTGCCTATGGAGCGAACCTGTTACCCCATGCGCCTCCGTCACCGGGGGCGTTTTTTTGTTCGGAGCATCTGAATAAGGCGCCATTCCGGCGAAAGCCGGAATGGCGCAGCGAGACTTGATCAGATATTCCCGTCGCGCAGCGGCGAAAAGGTGTGATGCGATCGGTGCCCGGTCACGGCCGGTGCGTCTGGCTCAGGCCAGCACGTGGCCGGCGACTGCGAGGAAATGGCAGGTGCTGCCGCCGATCACGAACGAATGCCAGATCGTGTGCGCGTAGGGAATGCGCCGGCTCATGTAGAAGAAGGTGCCGGCGGTATAGGCAAGCCCGCCGGCGAACAGCCATCCCAGCGCCCAGGCATCCAGCGCGCGCGTCATCGGCACGATGGCGACCAGCACCAGCCAGCCCATCGCGATGTAGATCAGCGTGGAAACGAGCTTGAAACGGCCGGTAAAGAACAGTTTGAACACCACGCCAGCCACCGCCAGCGTCCAGATCACCGCGAACAGGCTCCAGCCCCAGGCACCGCGCAGCCCGATCAGCGTGAACGGGGTATAGGTGCCGGCGATCAGCACGTAGATCGCGCAATGGTCGAACACCTTGAGCCGGGCTTTGGCGACCGGGTGCGGGATCGCGTGATACAGCGTGGATGCCACGTAAAGCAGCAGCAGCGCGGCGCAGAACACGATTGTGCCGGCCAATTGCCAACCATCCCCGTGCAGCGCCACCAGCGTGATCAGCACGGCACCTGCAGCCAGTGCGGCGGCGGCGCCGAAGCCGTGGGTAAGGGCGTTGGCGACTTCTTCGCGGAACGAGGCGGCGTGCTGGCTCATGGCACGCCACGATACGGCCATGACCGGAGCGCGACAAGCCACCGGCGCATCGTGGTTCAGCGCAGGCTGGCGGAATCTGTGCACTGCGGCCCCGACACCACCTGCGGCCGGCCCATGTCTTGCGGACTGGGAGTGCGGCCGCCATGCTTCGCATCCCCCCAGCGAGACCCGTCATGCAGGCCGAAACTTCCAGGAACGAACCGATCCACGACCGTCGTGTACTGACGCAGGTGCTGGCTGCCGGTGGCAAACCGCGCGAAGCCTGGCGCATCGGCACCGAGCACGAGAAATTCGGTTTCCATCTGCCCGTGCCCGGGCAGGATCCGGCGCTGGCCCTGCGCCCGCCGGGCTACGATGGCGAACGCGGTATCGGTGCGATGTTGCGTGGCCTGGCCGGGCTTGGCTGGCAGGCGGTCGAGGAGAACGGTGTGCTGATCGCACTTCAGCGCGATGGCGCCTCGGTGACACTGGAGCCGGCCGGGCAACTGGAGTTGTCCGGCGCACCGCTGGAGAATATCCACGAAACCTGCTGTGAAACCACCGGCCATCTGGAAGAGGTCAAGGCCGTGGCCGAACCGCTGGGCCTGGGCTTCCTAGGCATGGGTTTCCAGCCGAAATGGCGGCGCGAAGACATGCCCTGGATGCCGAAGGGCCGCTACAAGATCATGCGCCAGTACATGCCTAAGGTCGGCACGCTCGGCCTGGACATGATGACCCGCACCTGCACGGTGCAGGTGAACCTGGATTTCGCCAACGAAGCGGACATGGTGAAGAAGTTCCGGGTCTCGCTGGCGCTGCAGCCGGTGGCCACGGCGCTGTTCGCCGATTCGCCGTTCACCGAAGGCCGGCCGAACGGATTTCTCTCCTACCGCTCGCACATCTGGACCGATACCGATCCGGACCGCACCGGCATGCTGGATTTCGTGTTCGAGGACGGCTTCGGCTACGAACGCTATGTCGACTACCTGCTGGATGTGCCGATGTACTTCGTGCAGCGCGGCAGCGACTACATCGACGTGGCCGGTCAGAGCTTCCGTGATTTCCTCGACGGCCGCCTTCCCGGCCTGCCCGGCGAGCTGCCGACATTGCGCGACTGGTCCGACCACATGACCACCGCGTTCCCCGAAGTGCGACTGAAGACCTTCCTGGAAATGCGCGGTGCCGATGGCGGCCCGTGGAACCGGTTGTGTGCGCTGCCGGCCTTCTGGGTCGGTTTGCTGTACGACGATGCGGCGCTGGATGCGGCCTGGGATCTGGTGCGCGATTTCACCCGCGCCGAACGCCATGCGCTGCGTGACGGCGTGCCGCGCCACGGCTTCAAATTGCCGTTCCGCGAAGCTACGCTGCGCGAACTGGCGCTGGAAGCGCTGAAGATTTCCCGCGCCGGGTTGGCGCGCCGCGCGCGCTGCAATCCGGCTGGCGAGGACGAGAGCCTGTTCCTGGACCCGCTGTTCGAGTTTGCCCTGGCCAATCAGACCCCGGCCGAGCGCAAGCTGGACTTGTTTCATGGGCCGTGGGGCGGTAGCGTCGACCCCGTTTTCGAACAGTTCGCGTACTGACTCCGCCATGCCAGCCATCGATCCTCCCGTGCCGCGCGCCGCCTCGCGCACCCGCTTTGACGATGCCGCGATCGAGCGGCTGGAGTCACTGCTTTTCGAGGAGTGCCTGCCGCAGGGCGGGCTCTCGCTGGAAGCGGTCGACGGGCTCTTCAGTGGCGCCCGGGTTTCACCCGGCCAGCCGTTGGAGCTGCCTGAACTGTTGCCGCTGGTGCTGGGTCGGGAAATCGCCGCCGCACCTGAAGAACTGCTGCATCTGTTGGAGCTGATGTGGGAAAGCATCGGCCAGCGCATCGCACGCGGCCCGACTGATGACCCGTCGCTGTGCATGCCGCTGCTCGGTCTGCCACCGGCCGGCGAGGCCGACGAACTGGACGAGCAGGCCATGCTTGATGCCCTGGCACCCGACGATGGCAACGGTGAACACTTCCCAGTTGGCGCCAGTTGGGCGGTGGGTTTCATGCTGGCCTATGACTTGCGCGCCAGTGATTGGGAGCGGCGTCTGGACGAGGATGAAGAAGGTGCGCTGGATGTGGTCGACATCCTCTCGCTGATCCCGGAAATCGATCTGGATGAGGATGCCGACATGGACATCCAGGTTGTCGCGCCTGCGGCCGGGCAGTCCATCGAACTGCGGCATGACGAGGACGCGTTCGATCAGGATGACGACACTGAACAGGACGAGCCGATCAGCCTGGAAGTGCGGCTGGACATCATTGCCTCGCTGCCGGCCATCCTGCACGAATTCCACGGCATCGCGATCGACGAGCGCACTTCGCGCGTTCCGCTGCGGCGTGAGCACGAGCCGGGGCGCAACGATCCGTGCCCATGCGGCAGCGGCCTGAAATGCAAGAAATGCCACGGCGATCCGGCCCGGCTGCACTGATCCGCGACACCGGCGCTGCATGACCTGCGGCAGGGTCCAGCGCGCCATCCGGGGTCTATGATGCGGCCATGCTGCCCCATCTGAGCCATTCCCAGCTGCTGCGCTACGCCGGCCTGTTTACCTGGGCCTGCGTCGGCATCCCGCTGGTCCTCAACACCTGGTATTTCCACGAAGGCCTGTCACGCGCCGACCTGATCGCCTGGCGTGTGGTGTACTTGGCGTTCGGGGTTGGCTATTGGGTACTGACCCGGCGCCTGGGGCGCGGGCGCAACCGGCCGCTGGATATCGCGCTGCTGGTACTGGTTACGTTCTGCGCGATCGCGGTCAGTCATTTTTCCAACAGCGGCCTGGGTGGTGGCCTGCTGCTGGTGATCGCCGGCATTCTGCCGTGGGTGTTGAGTCTGCGCATCGGGTTGGTCTGGCTGGTGCTGCAACATGTGGCGCTGGTACCGGTGTTTGCCGGGCGGGCCGAGTTCAGCGTCATCGAAGCATTGCTGCAGGCGCTGTTCTACATCGGATATTCGACCGTGGCCTTCGTCACCGGGCTGGTGGCACGGCGCCAGGCGCAGGCGCGCGAGGAGCAGCGCCGGCTGATATCCGAACTGCACGCCACGCGCGCGCTGCTGGCCGAATCCACCCGGTTGAACGAACGCACCCGCATCTCGCGCGAGTTGCATGACCTGCTCGGCCACCACCTGACCGCACTGAGCCTGAATCTGGAAGTGGCCACGCACCTGTCCGACGGACGTACCCGCGAGCACGTGCAACAGGCGCAACTGTTGGCCAAGCTGCTGCTGACCGATGTGCGCGAGGCCGTCAGCCGACTGCGCGATGACGACACCATCGATCTGCACGAGGCCCTGACCGCGCTGGCCGAGGGGGTGCCGTCGCTGACCATCCACCTGGACCTTTCCGAACAGCTGGCGGTCAACGATCCGTTGCGGGCGCAGGTGATCCTGCGCTGCGTGCAGGAGATCATCACCAACGCGGTGCGTCACGCCGAGGCCGACAATCTCTGGATCGCGCTGGCTGCCGATGAGGGTGGCATTTCGCTGAAGGCGCGCGATGATGGCCGCGGCAGTGCCGGATTCGCCGCCGGCAACGGTCTGCGCGGCATGCGCGAGCGCCTGGCTGAACAGGGCGGGCGTCTGGCCGTCAGCACCGCCACCGGTGCCGGTTTCGCACTGGACATATCCCTGCCGATGGAGGGTCCCAACCCATGATCCGAGTCTGCCTTGTCGATGATCAGACCCTGGTGCGCCAGGGCGTGCGTTCGCTGCTGGACCTGTCCGAGGATATCCGCGTCGTGGCCGAGGCCGGCGACGGACGCCAGGCGCTGGAGGTGATCCCACAGACCGCGCCGGACGTGGTGCTGCTGGATATGCGCATGCCGGTGATGTCCGGTCTGGAGGTATTGCAGGTGCTGTCGGCACGTCAGCAGCTGCCACCCACGATCATCCTGACCACATTCGATGATGACGAACTGGTGCTGGCCGGGCTCAAGGCAGGCGCGCGTGGTTTCCTGCTCAAGGATGTGTCGCTGGAGCAGCTGGTGGCCGCGATCCACACCGTGGCCGGCGGTGGCTCGCTGGTGCAGCCGGCGGTGACCCAGCGCCTGCTGTCGGGCATGGAAACGATCCGCAACGATTTCGTCAGCCTCGGCCAGCCGGACCCGCTGACCGAGCGCGAAACCGAGATCCTGCGGCTGATGTCCGGCGGCTACTCCAACCGCGAGATCGCCAACTCGCTGGGCGTGGCCGAAGGCACGGTCAAGAACCACGTCTCCAACATCCTTTCCAAGCTCGGTGTGCGCGACCGCACGCGCGCCGTACTCAAGGCGTTCGAGCTCAAGCTGATCTGAGGGCAAGGATGTTCGGCCCGGCGTCCTGCAGGCGGCCGGGCGTTTCGCGCCGCACGGGCTCCGTTCCATATGCGGGCCGCTTCGCCCTTTCCGGGCCGGGCGGGCATGGCGCGCGTCCGGGCCGTGCTGAATGCAGGTTGAGCCCGGGGCTGATCCGGGCAGGCAGCGGGCGCCGCCGCACGGTTTGCGCAATGCCGTGGCCGGATCGGCCGAAACCCCGTGCGGCTCATGCTGGCTTCAGCTATGCTTCGCCGCTCCCGGCCGGGAAGACGCAATGCCGTCCTTTTCCGATCGGGTGTGGCGAGCAAGGAGCCCCCCGGAGAATCCCGAATGACCCGTTTTTTTGAGTTGCTGACGTCCGTTTTGATCGTGGTCGCACTGTTCGTGCTGGTCGGCGTGTTCCTGCCCGACAAGCGCACGGTGCAGCACAGTGTGGAAACCAGTCATCCCCTGCGGCAGGTGTATGACACCCTGAACAGCTTCAAGCGTTTCACCGACTGGAATCCGTTGCGTCAGCACGACCCGCAGGTGGAGTACACGATTTCCGGCCCCGAGCGCGGTGTCGGTGCGCATCTGGAATACAAGTCGGCCCGCCCGGAGATCGGCGAGGGCACCTGGCGCATCAGCGAGAGCGAGCCCGATGCACTGGTGCGCTACGCGGTCTACAACGATGCCTACGGCCAGAACAAGAACCACCTGCTGACGCTGAGCCAGCGCGGCAAGGTCGTCACCATCGACTGGCTGTATTCGGTCGATTACGGCTGGAACCTGCTGGGCCGCTACGCCGGCCTGTACGTGGACCGCACCGCCGGTGACGACATCAAGCGCGGTGCCGCCAACCTGGCGAACCTGCTGGCTTCGATGCCGAACTTCGATTACCGCAGCCTGGATGTCCAGGTCGACCAGATCGCACCGAAGAACATCCTGTACATCACCACCACTGCGGATCGCAACATCACCGCGGTGGAGAATGCGATGGATGTGGCGCTGAAGGATCTGCGCGCCGCGATCAGTGCCAACAAGCTGGTGGAAGCCGGTCGGCCGCGTCTGATCACCACCAGTTTCGGTGCGGAAAAGTATGAGTTCGATGTCGCTATTCCGGTCGCACTGCCGAGGCCGGATACGGAGCTGGATGCTGATGCTCCGGCCAATGGCGGCGACGAGCCGGCAGCCAACGGCGAAGCCGAGGCGGTTGCCGACAGCGATGGTGAAGCCGCTGATGAAGCCGAAGCCGACGAGACCCTGCTGGCCGCCCCCGAGCCGCTGGAAGGCCTGAACCTGCCGGACAACGTCCACAGCGGGCAGAGCTACGGCGGTCGTGTGGTGGTGGCGCCATACCGTGGCCATCCGGCCGCGCTGCCGCTGATCCGCGACCAGCTGCGTTCCTATGCCGCCGCGCATGGCGAGCAGCTGCATGAGCGTGCATTCGAGGAATATCTGACCGAGATTGACGAGACCGCCGCCGAAGACGCGCTGTTCCGCGTCTACTGGCCGATCCGCTGATCGACAATTGAAACACCGGCCGGCACGCTTGGACGTGCCGGCCGTTTTGCATCCCGGCGCAGCCGTCCGGCAGACGCCATCCGCTGCCGGGATCCGGTTTTCATCCTGTCGCCGCCGGCAGCGGGGCGGGAACTTTCATCTACTTTCGTGGTAATTCGGCGCGCGTTGCGGCGCTCCGTTCCCGACGGATCGGTGCGCTGCCCGCATCCCAAGGGAGAAAGCCATGATAGAAACCCAGAATTTGTCCAAACGTTATGGCCGCATCCAGGCGGTCGATGACGTGTCCTTCCGGGTCGAGCCCGGGCAGGTGCTCGGCTTCCTCGGCCCCAACGGCGCCGGTAAGTCCACCACGATGAAGATGATTGCAGGCTTCCTGACCCCCAGCTCGGGGAGCGCGAAAGTCTGCGGATTCGATGTGCGCGAGCAGTCGATCCAGGCCCGGCGCGAACTGGGTTATCTGTCCGAAGGCGCGCCCAGCTATGGCGAGATGACGGTCTGGGGTTTTCTCAACTTCATCGCCGATGTGCGCGGCCTGCAGGGCGCGCAGCGGCGCGAGCGGCTCGACGATGCGGTTGGCCGGCTGCAACTGGGCGGCGTGCTGATGCAGGTGATCGACACCCTGTCCAAGGGATTCCGCCGTCGCGTCGGTTTGGCCCAGGCGATCCTGCACGATCCACGCGTACTCATCTTGGACGAGCCCACCGACGGGCTGGACCCGAACCAGAAACATGAGGTGCGCAGTCTGATCCAGTCGATGGCGGCGCAGCGCACCATCGTGATCTCGACTCACATCCTGGAGGAGGTCAATGCGGTGTGCAGCCGCGCAATCATCATTGCTTCCGGCCGCGTGCTGGCCGACAGCACCCCGGCCGAACTGGAAGCGCGTTCGCGCTACCACGGTGCGGTGTCGCTGACCACGCCCGAGCCGTTGGCGGTTCGCGATGGCCTGCTGCGGGTGGAAGGCGTGGCGCAGGTCGAGATCGACGCGCAGGATGGGCGCATCACCGCGTTCCCGCGCGCCGGGCAGAAGATCTTCGAGCAGGTCGGCGAGTTCCTGCGCAGCCAGTCGGTGCCGGTCAGCGAGGTACAGCTGGAGCGCGGTCGTCTCGACGAGGTGTTCCGCAACATCACCCAGGCGGCGCAGCCCGCGAAGGAGGCCGCATGAACCCGGTCCGCGCGATCTTCAAGCGCGAGCTGGCGAGCTATTTCGCCACGCCCGTCGCGTATGTGTTCATCGTGATCTTCCTGGTGCTAGCCGGCGCTTTCACGTTCTATCTGGGCGGCTTCTACGAGCGCGGCCAGGCCGATCTGCAACCGTTCTTCAATTTCCACCCGTGGCTGTACCTGTTCCTGGTGCCGGCGGTGTCGATGCGCCTGTGGAGCGAGGAGCGCAAGAGCGGCACGATCGAATTGCTGCTGACATTGCCGGTGACGATGTGGCAGGCGGTGCTGGGCAAGTTCCTGGCGGCCTGGGCCTTCATCTGCATCGCGCTGGCGCTGACTGTCCCGATCTGGCTCACGGTCAACTACCTGGGCGATCCGGACAACGGCGCGATCCTGGCCGGTTATTTGGGCAGTGCGCTGATGGCGGGCGCATTCCTTGCGATCGGCGCCTGTCTTTCGGCCGCCACGCGCAACCAGGTGATCGCCTTCATCCTGACCGTGGTGGTGTGTTTCGTGCTGCTGCTGGCGGGCTTTTCGCTGGTGCTGGAAGCGATCAGCGCGATCTTCCCGCAGGGCGTGGTCGATGCGGTCGCCGGGCTCAGCTTCCTGACCCATTTCTCGGCCATCGCCAAGGGCGTGGTCGACCTGCGCGACGCGCTGTATTTCGTGCTCACCATCGTGTTCTGGCTGGTCGCCTGCGCGCTGGTGATCGACCTCAGGAAAGCCGATTGAGGGCCTGACATGACAATCAATCAACGACGCATTTCCACCGGCGTCGCGCTGCTGGCGCTGGCGCTGCTGTTCATCGCCCTGGTAGTGCTGGGCAATATCGTGCTGCGCGGTGCGCGCGTGGACCTGACCCAGAACCGGCTGTACACGCTGACCGAAGGCACCCGCGCGATCATCGGCAAGCTGGATGAGCCGGTGAACCTGAACTTCTACTATTCCGACCACGCCGCACGCGATCTGCCGCAGCTGCGCACCTATGCCACCCGCGTGCGCGAGATGCTGGAGGAAATGGCGGCGCGCTCGGGCGGCAAACTGCGCCTGGCGGTGATCGACCCGCAGCCGTTCTCCGAGGACGAGGACCGCGCCACCGCCGCCGGCTTGCAGGCGATCCCGCTGGGCAACGCCGGCGACACGCTGTTCTTCGGCCTTGCCGGCAGCAACAGCGTCGGTGACGAGGCCGCGATTCCGTTCTTCCAGCCGGACAAGGAAGCCTTCCTCGAATACGACCTGGCCAAGCTTGTGTCGAGCTTGTCGCAGCAGGGCCGGCCGGTGGTTGGAATGATGGGCACGCTGCCGATGGGGCCGAGTTTCGATCCGGCCGCCGGGCGCCCGACGCCGGGCTGGATCATCGATTCGGAGATGCGCAATCTGTTTGAAATCCAGCGCGTGGAAACCAATGTCACGCAGATTCCGGACGAGGTTGATGCGCTGGTGCTGGTGCATCCGAAGGGCCTGGGCAGCGACACGCTGTATGCGATCGACCAGTTCGTGCTGCGTGGCGGACGGCTGCTGGTGTTCGTGGATCCGCATGCCGAGGCCGAGCAGCCGGGCCAGTCGGCCGACCCGACCCAGGCCATGTTCGATGACAAGTCCTCGGACCTGCCGGAACTGTTCTCCGCCTGGGGCGTGCGCTATGACCCCCAGCGGGTGGTGCTGGACGCACAACGCGCGCTGGCTATCCAGGTCCAGGCCGGCATGCCGCCGGTGCGGCATCCGGGTGTGATCGGGCTCGGCGGCGAGGATGTCAATCCGGACGATGTGGTCACCGCCCAGCTGGGCACCATCAACCTGTCCAGCGTCGGTAGTTTCGATCTGGCGCCCGATGCCGCTGTGACGTTGGAGCCGCTGCTGCAAAGCTCGGCCAATTCCAGCACCGTGGATGCCGAGCGGCTGCGCTTCCTGCCTGATCCGTCGACGCTGTTCGCCGATTTCAATCCCGGTGGCGAACGCCACGCGATCGCGGTGCGGCTCAATGGCACGCTCAAGAGCGCCTTCCCCGAGCGCAGCGGCGAAGGGCACCTGGCGGAAAGCTCGGAGCCTGCCAACATCATCCTGGTGGCCGATACCGATCTGCTCAGCGACCGCCTCTGGGCGCAGGCGCAGCAGTTCTTCGGGCAGCGCGTGGTCAACGCCTTCGCCAGCAATGGCGATCTGGTGATCAACGCGATCGACAACCTGATCGGTAGCGCCGACCTGATCGCGGTGCGTACCCGCGCCGGCTCGCACCGCCCGTTCACCACGGTGGATGCGTTGCGGGTCGAAGCCGATGCGCGCTTCCGCGCCAAGGAGCGCGAGTTGCAGGCGCGTCTGCAGGAAACCGAGGAGAAACTGGCCGCGCTGCAACAGACCCAGCCCGGCGGCAACTCGCTGTCGCTGAGCCCGGAGCAGCAAGCCGAACTGCTCCAGTTCCAGGAAGAAAAACTGCGCATCCGCAAGGAGCTGCGTCAGGTGCGCCGCCAACTGGACGAAGACATCCAGCAGTTGGGCGCCAAGCTCAAGTTCCTCAACATCGCCGGCGTGCCGCTGCTGTTGACGATCGGCGCACTGGTATTCGTCGGCTGGCGTGCGCGCCAGCGTGCGCGGAGGGCCACGGCATGAAGACCCGCATCCTTGTCATCGCCGCGATCGTGGCCATGCTCGCCGCGATCTGGCTGGCCTCCACCCGCAGTCCACAGTCCAGTGGAATCGAAGGCGGCGCCTTGGCGCCCGGGCTGGGTTCGCAACTGGATCAAGTCACCCAGGTACGCATCACCGGCGCCGGCAACACGGTGCTGGCGACGCTGCAGCGAGACGGCAGCGGGCAGTGGAAACTACTCGAAAAGGGCGGCTATCCGGTCGACGTGGAAAAGCTGCGCAGCCTGCTTTCGGCCATCGCACTGGCGCAGAAGATCGAACCCAAGACCGCGTTGCCCGAGCGCCACGCGCAGCTGGGCGTGGAAGATGTTTCTGCCGCCGATGCGCACGGAGTGCAGGTCGATATCGACGCCGGCAGCCATCAGTTCGCCATCGTGTTCGGCGACAACGTTGTGCGCGGCAGCGGCACCTATGTGCGCCACGTCGCCGAAGACCAGAGCTGGCTGGTCGGCAACAATATCGCAGTGGAACGCAATCCGGCCAACTGGCTGGTCAGGGAACTGATCGACATCGGCGCCAACCGCATCGACGCGATCCGGGTGCAGCCGATCGAAGGACCGGTGATCGAACTGGCCCGCAGTGCCGAGGACGACGCAGCATCGGATTTCGCCTTCGTCGAGCTGCCGCGCGGGCGCGAACCGGCCGAGGGTTATACCCGCGAGGCGCTGGCCGGGGTGTTGTCCGGGCTGAGTTTCGAGGATGTCTTCACGCTGGACGAAATGCCCGAGCCGGAGGCGATACAGGAAGCCCGCTTCAGTCTGCGTGACGGGCGCCGGCTGACGCTGCGCTCCTGGCAGCAGGACGAGCGCACTTTCGCACGCCTGTCGATGGCACTGGACGAGGCCGCCGCACAGGCCTGGATCGACGCGCGAACGGAACTGGCCGCCGACGAGGCGGAAGTTTCCGCCACAGGTGAAGACGGTGTGGCGCCGGAAGAAGCAGCGGCCGAAACGCTGGAATCCCTCGCCGCGCAGGTCGCCGCCTTCGAGCAGGTCCACCAGGACCGGGTCTATGTGCTACCGCTGTACAAGGCCTCCAATCTCAACAAGGGATTGGAGGACTATCTGAAGCCCAAGGAATAGCAGCGTGCACGATGCTCCGCAGCAGAGCGGCCCGGCCACGGCAAGCCCCGTGGCCGGGCGCCGGATCGCCGCCGCGCTGGGTGCGGTTTTCTGCGCCTGCGCGGTGGCACTGGGCGCATGGTCTGCGCACGCGGCGCCGGAACAGGCGCAGGCGCGACTGGATACCGCCACGCTTTATCTTTTTTTCCATGGTCTGGCGCTTGCGGTTTTTGCGCTGCGGCAACGCGGCTTTCTGTCCGCCATCAGCCTGGTCTGCTGGCTGGCCGGGTGCTTCCTGTTCTGCGGCAGCCTCGTGGCAGCCGCACTGTGGAACGCTCCGGCGGTGCTGGCGCCGTTCGGCGGCATCGCCTTCATGCTGGGCTGGCTGCTGCAGGCCGTGGCCGCTTTTCGCGAAGTACGCGACTGAAGTTGCTGCGGCGCAATGCAGGACTGCCTAGGCAGTAAACGGCGCAGGGCTTTTTTTCCCTACGGTGGGGTACGCATAATCGTGGTCCCAACCGGGAGGGAATTCATGAACAAGTATTTTTCCGCAGCGCGTCCGCGCACGCTGATCGCGCTGGCTGTCGCTTCGATCCTCGGCTTGGGCGTCGCCCAGGCGCAAAGCCAGAGCGTGACCCTGCAGGGGCCGGGGCTGGCCAATCCGGGCACGATCACCTGGGACGCGGAAGGCGTGCCGACGGTGGTCGGCGCCACCGACGAGGACGCCGCCTGGCTGATGGGTTATGCCCACGCCAGCACCCGCTTCTTCCAGATGGATACGTTGCGCCGTGGCGCCAGCGGCACCGTGGCTGAAGTGGTCGGCGCCGCCGGTCTGGCGCAGGATATCCAGGTCCGCACCCTGGGCCTGCGCCGTGCCGCATGGGAAACCTGGGCCAAGGCTTCGCCGCAGCTGCGTGCCCAGCTCAAGTCCTATGCCGACGGCGTCAATGCCTGGCTTGCGACCCATCCGCTGCCGATCGAATACGGCGCGCTGGAGCTGACTTCGGCCGATCCGTGGACGCCGGTGGATTCGGTCGTGATCGGCAAACTGCTGGCCTATCAGCTCTCGTTCGATCTGGAAATCGACTACACCATCCGCCTGGGGGCCTATCAGCAGGCCGGTGCCGCTGCGGGCTTCGATGGCAATGCCTTGTTCTTTGGCGATACCCACCGCTCGGCGCCGCCGGATGCGCGGGCCTCGATCCCCGATTTCGTGCCCGGTGGCGGTGCCGCTGCGGACGCCGCAAACGCCAAGCTGGCCGGTGAGCTTTCGCCGCCGATGCTGGATGCCACGATGCTGCAACTGGCCGAAAGTTACCGCGATGCAGTGGCCGACAACCCGATCATCGCCCCGCACCTGAAGCGGCGCGAAGACCGTGCCGGCAGCAACTGGTGGATGGTCGGCGGTGAACACACTGCCTCGGGCCGCCCGATCCTGGCCAACGATCCGCATCTGCAGCTGTCCACGCCGATGCTGTTCCAGGAAGGGCATGTGGTTTCCAACGATCCGCGCTATCCGCAGCCGATGAACACGGTCGGCTCGATCGCTCCGGGTACACCGTGGCCGATCCTGGGCTGCACCTCGGATTTCTGCTGGGGCCTGACCACCAACTCGCTGGACGTGACCGACACTTACCAGGAACAGTTCGTGCTGAACTCCTACGGGTTGCCGACCCACACCATCTACAACGGCGTGCGCGAGCCGGTGCTGTGGGTGTTCCAGAGCTACTTCGTCAATCAGCTCGATGGCGTGCCGGACAACGTGGTGCGTGACAACTCCATCGGCTACACCAACGGCGGCATCAGCATCGTCGTGCCACGCCGCAACAACGGTCCGGTGGTGTCGATCACCGGCAATACGGGCCTGTCGATCCAGTACACCGGCTGGGGCGCGACCTACGAGCTGGAGGCGTTCCGCAAAATGAATCGCGCGCGCAATCTCGAAGAGTTCCGCGCCAGCGTGATGGATTTCGATGTGGGCTCGCAGAACTTCGGCTACGTCGACAAGGAAGGCAATTTCGCCTACTTCGTCAGTGCCGAAGCACCGATCCGAGAGGACCTGCAGGCCGGCAGCGTCAATGGCGCACCGCCTTACATCATCCGCAACGGCGCCGGCGGCAACGAATGGTTGCCGGTACAGAACCGCTACCCCGGCCAGAACCTGCCATACGAAATCCTCTCGCCGGAGGAAATGCCGTACACGATCAATCCGGCACGCGGCTACATTGCCAACGCCAACAACGACCCGATCGGCACCACGTTTGACAACAATCCGCTCAACCAGCTGCGTCCGGGCGGCGGCATCCTGTACTACGCGCCGGGCCATTCCTCGTACCGCATGGGCCGGCTGGACCGCGAGATGCAGAAGCTGATCGAGCGCGGCAATGTGACGGTGCAGGACATGATCGCGCTGCAGGCCAATGTGCAGCAGCTCGACGCCGAACTGGTGCTGCCGCATGTGCTCAACGCCCGCGCCCGCACCGAAGCCTGCGGCTATGGCGAGGATGCGAAGCTGGGCGAGGCGCTGGACCGGCTGGCGGCCTGGGACTTCACCACGCCCACCGGCATCCAGCAGGGCTTTGACTACGGTGACAATCCGATGGCGCTGGCACCACCGTCGCAGGACGAGATCGACCGCTCGGTCGGTGCCACGCTGTGGGCGATCACGCGTGGCCAGCTGATCCGCAATACCATCGACCACACTCTGACCAAGGTTGGCCTGGGCAGCTATCTGCCGGGCGGCAACGAAGCCTACGCGGGCCTGAAGTTCCAGCTTGATGCGTTCGGTCCGCTCGGCGGCAAGGGTGCGTCCGGTCTGGACTTCTTCACTAGGGTGCCGGCCGCGCTGGCCGATGCCGCAGCTGATGTACGTCGCGACTGTGTGTTGCTGGGCAGCGTGCGTGACGGGCTGAATCTGCTGGCCAGCGACGCCTTCGCACCCGCCTTCGGCGGCTCCACCGAGTTGGAAGACTATCGCTGGGGCAAGCTGCATCGCATCACCTTGGCCCACACGCTGGGTGCGCCGCTGAGCGTGCCGGGAATCGCCGGCTATCCGTTCCAGCATCTGGGCGAAGGCCTGCCGGGCCTGGCGCGTCAGGGTGGTTACGACGTGCTGGATGCGTCCGGACACAACGCGCGTGCCAACAGCGTCAACGGCTTCACCTTCGGCTCCGGCCCGGTGCGCCGCTTCATCGGCGAAATGACCGACACCCCGACGCTGCTGCAGATCGCGCCCGGCGGGCAGGACGGTAACCCCGGCGACATGGGCTACATCAGCCAGTTGCCGCGCTGGCTGGTCAATGCCTACAAGCCGCTGGTGATCGATCCGGCGGTCTCCGAGGCCAGCGCCGTGGTGCGGATGGAATTCACACCGAAGTAACGCTTTTCAACAGCGGGAATCGGACGGGGCACGGAAACGTGCCCCGTTTCTTTTTGGCTTATCGGCAGCCGCCACGGCGTGGCATTCGGCGGTTTTCTGGCACTGCGCGGAAGCATGCCGATTGCTGCCATGCAGTGCGTATCGGCAGGCTTTTGCGTGATCACCGCGCGTGCGCGTGCGCCTGTGCGGGTGAGGGCGGACCAAGCCCGGATCCGTCCCCGGTTTCTGGTGTGAACATCGCGAGCCCCGGCACCACGATGTGCCGCAGCCGTCCGGATGCGACACTGGCGGCCTGCGCGCATAGCTGCATCCGCGCGGCTCGGTTCCGCATCCGGAAGAAACATGTCCACTCAACATCATCAACGCGGTTTCGATGTCGATGCCGCCCTGGCGCACGTATCGCGTCGCGACCGGCGCCTGGCGCGCTGGTTCCCGAAAATCCCGCCGCTGCTGCCTGATCCGCGCTGGAGCGAGCCGTTCGATCCTGTCGATGCGTTGGCGCGCGCGATCCTCTTCCAGCAACTCAGCGGCAAGGCGGCTGCCACGATCGTGGGCCGGGTGGAGCAGGCGATCGATTCCAATGTATTGCACGCCAACACTCTGGGACGGGCGGACGATCCGACGCTGCGCGCCTGCGGGGTGTCCGGCAACAAGCTGCGCGCGCTGCGGGATCTGGCCGGGCGCGCCGGACGCGGGGAGATTCCTTCGGTCGAAGAACTGCAGGGAATGGCCAACGAGGACATCATCGCGGCCCTGACACCGGTACGTGGTATCGGCCGCTGGACCGTGGAAATGATGCTGATCTTCCGCCTCGGCCGCGCCGATGTGTTGCCGGTGGATGACCTGGGCGTACGCAAGGGTCTGCAGCGCGTGGATCGCCTTGCCGACGCGCCCACGCCGAAGGAGCTGGCTGCACGCGGCGAGCGCTGGGCACCGTGGCGCAGCAGCGCGGCGCTGGCGCTGTGGCGCATTTCCGACCTGGGCGTCACGGCGCCGACGCCGCGTTCGCAGGAGTGATGCCCGACCCGGCGGATTCTGCTTGAGGCGCGCCGGCACGGATGCTATAGTGCGCGGCCCTCGCCCGCAGTACACTTGCCGGCGACGCGTTCCGGGCGGTTAGCTCAGCGGTAGAGCACTACCTTGACATGGTAGGGGTCACAAGTTCGAACCTTGTACCGCCCACCATCCAATGTGTTGAATTGACACGATTAATTCGGATGGACCAGACAACCCGGCCAGCGTGCCGGGTTTTTTGTTGCGGTGGCTACGGAAAATCTTCGAAAGACCTGCGGGAAGCCACCCCCGTCGGGCGCGCGCTGATTTTGCCTTTCAGGGTCTGGCTGCGGTTGTGGTGGTGTGCCGCCGGCAAGGCAATGTCACGGCTCGGGGCAGGTCGGCGCAGGATGCCGGTCAGCGCTCCGTATCGCTGCTGTCGGGTACGGTGTTGCTTTCGTTGACGTGAGCGGGCCGTGCTTCGGATTGCAGTGCGTCGAGGATTTTCTTTCCGGCGCGGCCATCGGCCGGTTTGATGCCGAGGCGCTGCTGTTCGACGACGATGGCGCGCCGGGTCAGGCTGCCGATCAGGCCGTCAGCTTCTCCTATGTCGTGGCCGCGCGCCAGCAGCAGGCGTTGCAGTTGCTGGCGCTGGTCGCGGCCCAAGCCGGGATCGTCGGTGGGCCAGGCGGCCTGTTGCGGTGGTGCATTGCGCAACTGGTCGGCCAGCAGCACGATCGCCAGCGCGTAGCTTTCGGCGGCATTGTAGGAAAACACCGCGTCGTAATTGCGCAGCGCCAGCCACGCCGGGCCTTCCTTGCCGGCCGGCAGCAGCAGCGCGGCGCGGGTGTCGGAAGCGGGAACCGGTACGCCATCGATGCGTACGATGCCGCGCGCCTTCCAGTCGGCCAGCGTGCGCTTGTTTTTCCGGCCTGCCAATGAGGTGTCGAAACCGGCGGGAATACGCACCTCGTGGCCCCACGGCTCACCGCTGCGCCAACCGGCGCGCTTCAGATAGTGGGCGGTGGAGGCCAGCGCATCGGGGATGCTGGCCACCAGGTCGCGTCGGCCGTCGCCATCGAAATCCACCGCGATGCGGGCATAGGTGCTGGGCATGAACTGGGTGTGGCCGAAGGCGCCGGCCCAAGAGCCGGTCAGCCCTTCGGCGGAGAGATCGCCGGCGTGCAGCAGTTTCAGCAGTGCGAACAGTTCGCCCTGGAAGAACGCCTGCCGCCGTCCGGCACACGACAGCGTCGCCAGCGACACCAGCAGCGGGCGCTTGCCGAACACCTGTCCGTAATCACTTTCCACGCCCCAGACCGCGACCACCGTGGCTGGGTCGACGCCGTATTCGGCTTCCACTTGCGCCAGCGTCCCGGCATGGCGCGTAAGCATCTCGCGGCCCTGGGTGATGCGGCGCTCATCGACCAGCGCGGCCAGGTAATCCCAGATCGGCGTGGTGAATTCGGGTTGTGCGTCGAGCAGTTCCAGCACGCTCGGGTCCGGTGCCAGCGTGGCGGTGTAATGGTCGAAGGCCGCGCCCGGCACGCCGGCTGTTGCGGCCTTGCCGCGCAGCGAACCCAGGCAGCGCCCGAAGGCGGGATCAGTGGCGGGCGTGCCGGCGCGCGTGGCGAGCGCCGGGCTGGCCACGGTGATCGCAATCGCGCCAAACAGTGAAACGATGGGGGCAAGAAGTCTCATTGCCCAAGTGTGCGGCGTTGGCCGGCAGATTTCACCCTGCCGGCATCACGCTGGCCTGCACGATGAAAGCATCGTGCAGGCCGTACCCGTTTCAGTCCGCGGATTCGAAGCCGTCTGCGAAGATCAGGACCGGCTGCGGACCGGTCGATGCTTCGCAGGCATGGACCCGGATATCGTCGACATACCAGCCCTCACGCGTCATCGACGTGTCGGTTCCCAGGCGCCAGCGCAATTGTACGGACTGGCCGGCCCAGGCACTCAAATCCACCAGGGTGTCGGCGTAGGGGCGGCTGGTGCTTGGCTCACACCAGCCGGCCATGCCGGCCAACGGGTTCTGGAAGCTCCCAGAAATCACACCGCGGTACGGGTCGTTGAGCAGCGCACCGCCGGTGACCTGCACGAAGGCGCCGCCATTGGCCGCCACCTCCAGGACGCCGCCGTCCCAGCACGCGGTCGTACCGTTGTTCTCGATGTTGCGCCAGTTCTGGAATTTCAGCGTGATCGGGTTCTGGTCGGCGGGCAGGTCAATCACCGGCGAGATCAGACGCTGATCCGAGATGCTGCCGATGTTGACCGCGAGCATCGCATTGCCGCCGGAAACCGGACTGGGACGCACGGTGGAAGGGGCCCAGGTCTGTGCACCGATGCTGCCGGTGGTGGTGAAGCTGCCGGGGCCGGCACTGAAGTCCTCGCTGAACAGCGTTACCGTCTCGGCACTTTCATCGCAGTCGCCCGCGGCCGGCTGGGTCTTGAAGCTGAACACCGTGGACGCATCCGCCGTGCCGCAGAAGTTGCTGGCCGTGATGCGCCAGTAATACCAGGTGTTGGTGGACAGCCCGGACAGCGGCGCCGTGGTGCCGGTCACGATCTGGTCGGTCACGATGTTGGCAAAGCCCGCATCGGTAGCCACTTCAAGCCGATGTTCGATCACCGAAACGTCGGCATCCCAGCTCAGGATCGGCGCGATGCTGTTGCCGACCGATGCATTCGATGGTGATACCGGCGTGGCACTGTTCGGCAGATCGGCCGACAGTTCGAAGGGCACCGATTTGCTCAGCTGGTCGCCGCCGCTGCTGGCTTCAATCAGCAGGGTGTGGCTGCCGGCGGTGGCGCCAGCCAGGTTGGAGACGGTGAGGGTCGAACTGCCCGGAGGCGTTACCGTGGTGCTGGACAGGGTGCCGCTGGCGCCGCTTGGCAGTCCGCTGAATGCCAGATCGACCGGATCGGTGAAGGTTGCCAGGTTCTGGCCAATGCTGATGGCGACATCCACACTGTCTTCGGCTGCGCACATACCCACGGCCGCTGGCGACACCGAAAGCGAGAAGGGCGTTCCACCCTGGCCATCGATGAGCAGGACGCCGGTGTTGTCAGGGTCCAGCCAGCTTTTCAGCTGGGTGGCAGCGGTGCCGCCGTCGGCCCAGGACACCGAGACACGGCCATACCAGTCTCCATCGTTGTTGCCACAGGCGGCATAGCCGCCATGCAGTTGGCCGACGACACGTTTTTCCGGGTAGGGCGAGAACAGTGCCGAACCGGAGGAGCCGCCTTCGGTGGTGCCCTGTTCCCAGTTCCCCACGCGCCAGTGGGTCGTGCCGCTGCCGGGGGCGCCAAGGTAGGCGGCGGCGGTCAGCGAATCGTTCTCGAAACTGATGCGTTTTTCCTCGACTCCGGGGTGATGGATGGCCACCGCGCTGGAAGGCGCCGTGCCGCTGGCATCCACACCGGACCAGTAGAGGTTGAAGTCCGGATCGATCGGGTCTTCCATCTCCAGCAGGGTGAAATCGGATGCTGCGCGGGTGGCGCGCAGGATGGTGCCGGAGTTGAACTGGGTGCGTTGGCCATCGCCGGGCTGGCCGCTTGCCGGAGAACCCGGCGTGCGGCAGGTGGAGTTCTGATAGTTCCAGTAGACCACGATGGAGCTTGCATGCGCGGACGTGCTGGCACAGTGGTTGGCGGTGAGGAAGTACGGCGTGCCATCGCCGCGTGCGTTATTGACCAAGGTGCCGGAGCAGTAGTCCACGCCGGCGCGTGTGTACGCACCCACCGAGCGGATCTGGTCGCGCCACTGGTCGCCCGCCGGGCACACCACGTCGATATTGCAGGAGCCGGACTTCACCGCGGCGTAAGGGTCATCCAGATCCACGAATCCGGCATTGATCGAGCCCAGCGCCAGCACCACCTGATCCCGCAGGGCTACCGGTACTCGCAGCTCCAGCATCGCCTCTTCGCCGGCCACCATGGGCGTCCACAGCTCGCCGTGGGGCTTGTTGTCGGCTGCGGTGAAGGGGCGGATGGATGTCTTGCCGTTGCCGTCGAGCAGCAACAGGCTGGCGCCTTCCGGCAGGTTGTAATGACTCAGGCCCAGATTGATCGAGCGGGCGTTGGGGCTGTGGATGCGCAGCTGCCACACCGCCTGGTCGCCATCTTCGGACCAGGTGCCCACGTCGCTGGCACTGGCCGCCAGCACAAAAGGTTCGGCAATGCGCAGGGGGTGTCCCGGCTTGCTCGCGGCGATGTGGCGCGCGATCAGTTCGTCTGTTTTCAGGGCGGGTGTGACAAGGGTCTGGATGCCGTCCTTTGCGACTTCCACGGTCAGATCGCCCGTTTCGAAAGAATCCTTGGCCATCACCGGTGCACAAACACCAAGCGCCAAGGCAAGGGCGACAGGCAGCGCGCGCCGCAGCCACGCAGTTTGCTGATGCAATTTCATTGATTTTGATACCCCAAAGGTGTCCGCCGCACGCGCGCTCCAGACACGACGTCTTGGCGGATTGATGTGAAGCGGGCGTTCGCCCGACCTCCCAGGCCCCCCCGAGCATGGGTCGGTTGATACTAGTGGCCAACGGGCGATAGTGGGGCCGGTGCGGGCGGATTTTTTGCGGGATCAGTCGACCCGTGCCAGCAGCAGTTCGCGCAGTTCGTTCTTTTCCGCAGCGCTGAGCGGGCTCTGGGCTTTCAGTTCCTCGATCCGTTGCTGGCGGGTCTGGGTGATGAGCTGGACGATCGCGTCATCCAGTTCCTGCTGCCAGATCGGAGCTTCACCGGGAATGTCGATCAGCGCGAGCTTGCCGAGTGCATCGGCTTCTTCGCGCCCGGCGAAGTGTTCGAGCAGACCACCGGTGCGCAGGCTCGGGCTGGCGTGGATCAGGTCCAGCACTTCGATCAGCAGTTCGATGCCGGGCAGGCGCAACGCGGCGAAGGCGTAGGGCGGCTCCACCCGAAGGCCCAGCGCCGGGTTGTGCAGCAGCAAGGTGATGATCTGGCGTACCAGGCTGCGGCGTGGCGTGTTGTTGCTGTGGCGGCGGGCAGCGGCGGGCGGCACGGGTGGCGGAATGGTGGCGGCATGCGGGCTGGCCGCAAGCCCGGTGAGTTCGGACAGGCGCTGGAACATCAGATCGCGGAACGCGCCATCCGGGATCTTTTCCAGCAGCGGCTTGCAGTGTTCGGCCAGGCGCGCGCGGCCATCCAGGGTGTGCAGGTTGATGTCGGCGCCTTGTTCGCGGAAGAAGAACTCCGACAGCGGTTCGGCCTGCGCCAGACGCGCCTCGAAACCGGCGCTGCCTTCCTTGCGCACCAGCGAGTCCGGGTCTTCGCCGTCGGGCAGGAACAGGAAGGCCGCCTGACGGCCGTCCTTCATCCGTGGCAGCACCGATTCCAGCGCCTTCCACGCGGCGCGCCGGCCGGCGGCATCGCCGTCGAAGCAGAAGAACACATCGGCGGCGTTGCGGAATAGCAGTTCGGCGTGTTCCGGCGTGGTCGCGGTGCCGAGCGTGGCGACCGCCGTGGTGACGCCGTACTGGAACAGCGCCACCACATCCATATAACCCTCGACCACGATCAGGCGCGGGATCTTCGAATGCGCCTGCCGCACCTGCCACAGCCCGTAGAGTTCGCGGCCCTTGTGGAACAGCGGGGTTTCCGGCGAATTGAGGTATTTCGGCCCGGCCTCACGCCCGTCGGCGGTGGTCTTGCCCAGCACCCGGCCACCGAACGCGATCGGCCGGCCGCGGCGGTCGTGGATCGGGAACATCACCCGTTCGCGGAAACGGTCGTAAACGTGGCCGCCGTCGCTCTTGGCCAGCATGCCGCTGCTTTCCAGCAGGCGCAGCGCATCGGCATCGTGGCCCAGCGCGTTCTTCAGCCCGTCGAAGCCTTCCGGCGCGTAGCCCAGCGAGAAGCGCTCGCAGGTAGCGGCATCGATGCCGCGTCGTTTGAAGTACTGCTGTGCGGTAGCATGACTGGCCAGTTGTGCCACATACCAGCGCGAGGCCGCAGCCAGGGTGTCGTACATGCGGCGCAGATGGCCGTCTTCGTTGCGGCTGCGTGTTTCGCGCGGTACTTCCATGCCGGCGCGGCGCGCCAACTCCTCGACCGCATCGAGGAATTCCAGGCGCTCGAACTCCATCAGGAAGCGCAGCGCGCTGCCATGCGCGCCGCAACCGAAGCAGTGGTAGAACTGCTTGGTCGGCGAGACGGTGAAGCTGGGCGTGCGTTCATCGTGGAACGGACACAGGCCCTGATGTTCGCGCCCGGCGCGCTTGAGCGGCACGCGTGAACCGATCAGCTCCACGATGTCGGTGCGGGCGATCAGGTCATCGATGAAGGCGTCAGGGATACGGGCCATGGGAGGGAGACAAGTACGGGAAACGGCAACGGCGGCCCGCCATTGTGGCCCAAGCCCGGCCCGGGCAGTGCGTCGTACCGTCCTGTCCGGCTCCGGTGACTCCGGCAGCGTGGGGTGCGCGGGCTAACGCGCATCACCACGCAATTCGCGCACCCGAGCTTCCAGCGCTTCGGCGCTGGCCTGCTCCGGCGCCATCGGTTCGCCGACCACCAGTTCCACATGGGCGCGGAAGCGGCGCGGCAAACGCAGCCGGGAAAGACGCGAATCGCGCCGGCTCCACATGCTTTCCCACATGCCGCGCAGTGCCATCGGCACCACCGGCACCGGACGCGTGGCGAGGATGCGTTCCACCCCTTTGCGGAACGGCGCGATGTCGCCATCCAGCGTCAGCCCGCCTTCGGGGAAGATGCAGACCAGTTCGCCCTGCGCCAGCGCCTCGTCGATCTGCGCGAAGGCGCGCTCCATCAGCTCCGGGTCTTCCTTCGCACTGGCAATCGGGATCGCACGGGTGGCGCGGAACACGATGTTCATGCCGGGGATGTCGAAGATTTTGTAATACATGACAAAGCGCGTCGGGCGCGGCACCGCGCCCAGGATGAGCAGTGCATCCATGTAGCTGACGTGATTGCAGACGATCAGCGCCGGCCCTTCGTTCGGCACCCGCTCGATGTGTTTCACCTCCAGCCGGTACAGCGCCTTGGCGGCCAGATAGGCGACAAAACGCGCCAGGAACTCGGGCACCAGGGTGAAGATGTACAGCGCCACCAGCGCGTTGAGCACCGCGACCACCAGCAGCAGTTGCGGCACGTTGAGGCCGGAGTTGAGCAGCACGATCGCCAGCACCGCCGCGCCCACCATGAAGGCCGCGTTGAGGATGTTGTTGGCCGCGATCGTGCGCGAGAGCCGCTCACGCGGGCTGCGCTGCTGGATCAGCGCGTACAGCGGCACGGTGAAGAAGCCGCCGGAGACGCCGATCATCACCAGATCAAAGCAGATGCGCAGATTGCCCGGCGCGGCGAGGAACTGCTGCCAGCTCAGCCCGGTAACGGCCGCCATCTCGGGCCGGGCGAAATACAGATCCACGCCAAAGACTGTCATGCCCAAGGCGCCCAGCGGCACCAGACCGATTTCCACGGTGCGGCGCGAGAACACTTCGCACAACAGCGAGCCGGCGCCGATGCCCAGCGCGAACAGCATCAGCACCAGCGGCGCCACGCTCTGGCCGCCGCCCAGATACAGGCGGGTGTAGTTCGGCAGCTGCGCCAGGAATACCGAGCCGAAGAACCAGAACCAGCTCACCCCGAGCACCGAGTTCAGCACCGCGCGATGACCGCGCAGGAACATCACATTGCGCCAGGTTTCGCTGAGCGGGTTCCAGTTGAGTTTCAGCTCCGGCGCGGTGGCCGGTGCAGCGGGAATCGCGCGCGAGGCCATCCAGCCGGCGAATGCGACGCCGACCAGCGCCGCACCAACCCACAGCGTGCCGGCGGAAAACCCCATCAGCCAGCCGCCGACGAAGGTGCCCAGCAGGATCGCCAGAAACGTCCCCGATTCCACCAGCGCATTGCCGCCGACCAGTTCGGCCGGCCGCAACGCCTGCGGCAGTATCGAATACTTCAATGGTCCGAACAGCGCGCTCTGCACGCCGCTCAGGAACAGCGTGCCCAGCAGCAGCGGCAGCGATTGCAGCCACAGCGCCAGCGCCGCCAGCAGCATCAGCCCGATCTCGGCCAACTTGATCCAGCGGATCGAGCGCGATTTTTCGTATTTCTCCGCCCATTGCCCGGCATTGGCCGAGAACAGGAAGAACGGCAGCACGAACAGCCCGGCCGCGAGGTTGGAATACAGATCGCGCTGATGGCTGCTCAGCCCGGCGATATGGAAGGTCACCAGGATGATCAGCGCGTTGCGGAAGATGTTGTCGTTGAACGCACCCAGCGCCTGGGTCACGAAAAACGGCAGGAAACGGCGGCGGCGCAACAGGCTGAACTGGGACTGGGACATCGGCGCAAGGTCCGGAAGGCGATGGCGCATGATGGCGCGCGATGCGGTGGCCGCGCCATAGCGCCGCCGGCGTTGTGCCGGAATGGCTGCATGTTGCGCCACAAGTACCGGGCCACTCCGGCCCCGGCCCTGCGATAATGGGCGATCCGTCCACCTGATCGAGGCCGCCATGACGCAGAAAACCATCCTCAACGCCACGCACCGCGCAGCCGGAGCGCGCATGGTCGACTTTGGCGGCTGGGACATGCCGATCAACTACGGCTCCCAGGTCGACGAGCACCACGCCGTGCGCCGCGATGCCGGCATGTTCGATGTCTCGCATATGACCGTGATCGACCTGCGCGGCGAGCGGGTGCGCGAATTTCTGCACCGGTTGCTGGCCAACAATGTCGACAAGGCCAAGGCGCCGGGCAAGGCGATCTATTCCTGCATGCTCAACGAGCGCGGCGGCATCATCGACGACCTGATCGCCTACTGGCTGGGCGGCGACTTCTTCCGCCTGGTCACCAACGCCTCGACCCGCGACAAGGATCTGGCGTGGATCCAGCAGCACGCCGTGCAGTTCGATGTAAGCGTCACTGAGCGCCCGGAGCTGGCGCTGATCGCGGTGCAGGGGCCGAGCGCGCGCGCCGCCGTGCTCAAGCTGGTGTCCGAACAGGACCGCGCCGCGGTCGAAGCGCTGGGCAAGTTCACCGCCGCCGATGCGCGCGGCCTGCATGGCGAAACCCTGTTCGTGGCGCGCACCGGCTACACCGGTGAGGACGGTTTTGAAGTGGTGCTGCCGTCCGATCAGGCGGTCGCGTTCTGGGAGCGTCTGGCGCAGGCCGGGGTCAAGCCGGCTGGTCTGGGCGCGCGCGACACGTTGCGCCTGGAAGCGGGCATGAATCTCTACGGCCAGGACATGGACGAGGACACCACGCCGCTGGTGTCGGGCCTGGGCTGGACCGTGGCTTTCGACGAAGGCCGCGATTTCATCGGCCGCGCCGCGCTGGAAGCACAGCAGGCCTCAGGCATGCCGAGCCGGGTGGTGGGGCTGGTGCTGGAAGACAAGGGCGTGCTGCGCCACGGCCAGCGCGTGGTGACGGCGGCCGGTGATGGCCGGATCCTGTCCGGCACCTTCGCCCCGACACTGGGCAAGTCCATCGCGCTGGCGCGCATCCCGGCTGGCGAGGCCGGCGAGGTCAGCGTCGACATCCGCGGCAAGCTGCTG
This sequence comes from Denitratimonas organivorans, assembly GCF_037478135.1. NCBI lineage: Bacteria > Pseudomonadati > Pseudomonadota > Gammaproteobacteria > Lysobacterales > Lysobacteraceae > Denitratimonas > Denitratimonas organivorans. The sequence goes on from NZ_JBBHDV010000001.1 coordinate 78,056, forward strand.
TCGGCACGCATCGTCAAATACCCGTTCGTGCGCGACGGCCAGGCCCAGATCTGATCCGGCGCCCGGCCTGCGTGATACCCATGGCGGATCGTGGCCGTGACCGGTGCATGCCGGCACGTCCACGTCCTACAATCCCCGCCGCCGCCTGCGGCGCCTTTCTTCTTCGGAGCCAGACCAATGAGTGATATTCCCGGCGACCTGAAATTCCAGCGCTCACACGAGTGGGTGCGTCTCGAGGACGGCGGCCGCGCCACCGTCGGCATTTCCGACCATGCCCAGGAGCAGCTGGGCGACCTGGTCTATGTCGAACTGCCTGCCGTGGGTGACCGCGTGGCGCAGGGCGATGCCTGTGCGGTGGTGGAGTCGGTGAAGGCCGCTTCGGACATCTACGCACCGATCTCCGGCACCGTGGTGGCGATCAACGAAGCCCTGTCCGACACTCCGGACACGATCAACAGCGATGCCTTCGGCGAAGGCTGGCTGTTCGTGCTGGAAGTGGAGGACGCGTCGCAGCTGGAAGGCCTGCTTTCCCCGGCCGACTACGCCACGCTGGTGGATGAAGAATCGAACTGATCGTTCTGCACCATCCCGCATGACTGACCGGCCGCCTCGTGCGGCCGGTTGCGTTTGCGCGATCCGAAAGTCTGTTCGTTGCAAGTGGACGCTGGGATGCATCGTTGTTGCTTGCCCGCCGCTGGAATCATCGTGCGGGTTGAGCGCGTGAAGCTGCCATTCGCGGAGTGGATGTCCGGCCTGCGTCATCGTGCCCATGGTGATGCCGGGGCATAACTTTCGCGCAATCGTGATGTTGCGGCGCGAAACTCGATGGTCTTGATGTAGCAGATCGAAGATGTGTGGTTTGCAGGATGGCCGTGCATGTTTCGCGGTATGCCCCGGTCTGCGACTGGTGTTGCATGCGGCATCGCGATGGCAAGTGTGATGCAGCTGGCAAGCCTTGAAGTACAAGGGTTTGCGTTGTATTGGCGCTGTCGTGTTCCGGGTTTTGTGATGCGTCGGATGCATTGCTTCGGATAGTTCGCGTCGCGCGCTGCGCGCAGGATTTTCCGGTCCGTATCAGCGATGGATGCATCGCTGTTCGTCATGTGGAGAGCGTGCTTTGTTGACAGTGTTGTGATGCGTGTTTAGGTTTCGCGCAACATCATTGTTTCAGGCATATCGGGTGCACCAACCCACATCGATCAGGAAGCGTTGCCAACATGATTGCCACGATCCATGCGTGGCTGGTGGCGTCGCCTCCCCTGCATTGCGGTACGCAATGACCGACTTGCCTGACTCGCGGACACGACGCCTGCCTCTGAAAGGATGCAGGCGTTTTTCATGCGGCGCAGACCGCGCGGTACCTGGGCGTTGACGCAACAAGTCCATTGACGAGGAGAACCTGAAGATGGCTACGAGCAAACCTGCTGCAAAAAAGGCTGCCGCGAAGAAACCCGCAGCCAAGAAGGATGACGACAAGAAGGTGAGCGCCAAGGCGGCCGCACCGAAGAAGGGCGCCGCCAGCAAGGCCAAGGCGCCGGCGAAGAAGGCGGTTGCCAAGAAGGCTGCCGCGAAGAAGCCCACAGCGAAAAAGGCTGCCGTGAAAAAGGCCGTGACCAAGAAGGCGGCTGCCGCGAAGAAGGCGGTGACCAAGAAGGCGGCGGCGGTGAAGAAGGCCGTGGCCAAGAAGGCTGCCAGTACCAAGAAGGCGGTTACCAAGAAGGCCGCCAGCGTGAAGAAGGCGGTTGCCAAGAAAGCCGCCGCGAAAAAGGTGGCGATGAAGAAGGCTGCGGCCAAGAAGCCTGCCGCCAAGAAGTCCGCAGCGAAGAAGCCTGTAGCGAAGAAGGCCGCAGCCAGGAAACCTGCTGCCAAGAAGGCGGTCACGAAGAAGGCGGCAACCAGCAAGGTCGCGGCAAAAAAGCCCGCAACCAAGAAAGCCGCCGCGAAAAAGCCGGCGGTGAAAAAGGCTGTGACGAAGAAGGCGGCCAGCAAGCCGGCGGCGAAGAAGGTCGCGACCCCGAAGCCCACCCGCAAGGCGGTGAAGAAGCCCAAGCCGGCTCCGATGCCGCCGGCACCGGTGGCGCCGACGCTGTAAGCCGGGTACGGCAGCCGCCGCTGCCGTTGACGCAATGAACGCCCTTCCCGATGCCCAGCGGGAAGGGCGTTCGTCATTTGGGTGGAGGCAAATCGGCGGATCTGGTCCGTGTCACCGCAGTGGCGCGACGCGCACTCAAGGCGTGGCCGGCACGGTCATCCGTGCCCGACAGCGATCAGCGTGATGCTTTGCAGGTCCGGCTCAGCGCAGATAACCGCGCCGCACCGGCTTGTCCAGTTGCAGCCAGTCCTTTTCCGGCAGTTTCAGATAACGGTCCAGCGCGGTCGGCAGCAGGCCGCTGGGTGCGGCGCTTTCCGAATTCCAGACCACCACCATGCCGAATCCGTGCTCGGGCAGCAGGCCGAGCATGGCGCGATATCCCTGCACCGCACCGGCGTGGTAGACCATCGGATGTCCGGCGTAATCGTAGATGCGCCAGCCAAGGGCGTAATGCGCATCGCGCAGGCGCTCGCGCCGCCATGGTGAGGCGCGGGTTTCGCCGGGTGTATGCACCTGCGGCTCGCGGGTGGTTTCCAGCAACGCCGGACTCAGCACTTCCGGCGCATGTCCCAGCTGCGCGCGCAGCCACAGCGACAGGTCGCGGATGCTGGCGTTGACGCCGGCAGCAGGTGGCACGCGGTAATAGGTTTCCTTCGGCCGCACCGGGGTCCAGCGGCCGCTGCTGCGGATATGCGGCCGCGCCCAGCTGGCGCTGTCTTCCAGCCCGTCGCGGCCGTAGGTGGCGGTGTACATGCCGAGCGGATGGAAGATGCGCTTTTCCACCTGGTGCGAATAGAAATCGCCGGTGCTGGCGAACACCATGTCGCCGATCAGGCTGAAGGCGATGTTCTGATAGCCATAACACTCGCTGTCTTCGCAGACCGGATCGATATCGCCCAGACGCGCGACCAGCAGCGGATAGGGTTCGTCCTGTTCCAGCAGCCGGTCCAGGGTGTTGTAGGGCAGGCCGATGCGGTGGCTGAGGATGTCCTGCACGGTCAGGTTCTGCGCCGCTTCCAGATTGCGCAGCTTGAAGGCCGGCAGGTGGTCGACGATGCGCGCATCCCAGCGCAGCGCACCTTCCTGCACCAGCATTGCGGCCACGGTGCCCGCGAAGGCCTTGGACAGCGAGGCGACGCGGAACACGGTGTCGGTGCCGACCGCTTCGTCGCCGCTGGTATCGGTCACGCCGAAGCCGCGTTCCAGCAGCACGGTGTCGTCCTGCACGATGGCGATCGCCATGCCGCTGCCCTTGACGTCCTTCAGGATGCGCTCGGCCAGGCGCTCGATGCGGGTGGCCAGGGCTTTGAGTTCCTGTTCGGATGGGCGCGGTTTGGCATTGGGCCGCAGCGCCAGCGGGCTGGCAGGCGTACTGCTGATGGGTGCCGCGCTGGTGGCCAGGGCGTTGTTGCCGGCGATCGCCGGTGTCGCGAGGCTGAAAGCCAGCGCCAGCCATGTCACAACGGCCAGGCTCGCGGGTCGTGCAAGGACGCGTTTCACTGCCGGAGGGTTTGCCTGCAAGGGGTTCCGTGGCAGTTTAGCGCAGTTGTCCCGGTCGTCCGGTCGTTTCCTGCCCGGCCTGCGGCGCCAACCACCATTTTCCCTGGAGAAAGATGTCATGACCGCGATGTTGTTGTTCCTGCTGGTGATCTTCGGCGGTGCCGTGCTGCTGGCGCTGTTCGCCGTGGGCATCTACAACGGCCTGATCCAGGCCCGCAATGCCTACAAGAACGCGTTCGCCCAGATCGATGTGCAGCTCAACCGCCGCTACGACCTGATCCCGAATCTGGTGGAAGTGGCGAAAACCTACATGGCGCACGAGCGCGATACGCTGGAAGCGGTGATCCGCGCGCGCTCCAGCGCCATTGCCGGCCTCGGTGCCGCGAAAGCCAACCCCGGCGATCCGGCCGCGATGCAGCAGCTGGCCGGCGCCGAAGGCGGCCTCGGTGCCGCGCTGGGGCGGCTGATGATGGTCAGCGAGTCGTATCCGGATCTGAAGGCCAACCAGAACATGGCGCAGCTGACCGAGGAGCTGACCAGCACCGAGAACAAGGTCGCGTTCGCGCGTCAGGCCTACAACGACCAGGTCATGAACTACAACAACAAGCGCGAGGCCTTCCCCGGCAACATCGTGGCCGGCACGTTCAACTTCCAGCCGGCCGCGCTGCTGGAGATTGGCGCCGAAGAGGCGCACAAGCGCGAAGCGCCGAAGGTGTCGTTCAACTGATCCCCTGACCCCGGCCGCCGTCGGCATCTGCCCGGCGGCGGCCCCTTGCGGAAGCGTCGATGAACTTTTTTGAACATCAGCAGAAGGCGCGGGCCTCGTCGCGCCGCCTGGTGGTCCTGTTCGCACTGGCGGTGGTCGGCATCGTGCTGGCGATCGATCTGGCGGTGTGGCTGGCGCTGGGCATGGCGCAATCACCGGATACAGCCGCACGCGGCGGCGGTGGCGGCCATGGCGGCATCCTGCTGTTCACCACGCTCGCCACGCTGGCGGTGATCGGCATCTCCAGTCTGGTGCGGATCACGATGCTGCGCAGCGGTGGCGCCGAAGTGGCGCGCGCGATGGGCGCGATGCCGGTATCCAGCGATACCCGCGATCCGGCACTGCGGCGACTGCGCAATGTGGTCGAGGAAATCGCCATCGCCTCCAGCGTGCCGGTGCCGGACATCTACGTGATGGAAGAGGAAGAGGGCATCAACGCCTTCGCCGCCGGCTATTCGCCGACCGATGCGGTGGTGGCGGTGACGCGCGGCGCGCTGGACCGGCTCAATCGCGATGAATTGCAGGGCGTGATCGCGCACGAATTCAGCCACATCCTCAACGGCGACATGCGCCTGAACATCCGCCTGATGGGCGTGCTGTTCGGCATCCTGGTGCTGGGCATCATCGGCCGCCGCATCCTGATGCATGTGCGTGGCGGGCGCGATTCCAAGGGCCTGGCGGCGGTGCTGGCGGCCGGCGTGGTGATGATGGTGGTGGGCTATGTCGGGCTGTTCTTCGGGCGCCTGATCAAGGCCAGTGTCTCGCGTTCACGCGAATACCTGGCCGATGCCTCGGCAGTGCAGTTCACCCGCCAGACCAGCGGCATCGCCGGCGCGCTGAAGAAGATCGCCGGCCTGCCCGCCGGCTCGCGCCTGGGCAACGGTGATACCGAGGAAGTCAGCCACATGCTGTTCGGCGAGGGCATGGGATTTTCCTCGATGTTCGCAACCCATCCGCCGATCCTGGAGCGGATCAAGGCGCTGGAGCCGGACTTCGATGCGAAGGCGTTCGAGCAGGTGCGGGCGCGCTGGGCGATGCAACCACCTTCCGCCGCGCAGGAAGATCTGGCGCTGGGTTTTGCGCCCGATGGCAGCCGGCTCGGCCCGCAGCAAACACTGCCGGCGGCGCGTGCCGAACTCGAACTCGGGCCGGAACAGGTCGTGGCCCAGGTTGGTGCCCCGGCCGCCGACGATTACCAGCGCGCCAGTGCGATCGTGCAGGCGCTGAGCGAAGACCTGCGCGAACTGGCACGCCGCCATGACCGCGCCATTCCGCTGATCCTGGCGCTGCTGCTGGATGCCGACCAGAGCTTGCGCATACGCCAGCTGGAACAGGTCGGACAGCTCATCGACGAACCCACCGCGATGCTGACGCGCGAGCTTCACCACACCGTAGCGCAGCTGCATCCGATGCTGCGCCTGCCGCTGGCCTCGTTCGCGTTCCCGGTGCTGCGGCGTCGGCCACGGCCTGAGCTGGCGCGTTTCCTGCGCTGCTGCGAGGTGCTGATCGGGCTGGATGGCAAGGTCGCGATGTCCGAATACTGCCTCGGCCGCCTGCTGCGACGGCAGACCGTGGAGGCGCTGGATCCTTCCCGTTTCGCTCCCAGCGGACGGCGCAAGCTGGTGCAGGTGCGGGCCGAAGTCGCGGACCTGCTGGCGGTGCTGGCACAGCATGGGCACGACGATCCGCAGCTGGCGCAGCGTGCCCACGCTGCTGGCATGGCGCGCATTTTCCCCGGCAGCGCCACGCGCTACGCACCGCCAGACGATTTCGTGAAGGCGCTGGAACACGCCCTGGCCCAGCTCGACGGCGTGGAGCCGATGGGCAAGGCGCTGCTGGTGGAAGGCATGGTCGAAGCGATCAGCCACGACGGCCATGTCTCCGTGTCCGAAGCCGAACTGCTGCGCACTGTCTGCGCCGTGTTGCATTGCCCGTTGCCACCGATGCTGGAGCATTGAACGCCTGCGGATTTTTCACGTTCCCGACCGGGCCATGGATGGCCGGGCGCGAGGTGACCACGCGGATGAATGCCCTGCGACTGACGAAAACCACAGGACGTGATTTTCTTCCCGGGTGCTGAACCGGCCTTGCCCGATGCGGGTATAAAGTGGTGCGCATGGACATCCGCGATCCCGCTCCCGTCGGCCCGCTGGCGCCCGCATCGGACACGATGCGCGAGGCGCGTGCGGCGTTTCTGGATGTCGCCACACTTGGCCAGGACATCGATCTGACGCCGCTGCTGGGCGCCTGCGATGTGCTGACCGGCTTTTCCCGCACCGCACCGGATCAGATCGCGCTGCATGCGGCGCAGGCCAATGTGGTGATCTGCAACAAGACCGTGCTCGATGACGTCGCGATCGCGGCGCTGCCGGCGCTGGAACTGATCCTGGTCACCGCCACCGGCGTCGACAATGTCGATCTTGGCGCCGCCGCGTTGCGCGGCATCGCGGTCTGCAACTGCCGCGATTACGGTACGGCGGCGGTGGCGCAACACACTCTGGCGCTGATGTTGGCATTGCATGCGCGTCTGGGCGATTACGCGCAGCGGGTTCAGGCCGGTGAATGGAGCCGGGCCGAGGATTTCAGCCTGTTCGATCAGCCGATTCTGGAATTGCAGGGCCGCACCCTGGGCATCTTCGGCAACGGTGCGATCGGCAGTGAAGTGGCACGGCTGGCGGGTGCATTCGGGATGCAGATACTCTTCGCACAACTGCCCGGCCGCCCGGCACGACCGGATACGTTGCCATGGCGCGAAGTGCTGGCACGCGCCGATGTGGTCAGCCTGCATTGCCCGCTGACCGAAGGCACGCGCCAGTTGATCGATGCCGAGGCGCTGGCGGCGATGAAACCCGGCGCCTTGCTGCTCAATACCGCGCGCGGCGCGCTGGTGGACGAGGCCGCGCTGGCACAGGCGCTGCGTGAAGGCCGCGTAGGCGGGGCCGGGATCGATGTGCTCGGGCAGGAGCCGCCGCGTGATGGCAACCCGCTGCTGGCAGCGGGCTTGCCGAACCTGATCGTCACCCCGCACAACGCCTGGGCCAGCCGTCAGGCGCGGCAGCGGTTGGTGCAGCAGAGCGCGGAAAACCTTCTGGCCTGGCGTCGTGGCGAGCCGGTCCGGAACGTGGTGTCCGGCCAGTAGCGCGGCCGGACGGAATGGGCTGGCTTCCCGTTTCATCAAAGGAGAAGGATATGGATATCAGTAGACAGACCCGAAACATGCGGGTGGCAGCAGCCATGCTGTTGCTCGCCGCTGCGCCGGCTTTTGCATACGCGGCGCAGGACACAGCGGCCGACACCGCCGCAGCGGTGCAGGTGGAGATCGGTGAGCTGGAACAGATGCGCGAGTTCAGGCGGATGCACGGCAGCGCGCGGCGCGATACGGAACAATCGATCCGGCGTCTGGGCGAATGGCTGGCCGGTCGCGCCGAGCGCATGCTGGAACCCGGCCAGCAGCTGCACCTGCTGCTGCGCGATGTGGACCTGGCCGGCGAGTTCGAGCCGGGCCGCAGCATGAGCCTGCACGATGTGCGCATCGTCAAGGATATCTACCCGCCGCGCATCGAGTTGCACTACCGCCTCAGCGATGCCGCCGGGCAGGTGCTGGACGAAGGCGATGCGGTGTTGCGCGATCCGGCCTTCCTGAGCACCGGTGGCAGCCGCGGTTCGGATGCGTTGCGCTTTGAAAAGCGCATGCTCGACGACTGGTTGCGCGAGCGTTTCGGCGGCACGCACTGATCGCGCAGAAACGCAGTCCGGCCACTGCGTGGGTGGCAGTGGCCGGACGGGGTGTCATGCGGCCGTAACCGGACGGACATACAGTCTCCGGGACGCCGGAGGCGGCGGCAACGCCCGGCCTTGCAGGTGGCAACGCCGGCGAGGCCATGCCGGCTTCCGGCCCGATCGCAATGCAAGGGACCGACGAATGAACACCCCAGCTTCTCCGTGCCGCAGCCTGCTGGCGCTGCTGCCCACCCTGTTGCTGGCCGCCTGCGCCGGCCATCCGGTGACGGCATCCGAACCGGCATCGCCCGGCATCGCATCACCGCTGCTGCTGGAGGATGGCCGCCGCCTGCCGGTGATCGATGAAGCCTTCATCACCGCGCTGATGCCGGAGGACAACATCGATTCCCCGGCCGCCTGGCAGACGCCGGATGGCGCCATCCGGGTGATCGCCACCGCCAAAGCCACCGATGTGCTGGTGGTGTATGACGGCGAAACCGGCGCCACGCTGCAACGCATCGGCGGCAGCGGTGCGGAGGCCGGGCGGTTCGAGCGTCCCAACGGTGTGGCGGTGGTCGATGACCTGCTGTTCGTGGTCGAGCGCGACAACCGCCGGGTGCAGGTCATGCAACTGCCGGACTTCAATGTGCTGGGCATGTTCGGCGCGCAGGATCTGGTCAAGCCCTACGGCCTGTGGGTGCATGCCGAAGGGCAGGGCCGCTACGCGCTGTACGTTTCCGATGCCTACATGGCCGGCGAGGATGCCGATGGCGAGGACATTCTGCCGCCGCTGGAACAGCTGGATGCGCGGATCAAGCACTACCAGGTGCTGCGTGATGGGCAAGAAGTGCAGGCCAACCTGCTGCGCAGCTTTGGCGCCACCTCGGCTGAAGGCGCGCTGCGCGTGGTCGAGTCGCTCTGGGGCGATGCCGCCAACGACCGCCTGCTGATCGCCGAAGAAGATGAAACCTATGCCAACGAACTGAAGGTCTACGACCTGGCCGGCAACTATCGCGGCCGCACCATCGGGCGCGATGTGTTCCAGGCCCAGTCCGAAGGCATCGCGCTGCGCACCTGCGCCGATGGCGGCGGCTGGTGGATCACCACCGAGCAGGGCAAGGGCCGCACCGTGTTCCATCTGTTCGATCGCCACTCGCTGGCGCATGCGGGCGCGGTCAGTGGCCGCGAGGTCGCCAATACCGATGGCATCTGGCTGCATCAGGCACCCAGCGCGCGCTTCCCGGACGGCGCGCTGTACGCAGTGCATGACGATCAGGGCATGGTCGCGTTCGACTGGCGCGACATCGCCGCCGCGCTGGCGCTGCCGGCCTGTGCCCGATGAACGGATCTGCGGCGATGAAAAACCTCATGCAAACCATCGGCGGCGGACTGCTGCTGGCATCCGTGTTCGCATTGCACGCGGAAGCACCGCAGGCCGATGCCACAACGCGCAGCCAGGAGCCGAACACACTGCTGCCGGCCGGTGTGCAGCGCTATGCGCCTTCGCCCTTGCCGGATCGGATCGTGGCATTGCCGGCGCAGGATGGCGCGCGCGGTTTTTCGGTCAGCTGGCGCACCAATACCGCCGTGCGCGAACCCTTGCTGGAAATCAGCCCGGCCAGCGATTCGCCCGATGCCTGGGCCGAACATGGTGCGCCGCGGCAACTGCGCGCCAGCACGCACGAACTGCTGGCCGGCAATGGCCTGGCGCATCACCACCAGGTACGCGTGGACGGATTGGAGCCGGGCCGGCTCTACGCCTGGCGGGTGCAGGGCGACCGCAGCTGGAGTCCGTGGCGGCAACTGCGCACCGCTGCGGCGCCGGGCACGCCACTGGAATTCGTCTATCTGGGCGATACCCAGAACAAGAACGCCAGTCTCGGCACGCGTGTCGCGTACGAGGCGGTGCGCTTCGCGCCGGACGCCGATCTGGTGCTGTTCGCCGGCGATCTGGTGAGCGAAGCGGTCGATGACGACGAGTGGGGCGAATGGTTCGACGCCACCGCACCGCTGGCGCGGATGCTGTTCGCGCCGGCAGCGGGCAACCACGAGTTCTACAAGGAACACGAGGACACCGAACAGGAGCGGCGCGTGCTCGGGCCGCAGTGGTGGTCGCATTTCGCGCTGCCGGGCAATGGCGCGCCGGGCGTGGAAGCCAGCAGCTACTGGTTCGATTGGCAGGGCGTGCGTTTCGCCGTGGTCGATGGCACTTCGGCGCTGGATCTGGGCGCGGCACCGGCGCAGGCGCGCTGGCTGGATCAGGTGCTGGCTGACAACCCGCAGCGCTGGTCGATCGTGCTGCTGCACCAGCCGGTCTATTCGCCGCGCGCAGGCCGCGACAATCGTTTGTTGCGCGAACACCTGCAGCCGGTGCTGGAACGCCACATCGTGGATCTGGTGCTGCAGGGCCACGACCACACCTATGGCCGACGCGGTGGCGACGATCCGCAACGTGCCACGCCGCAGTACATCGTCAGCGTGGCCGGGGCCAAGCAGTACCGGCTTTCGGATCAGGCGCGCCGCAGCATGGCGCCGGTGGGCGAGGACACCCAGCTGTTCCAGGTGATCCGTATCGAGGGTGACGTGCTGAGCTACCGCGCCCACACCGTCACCGGGCAGCTTTACGACGCGTTCGAACTGCGCCGTGACGGCGCTGCCGGCACCACGCTGCACGAACAACCCGAAGGCCGCATCGCTCCGCGTGACTGCGGCCGCGAAGCGACTCTGGGCGGGCGCCGCGACCGCTGCTGGGAATAGGCCGCGTCAGCCGCGCTGCGGGCGGTAGGCGCGCAGGAACAGCGTCACCACCGAATCCACGTGCGCGGCGTCATCATCGCCGTGCACGCAGCCGACCGGCCCGCACAGCATGCGCAGGTTGACCTCGCCCTTGAGCAGGCAGAGGAACTGGCCGGCGGCCTCGCGCGTATCGTCGATATCCAGCTCGCCGCGCTGCGTGGCGCTGCGCAGGAAGGCTTCCAGCCCGGCGATGATGCGCGCCGGCCCGGCGTTCCAGAACAGCGTGCCGAGATGTTCGACGTTGCGCGGATCGGCCAGCATCATCCGGTGCAGTGCGATCGAATCGGTGCTGGCCAGCAGTGCATGAAAACGGTGCCCGATGCTGCGCAGCGCCTGGTCGATCGGGCCGTCCGGCGGCGGCGCGAACAGATCGTCGGGCAGCTGTTCCTCGCAGCGCGCCTTCACCGCCTCGAAAAACAAGGTCTCCTTGTCGGTGAAGTGGCTGTAGACGGTGAGCTTGGACACCCCGGCGGCGGCGGCGATCTGATCCATGCTGACGCCATCGAAGCCGGCCTCCAGGAACAGCGCCCCGGCAGCGTCGAGGATCGCGCTGCGCTTCTTGGCGCTTTTCGGGCGGCCGGGACCGGGGCTGGCGGGTGAGGCGGGCAGGGTCGGCATGGGAAAATAATTAGTGGACTGATCGGTTCAGGAACTATATTGTACCGCCCAGTTTACTTATTGGCCGCCGGCATGAATACACAGAGGAACGGGATCACCGGATTCGGCGCGGGCGTGGTGCTGGCGCTGCTGCTGGCTGGCTGCAATGGCGTGCAGAGCGAACCGCCACCGCCGCGTCCGGCCATCGTGGTGCAGCCGCGTGCGGTGCAGGGCGGGATGCAGCTGTTTTCCGGCGAAGTGCGCGCCCGCCAGGAAGCGGCGCTGGCCTTCCGTGTTGGCGGCAAGGTGGCGCGGCGTCTGGTGGATGTGGGCAGCCGGGTCGAACAGGATCAGCTGCTGGCCGAACTGGACGCCGCCGATCTGGCCTTGCAGGCGCAGGCGGCGCAGGCGCAACTGGCGGCGGCACAGGCCGAACTGGCGCTGGCCGAATCCGAATACGCGCGTTATGCCGACATGCGCGAGCGCGGGCTGGTCAGCGCCTCGGTGTTCGAGGCCCGCCAGGCGGCGCTGCAGGCGGCCCGCGCGCAGCAGGAAAACGCCCGCGCGCAGCTGTCGGTGATGCGCAACCAGCGCGGCTACGCACAGCTGACCGCGCCGCAGGCCGGCGTGATCCTGGCGCGCCAGGTCGAGGACGGACAGGTGGTCGCGGCCGGGCAGACGGTCTTCGTGCTGGCCGCCGAGGGCGCACGCGAAGTCGCGATCAGCGTGCCGGAATTGCAGATCGGGCAGTTTTACGTCGGCCAGGCGGTGATGGTGGAACTGTGGTCGCAGCCGGGCCGGCATTGGCCGGGAACGGTGCGCGAACTGGCCGCCGCCGCCGATCCGCAGGCCCGTACCTTCGCAGCGCGTGTGGCCTTCCAGGCGCCGGATGACCTGGTCGAGCTGGGCCAGAGCGCACGCGTTCTGGTCAGCGGCACGCAGGCCGGCGTGCTGGCGGTGCCGCTGGCGGCGGTCGGTGGCGAACAGGGCGCGGCCTTCGTCTGGGTGCTGGATCCGACGACGCTGACGGCGCAGCGGCGCGAGGTGGACATCAACAGCTGGGGCGAGCGCGAGGCGCTGGTCGGCGATGGACTCACGCCGCAGGACTGGGTCGTGGCCGGCGGCGTGCATCTGGTCGGGCAAGGCCAGCGTTTGCGCCCGGTCGACCACGACAACCGCGCGCTGGATCTGGCGGAAGCACGCTGATGGAAAACAGCCGCTTCAATCTTTCGGCCTGGGCGCTGCGGCACCGTTCGTTGGTGCTGTACGCGACCGTGCTGCTGGCCTTGCTCGGGGTCTGGTCGTACAACCAGCTGGGGCAGAGTGAAGACCCGCCGTTCACCTTCCGCGCGATGGTGGTGCGCACCATCTGGCCCGGCGCCACGGCCGAGGAGGTGGCGCGTCAGGTCACCGACCGGATCGAGCGCAAGCTGATGGAAACCGGCAGCTACGAATTCGTGCGGGCCTATTCGCGCCCGGGCGAATCGGTGGTGATCTTCGTGGCGCGCGACAATCTGCGTTCGCGCGAGCTGCCAGCGCTCTGGTACCAGGTGCGCAAGAAGGTCGGCGACATCCGCGCGACGCTGCCGGCCGGCGTAATCGGGCCATTCTTCAACGACGAGTTCGGCGACACCTTCGGCAATATCTACGCGCTGACCGCCGACGGCTTCGACTATGCGGTGTTGAAGGACTACGCCGACCGTCTGGAGATCGAACTGCAGCGCGTGCCGGATGTGGCCAAGGTCGAACTGATCGGTCTGCAGGACGAGAAGATCTGGATCGAGTTGTCCAACACCAAGCTGGCCACGCTGGGCATTCCGCTGCAGGCGATCAAGGCGGCGCTGGACGAACAGAACGCGGTGCTGCCCGGCGGCTTTTTCGAAACCCCGGACGAGCGCGTGCAGCTGCGTGTGTCCGGGCGTTTCGACACGGTGGACGACATCGCAGCGTTCCCGGTGCGGGTGGGCGAGCGCAGTTTCCGGCTGGACGATGTGGCGCGGGTCTGGCGCGGATTCTCCGATCCGCCGGCACCGAAGATGCGCTTCATGGGGCGCGATGCGATCGGGCTGGCGGTCTCGATGCGCGAAGGTGGTGACATCCTGCAACTGGGCAAGTCGCTGGATGCCGAACTGGCGCGTCTGCAACAGAACCTGCCGCTGGGCATGCAGTTGCAGAAAGTCTCCGACCAGCCGGCGGCAGTGCGCGGTTCGGTCGGCGAATTCGTCAAGGTGCTGGCCGAAGCGGTGGCGATCGTGCTGGTGGTCTGCTTCTTCTCGCTCGGCTTCCGCACCGGGCTGGTGGTGGCGCTGTCGATCCCGCTGGTGCTGGCGATGACCTTCGCGCTGATGCACGGATTCGGCATCGGCCTGCACAAGATTTCGCTCGGCGCACTGGTGCTGGCGCTGGGGCTGCTGGTGGACGACGCGATCATCGCGGTGGAGATGATGGCGATCAAGATGGAGCAGGGTTACGACCGCATCCGCGCCGCCAGCTTCGCCTGGACCAGTACCGCGTTCCCGATGCTGACCGGCACCCTGATCACCGCCGCCGGCTTTTTGCCGATCGCCACGGCGGCGTCGAGCACCGGCGAGTACACCCGTTCGATCTTCCAGGTGGTGACGATCGCGCTGCTGGTGAGCTGGATTGCGGCGGTGGTGTTCGTGCCGTATCTGGGCGACAAGCTGCTGCCCGATCCGCATGCCGGCAACGCCAAGCGGCATGACGGCCTGCACGATCCCTACCAGACCCGTTTCTATCGCCGCTTCCGCGCCATCGTCGAGGGTGCGATGCGGCAGCGGCGGCTGGTGATCGTGGCGACGCTGGCGTTGTTCGTGACATCGGTGGCGCTGTTCCGCTTCGTGCCGCAGCAGTTCTTCCCGTCTTCGACCCGGCTTGAACTGCTGGTCGATCTGAAGCTGGCCGAAGGCGCGTCGCTGCACGCCACCCAGGCCCAGGTCGAACGCCTGGAAGCACGCCTGCAACAGATGGACGGCATCGACAACTACGTCGCCTATGTCGGCACCGGCTCGCCGCGTTTCTATCTGCCGCTGGACCAGCAGCTGCCGCAGACCAGCTTCGCCCAGTTCGTGGTGCTGGCCGATGATCTGCAAACCCGCGAACGGCTGCGCGACGAACTGATCGCGCTGTTCGAGCAGGATTTCCCGCATCTGCGCGCGCGCGTGACACGGCTGGAGAATGGCCCGCCGGTCGGCTATCCGGTGCAGTTCCGGGTGTCGGGCGAACATATCGACCAAGTGCGAGCGCTGGCACGCGAAGTGGCGGCGCGGGCGCGGGAAAATCCGCATCTGGCCAACGTCAATCTGGATTGGGAGGAACCCAGCAAGATCGTGCGTCTGGTACTGGACCAGGAGCGCGCGCGCGCACTGGGTGTCAGCTCGGCGCATCTGGCGCAGTTTCTGCAAAGCTCGCTGTCGGGGATGGAGGTCAGTACCTTCCGCGAGGGCAACGAGCTGATCCAGATTCTGCTGCGCGGCCCGCAGGAAGAACGCGCGCGGCTGTCCTTGCTGGGTTCCCTGGCGGTGCCGACCGCCAATGGCCAGAGCGTGCCGGTGGCGCAGATCGCGACGCTGGAGCACGGTTTCGAGGAAGGCATCGTCTGGCACCGCAACCGCCTGCCGACGGTGACGGTGCGTGCCGATGTGCACGGCGGCCTGCAACCGGCCACGGTGGTGGCGCAGGTGTTGCCGACGCTGGAACCGGTGCGCGAACGGCTGCCGCCCGGCTATCTGCTGGAAGTGGGCGGCACGGTCGAGGATTCGGCCCGTGGCGGCGCTTCGGTCGCGGCCGGGATTCCGCTGTTCGTGGTCGTGGTTTTCAGCTTGCTGATGCTGCAACTGCGCAGCATTTCGCGCTCGCTGCTGGTGTTCCTGACCGCGCCGCTGGGGATGATCGGGGTGACGTTGTTCCTGCTGGTGTTCCGGGTGCCGTTCGGTTTTGTCGCGATGCTCGGCACCATCGCGCTGGCCGGCATGATCATGCGCAACTCGGTGATCCTGGTGGATCAGATCGAACAGGACATCGCCGCCGGCCATCCGCGCTGGCAGGCCGTGGTCGATGCCACGGTGCGGCGCTTCCGCCCGATCGTGCTGACCGCCCTGGCCGCGATCCTGGCGATGATCCCGCTGTCGCGCAGCGATTTCTTCGGCCCGATGGCGGTGGCGATCATGGGCGGCCTGCTGCTGGCCACGGTGCTGACCCTGGTATTCGTGCCGGCGCTGTACGCGGCCTGGTTCCGGGTCAAGGAGGAGGCGCCGGTGGCGCCGTGATGCATGACCGGGGCAGGTGGTTGAACAATATGCGTGCTGGCGCGCAGTGCACGCCAGCCGTCATCAGCCGCCCATCAGTGCCAGCCGATCGCGGATCAGGCCGGCAAGGGTGTCGTGGTGCTTGCCCAGCAGCGCGCGCAGTTCGGTATCAGTGACGTAGCCAATGCTCTGGCGGTATTGCGCCTTCAGTTCGTTGCTTTCCTGCCAGTTGGCTTCGATCGCTTCCAGCGAGTCGGCTGGGACCACGCTGGCGCCTTCGGCCAGCTGTGACTGGATCCGCTGGATGTGGTGTTCGGCCACGTGCTGCGGTGGCGTGCCGGCCGGCAGGAAATCGAAGCGCAGGCGTTCGATCGCGCTGTTGTCGAACGGGTCCGGGCCGGCGGCGCGGCTGTGCAGGAACAGGCCGTTGTCCAGCCGGGTGGCGCATTCCAGCATGCAGGCCGCCTTCCATTTTCCGGTCAGCAGCAGGATGAGGAAGCCGAGCAGGCCGGGCCATTTGGGTTTCAGCGCAAAGGCCGCGGCGCTGCCGTATTCGGGGTGGTGGAAGATGCGGATCAGCGCGCGCGAGCCCTGCGAACTGGTGATGCCCAGCGCCTCGGCGTCGGCCAGCGGCACATAGCCCAGTGGTGCCAGCGCCTTTTCACAGGCGTCGGCATGGGCGCGCTGGTAACGCGGGTAATCGCTGGCGTCCACTTCCATCAGGTCCGGTGCCGGCTCGTGCGCGTAGTTGTAGAGCTGGAACGCGATCGTGGTGGCCTGCAGGGCCTCGGGGGATTCGTCGTCGATCAGCGCATCCAGCGCGCCGGGCAGGTCGCTGCCCTGGCGCACCAGCGCGGCGGCGGCGTGGGTCAGGGCATGGGCGGTGTCTTCTTCCAGTGTGCGTTCGTGGCCATCGCTGTCACCGGCCTGTTCCAGCAGTTTCGCCATCTCGTCACGCGCGCCGGCCTCGCCTGCGGCATAGCGGTCGCGCTCGTTGACCAGTAGTTCGCGTCCGGGCGCATCCGGCGCCATCCGTGCCAGGATGCGGTCCAGGCAGGCGGTGGCCAGCGGCCAGTCGCCAAGGCGTTCGGCCAGCTGCGCGATGCGCCGGTCGAAGCGGTTGCCAGGTTCCAGTTCGGCGGCGCGCTGGTAGTCGTGCAGCGCCTGTTCCAGCGCACGCCGGTCATGGCGCATGCCGACCAGATCGGTGATGACGTGTTCGCCGCTGTCTTCGGTGAAGGTGCGGCTGGCGTGGAATTCGGCACGGCAGGCCCAGCTTTCGGCCTGCCCGGGATCCCGTTCCAGACTGCGCTCCAGGTGCGCCAGCGCCTCGGCCTCCTCCGTGGAGCCGGGCGCGGCCTGGATCAGCCCGGCTTCGGCCAGCAGGAACAGGGCGCGGGCGTTGTCAGGCTCCTGCTGTACCGCGCGCTGCAGCAGCGGCAATGCGTCGAAGGTTTCGCCCTCGTGGCGCGCCAGTTCGACCCGGGCCAACAGCGCAGGGACGTAATCCGGGCTCAGCTCCAGCACCCGGTCCAGCGCGGTGATGGCCTCGGCCTCGCGCCGCAGCGCGCGCAGGCAGCGGCTGCGGTGGAAGTGCAACGGCGCGGCATTCGGAGTGGCGGCAACCAGTTCATCAAGGATTTCCAGCGCCTCGCTGTGGCGGCCCTGGCGATAAAGGGCGCCGGCGGCTTTGTAGCGCTCGTTCGCGGTGGTCTGGTCCATGCGCTCCCCTCGGGCGGTTTTTGTGGTCTGTCGCGCAGGTTAACGCGACTTGGCCGGATTTCGCGCGTGGTTGCGTGCTTTTCGCGTCGCGAAGCGGTGTCGCGGCGTTGGCGCCGCGGCGGCCAATGGGTAGGCTGGCAGCTTTGCCAAGCTGTTGCCTGCCATGTCGATCATCCTGACGCCGTTTGCCCGTACCCGCCTGTTTCCGCGCCCGCCGCGCGCCAACACCATCCAGGATTGCACCCCGGAGGAGTTTGAGCAGCGCCTCAACGACGAGCCGCCGTTCAAGGTGCTGCCCGGCTACGCGCCATTCTGCCGCCTGCATGTGCACCGCAACTGGACTTCGACCCGCTGCCTGACGGTGCCGATCACCGACGCCAACCGCCACCTGCTGCGCTCGGCCTACGAGGCCCGCAGCCGCGAGGAACTGCCGGTGCTGGTGCGCTGGTTCGAAGGCGTCGAGCCGCCGGTGGCGGATTACCTCGTGGTGATCCTGTACAGCGCCGGACAACTGGCGAAAGAAGGTTCACCTATCGACGGCGACTGGGGCGTGGTCGGCTGCATCTACACCGCTGAACCCGAAGAAATCCCGATGGCCCCGATCACGATGATGCGCAACGCGCTCGGGGTGGAAGAGGGCGGTTCCGGCGTGCCACTGGACCGCGATGCTTACCGCAAAGCTGTCGCGTTCTGGGAAAACAACGCCAACTGGCGCGGATAACTTCACCGGTGCGGCTGGTTGCGATGTCGGCGGAACCGACGAACCTGGAGTGGCAGGTGACCAGTCGAGCCTGGGCTTTTCCGAGATCAACCCGGTAGCGGTGGCAGGGTTGCGCTGGCGCGGATACAGGCGCGGAGGTGGTCGCGCTGGGGCAAGGCGGGGATGCGGTCGAGCAGGGTTTGCAGCACGTCCAGATCCTGACAATCGCCAAGTTGGTCGCTGAGTGTGTGTAGCGCCTTGAGCTGCTTGCTGGTGCTGCTCTGCGCGGCGCTTTTGGCGATGTCCGGGGCGATGCGTTTCACCGCTTCCATCTGCATGCGCAGTTTGCGCACCCGGCGGCGCCAGCGGTGCAGATTGTCCGGGTCCGGATCACGCGCGGCGCGACGGGCGGCCTTTTCCACCCGGCGCTGGCCTTTTTCCAACCCGTGGCGCAGATCCTTGCCACGGATCCGGGCCCAGTCCAGTTGTTCCAGCAGTTGCGCCACGCGTTCGATCCGCGTGCGGCGGCGGGCGAAGGCCGGGTCGCGTGCCAGGGTCTTTTCCAGCAGCGAATCGCGCCGCCGGGTCAGGTGCTGTACCACCGGCAGCCAGTGTTCCGGCCCATCCTCGGTGATGAAGCGGCTGGCGGTGGCGATCGCCACATGCGCATCACGCAGGCGGGAAAGACTGTCGCCGACCCGTTGCAGGATGCGGTCGGCCCGTTGCGCGTCAGGTATCCGGTCTTCGACCAGTTGCAGCAGCGCGCGCAGGTGGCGGATCGATTTGCGTGCCGAATGGATCGCTTCGTGCACCTGCGCCGGGGAATCCAGCGCCTGCTGGATCGCCGCGCATTCCTTGTGGGCCAGTGCGCGTGCCGCTTCGGCGATTGCCGCAGGTGGACGGGTGGGCATGGCGGTTCCAGACGGCACGGTTCCAGAAGACGTGGGCCCCGGCAGTGTGAGCCCGGATGGTCCGGGGCACGGTGGTGGCCGGTTGCGGCAGGCAGTCTGCCATCGCACCGGGGCCGGTGCCAGCACAAGGTGCGGCGCCGCAGGCACAATGGGCGCATCCTGATCTGGAGTGCAAACCATGAAGCGTGTATCCGGCCTGCTGGCGGTGCTGTTGTTGGCGGCCTGCGGCAACGAGGCGCCACCGGCGCAGAAACCTGCGGCGCCTGTGGTGAAGCTGGCCGAGGACGCTGCCGCGATCCACTCCGATCGCCTCGCGCAGCATCTGCGCATGCTGGCCTCGGACGAGTTCGAAGGCCGCGCCCCGGCCACGCCGGGCGAGGAAAAGACCGTGGCCTACATTGCCGAACAGTTCGCCGCCGCCGGGCTTCAGCCCGGTGGCGAAAACGGCGGCTGGACCCAGGCCGTGACGCTGGAAAAGATGGTCATCAACGGTCCGGTGACAGCGGCTTTTTCGCTCAACGGCACGCGCTGGGAACTGGTCAACGGCGAGGACATCGCGCTCGAATCGCTGCACCCTGACAGCGATATCGACCTGCGCGAACTGCCGGTGGTCTTCGCCGGCTACGGCATCACCGCGCCGGAACTGGACTGGGACGATTACGCCGGGCTGGACGTGGCCGGCAAGCTGGTCGTGGTGCTGGTCAATGATCCGGATTTCGAAACCGAACCGGGCCGCTTCGGTGGCCGCGCGATGACCTGGTACGGGCGCTGGTCCTACAAGTACATCGAGGCCGCGCAGCGCGGTGCCGCTGGCGTACTGATCGTGCACGAAACCGAACCGGCCGCGTATCCGTGGGCCACGGTGCGCAATGGCCGCGGTGCGCCGCAGTTCGACATCGTGCGCGAGGATGCGGCGGCGTTCCATTTGCCGGTGCGCGGCTGGATCCAGCTGGCCACCGCGCAGCGCCTGTTCGCCGAGGCCGGCCTGGATTTCGATGAGGCCAAGCGCGCCGCGCAGCAGCACGGCTTCCGCGCCCATGCGATGCAGGGGATCGGCTTTTCCACTGCATTCGAAGTCGAGCGCAGCCGCATCATCAGCCGCAATGTGCTCGGCCTGCTGCCCGGTGGTGCGCAGGCCGAAGAAACCGTGATCGTGTCCGGTCATTGGGACAGTTTCGGCATCGGCGATGCGGACGAAAGCGGCGATGCGATTATCAATGGCGCGGTCGACAACGCCACCGCGATCGCCTCGATGATCGAGATCGCGCGGGTCATGGCACTGGGTGAGGCGCCGGCGCGCAGCGTGTTGTTCATCGCCTTGACGGCCGAGGAAAGCGGCCTGCTCGGCGCGACGTACTACGCCGCCAACCCGTTGCGCCCGCTGGCCACGACCGCAGCGGTGGTCAATATGGAAATGTGGAGTCCGGACGGCCCCACGCGTGATATCTCCAGTTGGGGTCTGGGCAAGGTGTCGCTGGAGCGCGATCTTGCCGCCGCCGCGAAGGCGCGCGGGCGTGGTTATTCCAGCGATCCGAATCTGGAAGCCGGGCTGTTCTACCGCGCCGATCATTTCGCCTTCGCGCAGGCCGGCGTGCCGGCGATCACCGTCGGCCCGGGCATGGACCAGCTTGATGGCGGAGTAGAAGGCGGCATGGCGGCGCGTGCCGAATACTTCGCCAGGCACTACCACCAGCCCAGCGACGAGTTTGGCGACTGGTGGGATATGCGCGGCCCGACCGCCGATACCGATGTCGTGCTGCAACTGGTGCACGATGTGGCCAATTCGGTCGACTGGCCGGCATGGGATGCCGACAGCGAGTTCCGCGCCGTACGCCAGGCCAGTGCGGCCGAACGCAGCGGTCACTGATCCGATTTTCACTACTTCAAGGAGCATTCCCATGTTGATCCACGCGTATGGCGCAGAAGCCGGCGATCAGCCGCTGGTACCGATGCAGATTCCCCGCCGTACGCCCGGCGCGCACGATGTGCAGATCACGATTGCCTACTGCGGCGTTTGCCATTCCGATCTGCACCAGGTGCGGGCCGAATGGGCCGGCACGCTGTTCCCCTGCGTGCCGGGACACGAGATCGTCGGGCGCGTCAGCGCGGTCGGGGATGCGGTGGAAAACTTCAAGACCGGTGACCTGGTCGGCGTGGGTTGCATCGTCGACAGCTGCCGCAGCTGCGATGAATGCGGCGACGGGCTGGAAAACTATTGCGACGCGATGGTCGGGACCTACAACGGCGCCACGCCGGATGCGCCGGGCCACACCCTGGGCGGCTATTCGCAGCAGATCGTGGTGCACGAGCGTTATGTGCTGCGCGTGCGCCATTCCGAATCGCAGTTGGCCGCTGTGGCACCGCTGCTGTGCGCCGGCATCACCACCTGGTCGCCGCTGCGGCACTGGAAGGTCGGGCCGGGCAGCCGCGTTGGTGTGGTCGGCATCGGCGGGCTGGGTCATATGGGCATCAAGCTGGCGCATGCGCTCGGTGCGCATGTGGTGGCCTTCACCACCTCCGATTCCAAACGCGAAGCGGCGCGTGCGCTGGGCGCGGATGAAGTCGTGGTGTCGCGCAACCGCGAGGAAATGGCAGCACAGCGCGGCCAACTGGATTTCATCCTCAACACCGTCGCCGCCCCGCACAATCTGGATGCCTTCCTCGCTCTGCTGCGGCGCGACGGCGCGATGACGCTGGTCGGTGCGCCGGCCACGCCACACCCGTCGCCGAACGTGTTCAGCCTGATCATGAAGCGCCGTTCGCTCGCGGGCTCGCTGATCGGCGGCATTCCGGAAACCCAGGAAATGCTGGATTTCTGCGCCGAACACGGCATCGTCGCCGACATCGAACTGATCCGCGCCGATGCGATCAATCAGGCCTACGAACGCATGCTGGCTGGCGATGTGAAGTACCGCTTCGTGATCGATATCGGCAGCCTGGCGCCGGCCTGATCGCATGGGCAACGCGATGCCGGAAAAACCCCACTCCCCGGCCTGCGAGCGCAATCGCGAGCCGATCCTGGCGGTGCTGCGCGAACACTTCGCAACTCGCCGCCAGGTGCTGGAAATCGGCAGTGGCACCGGCCAGCACGCGGTGTTTTTCGCTGCCGCGATGCCGTGGCTGCAATGGCAGGCCAGCGACCGCGCCGAATACCTGCCCGGCATCCGCGCCTGGCTCGACGATGCGCGCCTGCCGAACACGCCGGCGCCGCTGGAACTGGATGTGCTGGCGGCGTGGCCGGCGCTGGACGTGGACGCGGTGTTCAGCGCCAACACGCTGCACATCATGGGCTGGGATGGCGTGCAGGCGCTCTTTGAAGGCGTCGGCAAACTGCTGGCCGATAGCGGCGATACCCTGATCGTCTACGGACCGTTCAACTACGGCGGCGCCTACACCAGCGACAGCAACCGCCAGTTCGATGCCTGGCTGAAGGCCCGCGATCCGCGCTCGGGCATCCGTGATTTCGAAGCCGTCGATGCCTTGGCCGAAGCCGCCGGGCTGCGGCTGCTGGCCGATATCGAAATGCCCGCCAACAACCGCTGCCTGGTTTGGCGTGCGGGTGCGTGATGGTGTCCGGATCGGCCGGCGCATCGCGTACAGACAGGCTGGCCCCGCAAGCAAGGTTCATATCGTGCACAAGCAGTTCAAGTTCCTCGTTGGCCTGATGGCCGCCGGCATCGTCGCCACGGCCTGCGCGGCGCCGGAGGGCGTGCCGGATGGTGAGTGGTGGGCAGCGGCACCCGGATTCAAGCAGGTTGACCCGGGCACTGCGGAAAGCGATGCGTACTACGCGCCGGAGCGCTTCCCTGCGTCGGGCACTTCGGTGTTCCACCCGGATGCGGATCTGGCCGCACCCGTCCGCGCGCTGTTGCTGCTCGACCATCTCGAAGGGCTGCTGCCGCATGCGCGTTACCGCGTGGAGTGGCATGTGGTGGAAGACGTGGAAACGCCGGAGCGTCTCGTTCATCAGGTCCAGATCCAGCGCTTCAACCTCGGCCCCGCGCGCCATGCGGATCTGGCGGCCTATGTGGAGGAGGAGTATCTGGCACCGGTCGAAAGTTTTGGCGAAGGGCCGAACGTGGCGTGGCGTTTCACGATGGCACCGCGTCAGGGCATGCGCGCCGGCGTGGAAATGGCGGCGCGCAAGCTGCTGGATACGGCCCAATCCGCAGCGGCTGATTGCCTGGGCACGCCCTGCCTGCAATTGCCGTCCGCAACCGGGCCGGAAGCGCCGGGTTGGCAGCCGCGTGAAGTGACATCGCCGGCATCGGCTTATCTCGCGCATACCGATACCGGCCCGCATCCGGCACGCATCATGGAGGATCTGATCGCCGCCATCGGTGAAGAGGCCGAGATGCCGGTCGCGGCAGAGAAGGCACCGCGTTTCGTGTTCGTGATCTCGTCCAATGTCGAAGGTCAGGAACTGCTGAGCACGGGCCTGGGCCGGGATTCGGTGGTGATGGACGATGCCATCGGCACGGTCTGGGTGCGATGGATGCAGGTGGCCGACATTCCGGCCGAATCCGCGCTGCTGTACGAACCGCGCCGCTGAGCGGACGCCGCTGCCGGCCCGCTGTGGTAAAACCCGGAGCTGTCTTGGAGAGGGAGACACCACCGTGATTACCCGACGCGAATACCTGAAGCTGGCCACCGCCGCCGGTGTGGTGCTGGCCATCAACCCGGCCCGGCTGCTGGCCGACGACAGCCCGCGCGCGCTGATCAGCCGTGCGATCCCCGGTACCAGCGAGCAACTGCCGGTCGTGGGTCTGGGCAGTTCGGCTTCGTTCTCGCGCATTGCTGGCGAAGGTGAGGTCGGGCGTGTACGTGAGGTGCTGGAAACCCTGGTGCAGCACGGCGGCCGCGTGTTCGACACCGCGCCCAGCTACGGCGCTTCGGAAGAAGTCGCCGGCCGTATCGTGCGCGAAGCTGGTCTGGGTGAGCAGGTGTTCTGGGCGACCAAACTCAATGTTGCCGGCCGTGGCGGTGGCAGCGCCGATCCCGCCGCGGCGCGGGCGCAACTGGAGCAGTCGTTTGCGCGCGTCGGCAAGTCACCGATTGATCTGATCCAGGTCCACAACATGGCCGACATCCCGACCCAGCTCGGCCTGCTGCGCGAATACAAGGCTGCCGGCCGGGTACGCCATATCGGCGTCACCACCACCTTCGAGCCGCAGTACGAAGCGCTGGAAAAGCTGATGCAGGCCGAGCCGCTGGACTTCATCGGTGTGGATTACGCGGTCGACAACCGCACCATGGAACAGCGCATCTTCCCGCTGGCGCAGGAGCGCGGCATCGGCGTGCTGGTCTACGCCCCGTTCGGTCGCACCCGGCTGTGGCAGAAGGTCGAAGGCAAGGCGCTGCCGGACTGGGCCGCCGATTACGACATCGCCACCTGGGGCCAGTTCTTCCTGAAATTCGTGGTCTCGCACCCTGCGGTGACCGCCGCGACCCCGGCCACCAGCCAGCCGAAGAACCTGATCGACAACCTTGGCGCCGCCACCGGCCGCCTGCCGGACGAAGACGCCCGCCAGCGCATGATTGATTACATCGAAACACTGGGCTGACGTCGGCGGCGGTCACACGCGGGTTTTTCGCGGTATCAGCAAGGGTGCTTTTCGGCGCCCTTGTTGTCTGCATTCGCCAGACATCCGCCCATCAGCGGCGGCAGCTTTTCGGGCTGAGCCGGGCGTCAATCGGCCTGCCGGTTGGAAGTGCCTTTCCATCGATTGCCCGCATCCGCGCCGAAGCGATGGCACAGGTCCGCGCGTTCGATGTGAATGAAGGTGTCCCAGCGGGTGAATCGGATGGATGCCGGGTTCGCAGGCGCAGCCGCTGCGCGCGCTATTCTCCGCATGCGTGATGGCCTGACTGTCGAAGGAACCTGCGATGGACCTGAAGAGCGGTTATCCCTACTGGGCCGTGAAGAACGGCCTGATGCACGCGTTTCCGAAGCTGGAAGCGGACACGCGCTGCGATGTGGTCGTCATCGGTGGCGGCATCACCGGCGCGTTGATTTCCTATGAGCTGGTCACCGCCGGGCATGAGGCCGTCGTGCTGGAGCAGCGCGACATCGGCTGGGGCAGCACGGCTGCCAGCACCGCCTTGCTGCAGTATGAAATCGATACGCATCTCACCGATCTGGCCGAACGCTTCGGTGAAGCGCCGGCGGTTATCGCCTACAGCGCCTGCGCTGAAGCCATTCCGATGATCCAGACCCTCGCGCGCGACGTGCGCGATGTGGATTTTGCGCGCATGCAAAGCCTGTATTACGCCAGTCGACGACGCCACCGGCGGGCGCTGGAGGCCGAATTCGAACTGCGGCAGCGTCATGGTTTCGATGTGGAACTGCTGGAGCGCGACGCGATGCGCGAGCGCTTCGGATTCGACGCGCCCTGCGCGATCCTCAGCCGTCTGGGCGGCCGCATTGATCCTTACCGGTTTACCTATCGGTTGTTCGCGCGGTTGCAAAAGCAGGGCGCCGCCATCCATGACCGCACGCAGGCCGATTCCATCACCGCCAACAACCGCGGCGTCACGGTGCGTACCAAGACGGGTGCTGTGGTTCGGGCCGACCACCTTGTGGTGGCCGCAGGCTACGCTTCGCAGCGGTGGTTGTCCGAATCAGTGGCGCGCAATCGAAGCAGTTACGCGTTCATCAGCGATCCCATCGATGAAGCCGAACTGGGCGTACTGGCTGACACGATGATCTGGGAATCGGCGCGCCCGTACCTCTACCTGCGCAGCACCGGCGATGGTCGTCTGCTGGTCGGCGGGGAGGATGATGCCGTCGATATTCCGGCGCGGCGGGACAAGCGCGTGGATAAAAAGGCACGACGCCTGATAAGGCAGGTGCGGCGGCTGTTTCCCGAGCTTCCGTTGCAGCCGGCGTATTCCTGGGCAGGCACGTTCGCCGAAACCGAAGACGGCCTTCCGTACTTCGGGCCACATCCCGAACATGGCAAACGCGTGCATTTCGCGATGGCCTACGGCGGCAACGGCATCACCTATTCGATGATCGGCGCCGGACTGATCCGGGCCTTGATTGAGGGCAAGGCACATCCGTTGAGCGGGCTGTTCGGCTTTGGGCGGTAGTTGAACAGCCGGCTGCGTGCGCTCGGTGGGGCCTGATATCGAGGTCAGGGCCACGACGCGCCGGCTTCTGCGTTCAGCCAGTTCCCGCGGGAGAGCGACGATTCAACTGGCGAGTGAGGGAAATGGTGGCCCGCAGGCTGGGTGGGTCTGCGAGCTTCAACAACAACAAAAAAGGCGCCTTTCGGCGCCCTTTTTGATGGCATCAGCCAAACCGCCGCCAATCAGTAGCGGTAATGCTCCGGCTTGAACGGGCCTTCCACCGGCACGCCGATGTAGGCGGCCTGCTCGGGCGTCAGCCTGGTCAGCTTCACGCCGATCTTCTCCAGGTGCAGGCGCGCGACTTCCTCGTCGAGCAGCTTGGGCAGGATGTAGACCTTGTTGGCGTACTCGCCCTTCTTCTCCCACAGGTCGATCTGCGCGAGCGTCTGGTTGGCGAAGGAGTTGCTCATCACGAAGCTCGGGTGACCGGTGGCGCAGCCGAGGTTCACCAGGCGGCCTTCCGCCAGCAGGAACATCGCGTTGCCGTTGGGCAGGATGTACTTGTCCACCTGCGGCTTGATGTTGACGATTTCCACGCCCGGCAGCGCCTTCAGCGCATCGACCTGGATCTCATTGTCGAAGTGGCCGATGTTGCAGACGATGGCCTGGTCCTTCATCGCGGTCATGTGTTCGACGCGGATGATGTCCTTGTTGCCGGTGGTGGTGACATAGATGTCGGCCTCGCCCAGGGTGTCCTCGACGGTCTTGACCTCGTAGCCCTCCATCGCCGCCTGCAGCGCGCAGATCGGGTCGATCTCGGTGACGATCACGCGCGCACCGTAGGCGCGCAGCGAGGCGGCGCAGCCCTTGCCGACGTCGCCGTAGCCGCAGACCACGGCGACCTTGCCGGCCAGCATCACGTCGAGCGCGCGCTTGAGGCCGTCGGCCAGCGATTCGCGGCAGCCGTAGAGGTTGTCGAACTTGCTCTTGGTGACCGAGTCGTTGACGTTGATGGCCGGCACCAGCAGCTTGCCGTCCTGCGCCAGCTGGTACAGGCGGTGCACGCCGGTGGTGGTCTCCTCGGAGACGCCCTTCCAGTCGGCCACGACGCGGGTCCAGTAGCCGGGACGCTCCTTCTGGACGCGCTTAAGCAGGTTCTTGATCACCTGCTCCTCGTGGCTGCCCGACGCCGAGTTCACCCAGCTGTCGTCGCCCTGCTCGAGCTCGTAGCCCTTGTGGATCAGCAGCGTCACGTCGCCGCCGTCGTCCACCACCAGCTGCGGGCCAAGGAAGCCGCCCTTGCCGTCGGGGAAGGACAGCGCGTCGAGCGTGCAGTCCCAGTACTCCTCCAACGTCTCGCCCTTCCAGGCGAACACCGGGGTGCCGGTGGCGGCGATGGCCGCGGCGGCGTGGTCCTGGGTGCTGAAGATGTTGCACGAGGCCCAGCGCACGTCGGCGCCGATGTCCTTGAGTGTCTCGATCAGCACCGCGGTCTGGATCGTCATGTGCAGCGAGCCGGTCACGCGCACGCCCTTGAGCGGTGCTTGCGCGGCATGCTTGCGGCGGATCGACATCAGGCCCGGCATCTCGTGCTCGGCGATGTCGATTTCCTTGCGGCCCCAGTCGGCCAGCGAGATGTCGGCAACCTTGTAGTCGCCGTCCTGGGAGAAGGTTTTCAGTTGTGCGTTCATGGATGTGTTCCGGTTCGGTCCCGTGGCCTGCGTGTGCGGGATGGGAAAAGGCAACCGGGCGCCGTTTGCATTCGGATTCCGTCGAGCCTGGCCGTGCCTGGCACGGTCGCAGCGCCCCTCGACGAAGCCGCGCATTATAAACGGCGAGGCTGAGCGCCGTCCGTACTGCCGGCATGCCGGATTTTGCCGGGGACGACGCTTGGTGCAGGCCGGTGGGCGCGGTATCGGCGCTGCGATGCCGGGTATGAACTGCTAGATTCAGGCCGCTGGCCGGCGGCGTCCTGTTGCCGGCGCCAAACGGATGTTTCCCGCATGGCCGGCCCGCTGCCGAATCCGCCCGCTGAACGCCCGAGCCTGCTGCAGCAGGCGATGAATCTGCGGCGCGAGGAAGTCGTGCCGGTGCTGCTGGCGGCGCTGTTCTTCTTTTTCATCCTGAGTGCGCTGATGCTGCTGCGGCCGGCACGCGATGCGCTGGGCATGGCGCGCGGCATCGAGGCGATCCGCTGGCTGTTTATCGGCACCGCGCTGGTGACGCTGGCGGTCAATCCGGTGTTCGGCTGGCTGGTGGCGCGCTTGCGGCGGCTGCATTTCATTTCCGCCACCTATGCCTTTTTCGCGCTCGGGCTGTGCGGTTTCTGGGCCTTGCTGGTGTTTGCGCCGGAGGCGGTGGGGCAGGTCAGCGGGCAGGTGTTCTATGTCTGGTTCAGCGTGTTCAACCTGTTCGCCACGATGGTGTTCTGGGCGCTGCTGGCGGACCGGTTTTCCGCCGATCAGGGGCGGCGTTTCTTCGCGTTGATCGCGGTAGGTGGCACGCTCGGGGCGATCTTCGGGCCATGGCTGGCGGCGCGTCTGGCACAGCCGCTGGGAACGCCGGGATTGCTGCTGGTGGCGGCAAGTTTCCTGGGTCTTGCGATCGTGGCCGCCTGGCTGCTGGTGTGGATACGGCCGGACCGTGGGCTGCAGACGCCGGATGCGGTGGCGCAGGTGCGGGCCGAAGAAGCGCAGCGCATCGGCGGCAGCGCATGGGCGGGATTCCGCGCGGTGTTTTCCTCGCCTTATCTGCTGGGCATCGCCGGTTACGTGATCCTGATGACGATCATGGCCACGTTCATCTATTTCACCCGGTTGCAGATGGTGGCGGCGGCCGAAACCGGGCTGGATGCGCGTACCGCGCTGTTCGGCAATATCGATATGTGGACCCAGATCGCGGTGCTGGTGCTGCAACTGACGCTGAGCGGGCAGATCATCCGGCGCTTCGGGCTGGGCGTGGCGCTGGCGGCGTTGCCGGTGGCCACGGTGCTGGGGTTTGTCGGGCTGGCGATCTATGGCTCGTTTGCGCTGCTGGTGCTGCTGGAGGCGGGCAGCAAGGCGGTCCAGCGCGGCCTGACCCGGCCGGCGCGCGAGGCGCTGTTCACGGTGCTGCCGCGTGAGGACAAGTACAAGGCCAAGGCCTTCATCGACACCTTCGTCTACCGTGCCGGCGATGTGGTCGGGGCGCAGGTGGAAGGCCTGCTCGGGCGTGTCGGGCTGGCGCTGGGCGGGCTGGTCAGCGTGGTGTTGCCGCTGGCGCTGGTGTGGGTGGCACTGGGTCTGTGGCTGGGGCGTGTACAGCAGCGGCACAGGCGGTAACGGATAGCGCCAGCTATAATTGGCGACCTCTGACTTTTTCCGGCGCCCGCACGGGTGCACCGCTGATGCCCGACGTTTCCAAGCAGGCCCGCCGCCGTCGCACCTTCGCGATCATTTCCCATCCGGACGCGGGCAAGACCACGCTGACCGAGAAGTTGCTGCTGTTCGGCGGCGCGATCCAGATGGCCGGCTCGGTCAAATCGCGCAAGACCACCCGCCACGCCACCAGCGACTGGATGACGCTGGAGCAGGAGCGCGGCATTTCGGTGACCAGCTCGGTGATGCAGTTCCCCTACGAGGGCCACATCATCAATCTGCTCGATACCCCCGGCCATGCCGACTTCGGCGAGGACACCTACCGCGTGCTGACTGCGGTGGACTCGGCGCTGATGGTGATCGACGTGGCCAAGGGCGTGGAGGAGCGCACGATCAAGCTGATGGAAGTCTGCCGGCTGCGCGATACGCCGATCATGACCTTCATCAACAAGCTCGACCGCGAGGGCAAGGACCCAATCGAGCTGCTGGACGAAGTGGAAAGCGTGCTCGGTATCGCCTGCGCGCCGGTGACCTGGCCGATCGGCATGGGCAAACGCCTGAAGGGCGTGGTCCACTTGGTCACCGGCGAGGTGCATCTCTACGAGCAGGGGCGCAATTTCACCCGCCAGGATTCCACGATTTTTCCCTCGCTCGATGCGCCCGGGCTGGCCGAACGCATCGGCGAGAAGATGCTGGATGAGCTGCGCGACGAACTGGAACTGGTGCAGGGCGCCAGCCACAGTTTCGATCTGGAGCAGTACCGTGCCGGCAAGCTGACGCCGGTGTTCTTCGGTTCGGGCGTGAATAATTTCGGTGTGCAGCCGCTGCTGGATTTCTTCGTCAAGCACGCGCCGTCGCCGCAGCCCCGCGCCACCACCTCGCGCAATGTGGCGCCGGACGAGGCACCGCTGACCGGCTTCGTGTTCAAGATCCAGGCCAATATGGACCCGCAGCACCGCGACCGCGTGGCCTTCATGCGGGTATGTTCGGGCCATTTCACCGCCGGCATGAAGGTGCTGCATGTGCGCACCGGCAAGGACATGAAGCTGGCCAATGCGCTGACCTTCATGGCTTCTGACCGCGAAGTGGCGGTCGAAGCCTGGCCGGGCGATGTCATCGGCATCCACAACCATGGCACGATTTCCATCGGCGATACCTTCACCGAGGGCGAGAAGCTGGCCTTCACCGGCATCCCCAACTTCGCGCCGGAGCTGTTCCGCCGCGCGCGCCTGCGCGATCCGCTCAGGCTCAAGCAGCTGCAGAAGGGTCTGGAACAGTTGAGCGAGGAGGGCGCGACCCAGTTCTTCCGCCCGCTGATGAGCAACGATCTGATCCTGGGCGCAATCGGCACGCTGCAATTCGACGTGGTGGCTTACCGGCTCAAGGACGAATACGGCGTCGAGGCGATTTTCGAGCAGGTGCAGGTCGCCACCGCGCGCTGGGTCTACTGCGATGATGAGCGTAAGCTGGAAGAGTTCCGCGACAAGAACGCGACGAATCTGGCACTGGATGCCGCCGGCCAGCTGGTCTATCTGGCGCCGAGCCGGGTCAATCTGCAACTGGCGCAGGAGCGTGCGCCGGCGGTGGAATTCAAGGCCACGCGCGAACACGCCCAGGCCGTGGCGTGAGACGCGCATTTCCCGTCATTGGTGCGCGTTCTGTGCACTGCACACAGGCATCGGCACGATGCCTGTGGCCGCGGCCGCCACCGGCCTGAAGGCTCGAAAAGCCGCGGCAGCACTGGCTTTGGTTGGTGCTGGAAGGCTCGGCAGAAAAGGGGTTTTGACTTGCGTCAAAATCATCAACGGTGTCGCGACGCATCATATCCGTCGCCCTACTCTCGAGGCAGGTCATGTCTTCGGCAACACTCAACGAAACCTATAACGACAAGGTGGTGCGCCAGTTCGCGGTGATGACCGTGGTCTGGGGCATCGTCGGCATGCTCGTCGGCGTCTTCATCGCGGCCCAGCTGTACTGGCCCGAACTCACCGACGGGATTTCATGGCTCAGCTATGGGCGCCTGCGTCCGCTGCACACCAACGCGGTGATCTTCGCGTTCGGTGGCTGTGCGCTGTTCGCCACCAGCCTGCACGTGGTACAGCGCACCTGCCATACCAAGCTGTTCGGCGGGCCGCTGATCCCGTTCGTGTTCTGGGGCTGGCAACTGGTGATCGTGGCAGCCGCCATCACGCTGCCGCTGGGCATCACCCAGGGCAAGGAATACGCCGAGCTTGAGTGGCCGATCGACCTGCTGATCGCGGTGGTGTGGGTGTCCTACGCGGTGGTGTTCTTCGGCACCATCGCCAAGCGCCGGGTCAAGCACATCTATGTGGCCAACTGGTTCTACGGCGCCTACATCCTGGCGATCGCGCTGCTGCATATCGTCAACAACATCGCGCTGCCGGTGGACATGTTCAAGTCCTACAAGGTCTATTCCGGCGCGGTCGATGCGATGGTGCAGTGGTGGTACGGCCACAACGCGGTGGGCTTTCTGCTGACCGCCGGTTTCCTCGGCATGATGTACTACTACGTGCCGAAGCAGGCGCAGCGGCCGATCTATTCGTACCGCCTGTCGATCGTGCACTTCTGGGCGCTGATCTCGATCTACATGTGGGCCGGCCCGCACCACCTCCAGTACACCGCGCTGCCGGACTGGGTGCAGTCGCTGGGCATGGTGTTCTCGCTGATCCTGCTGGCACCATCGTGGGGCGGTGCGATCAACGGCATCATGACCCTGTCCGGTGTGTGGCATAAGCTGCGTACCGACCCGATCCTGAAGTTCCTGATCGTGGCGCTGTCGTTCTACATGATCGCGACCTTTGAAGGCCCGATGATGTCGATCAAGGTGGTGAACTCGCTGAGCCACTACACCGACTGGACCGTGGGCCACGTGCACGCCGGTGCGCTGGGCTGGGTGGCGATGATCTCCATCGGCGCGGTCTACGCGATGCTGCCACGCCTGCTGGGGCTGTCGCAGATGTACTCGGTGAAGCTGATCGACGCGCATTTCTGGATCCATACCATCGGCGTGGTGTTCTACATCGCTTCGATGTGGATCGCCGGCGTGATGCAGGGCCTGATGTGGCGCGCTTCCGGTGACGACGGCACCCTGACCTACACCTTCGTGGAATCGGTCGCGGCCACCTATCCGTATTACCTGATCCGTTTCCTGGGCGGTGTGCTGGTGCTGTCCGGCATGCTGTTGATGGCCTGGAACGTGTTCAAGACCTACCGCATGACCGAGAAGATCGAGCCGATCGCGGTCCCGCTGCCGGCCCAGGCCTGAGGAGAGGGCTAATGAGCCAGACAAACAACAACGGTCACGAGAAGATCGAAAAAAACGTTGGCCTGATGGCGGTGCTGATCGCCGTGGTCATCTCCTTTGGTGGATTGGCCGAGATCGTGCCGCTGATGTTCCAGGCCGAGGCTGTGGAACCGGCGCCGGGTATCGAACCGTATCCGCCTCTGGAACTGGCCGGCCGCGATGTCTATGTGCGTGAAGGCTGCTACAACTGCCACTCGCAGATGATCCGCACGCTGCGCTTCGAAACCGAGCGCTATGGCCACTATTCGCTGGCCGGCGAATCGGTCTACGACCGCCCGTTCCAGTGGGGTTCCAAGCGTACCGGGCCGGACTTGGCGCGCGTGGGGGGGCGCTATTCGGACGACTGGCACGAAGTGCATCTGATGAATCCGCGTGACGTGGTGCCGCAGTCCAACATGCCGTCCTATCCGTGGCTGGCGCAGGCCGGTCTGGACGCGGAAGGCGTGACCCGCCGCATGCAGGTGCTGCGCAAGCTCGGTGACCCGTACAGCGACGAGGACATCGCTGGCGTGGCCGCAGCGCTGGAAGGCAAGACCGAGATGGATGCCGTGATCGCCTATCTGCAGGGTCTGGGCCGGCATGCGCCGCGTCCGGGCCAGGTCGTTGATGCAGGAGCTGCGCCATGAATACGGGTTTGCTTTCCGGGCTGGTCACCGCGCTGCTGCTGGCGGTGTTCATCTACGGCTGCTTCTGGGCGTTCAGCGCCCGCCGCAGGCAGGATTTCGAGGAGGCGGCACGCCTGCCGCTGGAAGATGACGCGATCTGCAAGGGAGATGCACGATGAGCACGGGCTGGTCGATTTACGTGATCGTGCTGGTGCTGGTACATATCGCCGGCTACACGTGGCTGCTGTGGTGGACGGCGCGCCGTCGTCCCGGCGATCCGGCACCGGATGAAACCAGCCATGTCTGGGACGGCGACCTGACCGAGTTCAACAAGCCGTTGCCGCGCTGGTGGATCAACATGTTCTACCTGACCATCGTGTTCGCGATGGGTTACCTGATCTGGTATCCGGGTCTGGGCAGCTTCGAGGGCACCTCGAAGTGGACCTCGGCCAAGGAACACGATGCCGACGCGGCCCGCGCTGCTGCGGTGCTGGAATCACGCTTCGGGCATTTCCGCGACATGCCGATCGACCAGATTGCGCAGGACGACGAGGCGCTGCGCCTGGGCCGTACGATTTTCGCCAACACCTGCACTACCTGCCATGGTTCGGACGCACGCGGTGCACGCGGCTTCCCCAACCTGACCGACGACGATTGGCAGTGGGGCGGCAGCCCGGATGACATCCTGCAGACGGTGCTGCACGGCCGTCAGGCAGTGATGCCGCCGTTCGGCGAAGTGGTCGGCGGCGAGCAGGGCGCGACGGAGGTCGCGGTGTATGTGCAGTCGCTGTCCGGGATGCGGGTGGACCCGGCGCTGGCGGCGGCCGGCAAGAGCAAGTTCGACATGGTCTGCACCGCCTGCCACGGCGTCGACGGCACCGGCAACCAGTTGCTCGGCGCGCCGAATCTGACCGATGACATCTGGCTGTACGGCAACGACTTCGACACCCTGCGCCGTGCGGTGCTGGAAGGCCACAACGGTTCGATGCCGGCGCATGAGCCGATCCTTGGCCAGATGCGCTCGCGCCTGGTCGCGGCCTGGGTCTGGGCCCAGTCCAACGATCCTGACGGAGCCCGATGATGGCCGGTCTGCCACCGCGCGACAGACTCGACTATCCCTGCATGCTGCCCACGGTGCAGCGGGTCGGCGCGGTGGCATGGCCCAGCTTCTTTGCCGCCTGCGTGATGACGATGGTGTTCTTCGCCTTTGTCGATCCGCTTGCGCTGCGCGACATCACCTTCCCGAAGCTGGAGATCTCGCGCCCGCTGGGCTATTCGATCGCGTTCTTCATGTTCTGGCTGGCGACGGCCAGTTCCAGCCTGTTCACCTGGTTGCTGCTGCATCCGCGCAGCCGTTTCAACCGCCCACTGCCAAAGGAGCGGGACTGATCGCCATCGGTCCCTGATGTGAAAAAGGAAATACCGGTTACCGTCGAACATTCGCTCTACGTTTCGGAAGCGAAGATCCAGTCGCGCGACATCGACGGTCGCTACCAGCGTCTGCGCAAGCTCGCCACGATCGTGTTGCTGGGCATGTTCTACCTGTTCCCATGGCTGACATGGGACGGTCACCAGGCGGTGCTGTTCGATCTGCCTGCACGACGTTTCTACGTGTTCGGGCTGACCTTCTGGCCGCAGGATTTCATCTTCCTGGCGCTGCTGCTGATCATCGCCGGCCTGAGCCTGTTCTTCTTCACCGCGCTGGCCGGACGGCTGTGGTGCGGCTTTGCCTGTCCGCAGACGGTGTGGACGGAAATCTTCATCGCGATGGAGCAGGTTTTCGAAGGCGACCGCAGTGCGCGGATTCGGCTGGACAAGTCGCCGTGGACGCGCGAGAAGATCCTCAAGCGCGGTAGCCGGCATGCGGCCTGGGTCGTGTTCGCGCTGTGGACCGGGTTTACCTTCGTCGGCTTCTTCACCCCGATCAAGGATCTGGCGGCGCGCTTCTATCCGTTCGCGTGGGGCGGCTGGGAAATCTTCTGGGTGCTGTTCTATTCGCTCGCCACCTGGGGCAATGCCGGCGTGCTGCGCGAACAGGTCTGCAAATACATGTGTCCGTATGCGCGCTTCCAGAGCGCGATGTTCGACCGCAATACGCTGATCATCAGCTATGACGCGGCCCGTGGCGAGCCGCGCGGTCCACGCAAGCGCGGCAGCCTGGGCTCGGTGCAGGAGCGCGGTCGCGCGCGGCTCAGCCCGGAGGCGGCCGAGTCGGCATTGCTGTACGCGGCAACCAATCTCAGTGCGGCTTCGCGCGCGGTCGGCGCCAGGGCAACCACGGCGCTGATCGAAAATCGCGGCCGCAGCGAGGTCGAAGGCGCGTCGCTGTTCGAGCTGGCGGCGCAGAACCGCGAAGTGCTGGGCGACTGCATCGACTGCACCCTGTGCGTGCAGGTCTGCCCGACCGGCATCGACATCCGCAACGGCCTGCAATACGAGTGCATCGCCTGTGGTGCCTGCGTCGACGCCTGCAACGATGTGATGGACAAGATCGGCTATCCGCGCGGGCTGGTGCGTTTCACCACGCACAATGCGCTGGAAGGCAAGCCCAGCCGCATCCTGCGTCCGCGCGTGCTGGTCTACGGTTTCCTGCTGCTGGCGCTGCTGGTAGGCTGGGGTGTGGGCGTGGCGATGCGCTCGCCGCTGATCGTGGAAGTGCTGCACGACCGCAACGCGCTGTACCGCGAGCTGGCCGATGGCAGCATCGAGAACGGCTACGGCCTGAAGCTGGTCAACAAGACCGGCCAGGCGGCCACCTATAGCGTGCAGGTGCAGTCCGAGGCGGATGTGAGCCTGAGCGATGCGCCGCTGGTGATCGAATTGCCGGCCGAACAGGTGGTGAGCCTGCCGGTGACGTTGCAGGCGCCGGGCGGCGCGGTGAAGGGGCGGGTCACGGTGGAATTCATCGTGCAGG
The DNA here is from genome assembly GCF_037478135.1 of Denitratimonas organivorans. Classification (NCBI taxonomy): domain Bacteria; kingdom Pseudomonadati; phylum Pseudomonadota; class Gammaproteobacteria; order Lysobacterales; family Lysobacteraceae; genus Denitratimonas; species Denitratimonas organivorans. Next base: position 114,396 of record NZ_JBBHDV010000001.1, read on the forward strand.
GTGAGGGGCAAAGTGCGGACGCACCACCGGTGAAGGTGGTGGAGGAAGCTGCCTTCTTCGGGCCTGTGAGGTGAGTGCGATGACTACCGGGAACTCTCCCCGCCGCTGGTACCGCGAGCCGATGATGTGGCTGGTGCTGGGGCTGCCTGCGGCCGTGGTGGTGGCGACCATCGTGATGGTGACGGTCGCGCTGCGTGCCGGCGGCACCGATGCCTGGCCGGCGCAGGTGCGGCGTACCGCGCAGGTGCAGGTCGAAGACATGCGCGCGGATCGTGCCGCGATCACGATGCAGTTGCGCGGCACGCTGGCGATCAATGCCGATACCGGCGCGGTGCAGGTGGAACTGGACAATGTTCCGCCGCAGACCCTGCAACTGCATCTGGACCTGATCCATCCGGCCCGCGCCGCCGGCGATGCCAGTGTTGAGCTGGTGCGCAGTGGCGAACGCTTCCTCGGCCGCCTGCCGTTGCCGCTGGCGCCGGTCTGGGCGGTGCAGGTCAGTGACCCTGAAGGCACATGGCGCGTTACCGGACGCTACGAATCCGGCTACGGCGCCACCATGCTGGCACCGGCGTTCTCGGAAGATTCTTGACCGGTGTGCTGATGGACGCCCGTGTCGTTCCGGTGTCCGCCACCACCTGTTTCCATTGTGGCGAGGCGCTTGGCGGCGATGCCGTATCGCTGAGGATCGATGGCGAGGCGCACGATTTCTGTTGCAGCGGTTGCGCCGGTGCGGCCGAATGGATCGCCACCGCCGGCCTCGGCGACTACTACCGCCTGCGCCAGAGCCAGGGCCAGCGGGTCGATGCGGAACAGGACGAAGACCTGGGCTTGTGGGACCGGCCCGAAGTGCAGGCCGAGCACGTGCGCCGGGTTGGGGAAAACCGCCAGATCACGGTGCTGACCGACGGCATGCGCTGCGCCGCCTGCGCCTGGCTGATCGACCGTGCCCTGCGCCGCCGCGAAGGTGTGGCCGATGTGGTCGCCAATGCCGTCACCGGCCGTATCCGGATCGACTGGAACCCTGAAGTCACGAAGCTTTCCGAGGTGCTGGGCGATCTTGCCGCGCTCGGCTACCGCGCCCATCTGGCCCCGGGTCAGGCGCGCGAGGATGCCCGCCGCCGCGCCCGTCGCGCTTCGATCATGCGCCTGGGCGTGGCCGGGCTGGGCGCGATGCAGGCGATGATGTACGCCGAGGCGGAGTATCTGGATTTCGCCCGGGAAATGACGATCCCCACGCGCGATTTCCTGCGCTGGGTGACCTTCCTGCTGTCCACGCCGGTGGTGTTCTATTCCGGCTGGCCGTTCATTTCCGGCATGTGGAACGAGCTGCGTCTGCGCCGTTTCGGCATGGACACGCTGGTCGCCACATCGGTGCTGCTGGCCTATTTCGCCAGCCTGTTCGAGACCATCCGCGGTGGCACCCATGTGTGGTTCGACGCGGCGGTGATGTTCGTGCTGTTCCTGCTGATCGCGCGCGAAATCGAGACCGCTGCGCGCGGGCGTGCCACCGATCACGTCGATACCCTGGCACGTGCGCGGCCGGCCTTCGCGCTGCGGGAAACCGACGCCGGCCGTGCGATCCAGGTGCCGGTGGCGATGCTGGAGCAGGGCGATATCGTGCGGGTGGCACCGGGCGAAGCGCTGCCGGCCGACGGCATCGCGCTGGAAGCCGGCAGCTTCGACGAGTCGCTGCTGACCGGCGAATCGGTGCCGGTGGCGCGCAGCGAAGGCGAGGAACTGCGCGCCGGCAGCATCGCGATCGGCAGTACGGCGCGGCTGCGGGTGCTGCGCACCGGCCAGGAAACGTGGATTTCGCAACTTTCCCGCCTGATCGAACGCGCCCAGGAGGAGCGCCCGGCGATGGCGCGGCTGGCCGATGTGGTGGCCTCGCGTTTCGTGCTGGCGCTGTTCGTGGCGGCGGCGCTGACCTGCATCTGGTGGCTGCGGCACGATCCCTCGCGCGCCTTCGAAGTCACGCTGGCGGTGCTGGTGGTGGCCTGTCCCTGCGCCTTGTCGCTGGCGATCCCGACGGCGCTGGCCAGCGCCCACGGCGCACTGGCACGGATCGGCGTTCTGGCGGTCCGGCCGGATGCGCTGGATGCGCTGGCACGGGTCGATACCGTGGTGTTCGACAAGACCGGCACGCTGACGTGCGGAACGCCGACGCTGGCGGCGGTGGAAGTGTTCGACGGCATCACGCAGTCTCACGCGCTGGCGTTGGCGCGCGCCCTGGAGCATGACAGTCGGCATCCACTGGCGCAGGTGTTCCGGGGTCATGGCGACGACGAGGACCGGGCCTTCGGTTCCGAGGTGCCGGTTCAACACATTGCCGGTGCCGGTGTCGAGGCGCAGTGGCAGGGCCGGCGCTGGCGTCTCGGGCACGCGATGTTTGCGGCCGGTGCGGCCGACGACGGCGCGATCTGGCTCGGCGATGGTGAGCGCGCCTGGGCCCGCTTCCAGGTGCGTGACAGCCTGCGTCCGGAAGCCGCGGCGACCATCCAGGCCTGCCGTGGCTTGGATCTGACGTGCGAACTGCTCAGTGGCGATGGCCCCGAAGCCGTGGCCGAAGTGGCGGCGGCGCTGGGCATCGAACGTCATGCCGCACGCCGCACGCCGGAACATAAACTGGCCCGCATTCGCGAACTCCAGCAGCAGGGCCATCGGGTGCTGATGGTCGGCGACGGCATCAACGATGCGCCGGTACTTGGTGGCGCCGATGTTTCGGTGGCGCTGCATTCCGGTGCCGCGCTGGCGCATGGCGCGGCGGATTTCGTGCTGACCGCGCAATCACTGACGCGGGTGCCGCAGGCGCTCGCTCTGGCACGCAAGGCGCGCGCGACGATGCGCCAGAACCTGGCCTGGGCGCTGGGCTACAACGCGCTGGCATTGCCGTTCGCGGCAGCCGGCTGGGTGGCGCCATGGCTGGCGGCGCTGGGCATGGCGGCGTCCTCGCTGATCGTGACGATGAACGCACTGCGTCTGGTGCGGCGCGCACCGACGCGCGACACTGCCGTTCCTCCGGCTGTCGCCACGGTGTTGCGATGAAGGTTCTGCTGGTGCTGGTGCCGATCAGCATCGTGCTGCTGGGCGTGGCGATCTGGGCCTTCGCCTGGGCGGTGCGCAAGGGCCAGTTCGATGATCTGGATACGCCGGCGCTGGACATTCTGGCCGATGATCCGCTGCCGAAGGCTGCTGCCGCTACGTCAGGTGATGCTGCCGGCAGCAGCCTGATCGACACCCCGCCACCAGCCGACGATGCAGTGGCCAGCGATGTGCCATCGGCTGAATCCGACGCTTCCGCCGATCCGCCACGTCCGATCCGCAATGCCGATTGACCTGATCGCACTTGGCGCGGCGCTGATGGCTGGCCTGCTCGGCAGCGTGCATTGCGTGGCGATGTGCGGCGGGATCGCCACCGGCTTTGCCGCGCATGGCGGCAATGAGCCGGGCGCGGCGTGGAAGGTGGCGCTGACCACGAACCTGGGCCGGGTCTGCGGCTATGCGCTGGCCGGTGCCATCGTCGGCGGATTCGGCCATGGGCTGGTGGCGCTGTTCCGGGCCGAACACCTGATGTTCGGGCTGCGCGCTCTTGCCGGCGTGGTGCTGATCATCGTCGCGCTGCGTACGCTCGGCGTGCGTGGTGGCTTCGGCATGCTGGGCCGGATTGGGCAGGCGCTGTGGGCGCGGCTGCGACCGCTGCAAACACGCTTGCTGCCGGCCAATACCTTTCCGCGTCGTTTCGGGCTCGGAATGCTGTGGGGCTGGCTGCCCTGCGGGCTGTCCAGCACGATGCTGGTCGCGGCCTGGTTGCAGGCCAGCGCGCCCGCTGGTGCGGCGCTGATGGCGGTATTCGGCAGCGGCACGCTGGTCACGATGCTGCCACTTTCTTACAGCGGTGCGCGCTGGCTGGCGCGGCCGGGGCAGCGCCGGATGCTGGGTGGGCTGATGCTGTTCGCCGGTGTGCTGACATTGGCCGCGCCGTGGCTGATGCAGGTGCCGGCGCTGCATGGCGTGCTCGAAGCGCTGGGCTGCCTGCCAAGCGGGCGTTGATCCCGGTCGGGAATACACCGTGCAGCCCCGCTGATACCTGATAACGCAACGAAAGCGGACATGCTCACCCGTTATCAAGCGTGGGCGCAGCGGTTAGACTCGGATGCATGACCTCCGCTCCGCCGCCACCTGTTGCTCCCCATCAGACCGCCGCCAACGAGGAGCTGCTGCAAACCCTGGTGGATGTGTTCTATGGCGACCTGCGCCGCATTGCGCGGCGTGAGCGTTTCCGTGTCGGTGCCGGGGCGACGTTGTGCACCACGGCGCTGATCAGCGAGGCCTGGTTGAAGTTGCAGCGCACCGCCACCTGGGAGAACGAACAGCACTTCCTCGCCACCGCCGCATTGGCGATGCGCCAGGTGCTGGTGGGCGATGCGATCACGCGCCATACCGCCAAGCGCAACCGTGGGCAGGCACCGCTGAGTCTTGAAGAAGGGCTGGATGCGCCCGATGCCGCCGACGACCAGATCCTTCAGATCAACGACGCGCTGGAGCAGCTCGCGCAATTGAGTCCACGCCTGGCGCAGGTGGTGGAATGCCGCTTTTTCGCCGGCTACAGCGAAGTCGAAACCGCCCGCGCGCTGGGCGTCACCGACCGCACCGTGCGGCGTGACTGGGTCAAGGCCCGCGCCTGGCTCTACCGCGAGCTTGGCGAGGCTGCACCCGCCACGATGGACGCCGATACCGCATGAACAGTGGCTCGTCCGGTGGGGGTGCCGGGACGCAGCGCTTCATCCGGGTCGAGGCCCTGCTGGATGCAGCGCTGGATCTGCCGCCGTCGCAACGCGGCGAATTTCTCGAACGCGAATGCGACGACGCGGAACTGCGCGCCGAGGTGCTGGGGCTGCTGGATGCGGTGACTGCATCCGAAGGCTTTCTGGAAGCCCCCGCGCTGGGTGAAGACCACAGTGGCCGCGAGCTTGGGCCGTGGCGACTGGAACGGCGCCTGGGGCGCGGCGGCATGGGTGAGGTCTGGCTGGCGCAGCGCGCCGACGGGCGCTTCGAACAACAGGTCGCGGTCAAGTTGCTGCGCTACCACGACGGCGATGATGTGCAGCGCCTGCTGCGCGAACAGCGTCTGCTGGCGCGCCTGCAACACCCCAACATCGCCCGTCTGATCGACGCCGGCAGCCTGCCCGATGGCGCGCCCTACATGGTGATGGAATGCGTGCGCGGCACGACCCTGATGCAGTATGCGCAAGGGCGTCCGGTCGAGGCGAAGCTGGGCCTGTTCCTGCAAGTCTGCGATGCAGTCGCGTTCGCCCACCGGCATCTGATCGTGCACCGCGACCTGAAGCCCGAAAACATCCTGGTGCGCGAGAACGGGCAGGCCGTGCTGCTGGATTTCGGCATTGCGCGCCTGCTCGATGGCCATACCGGCACCACGCGCGAACTTCGCCTGACTCCGCAGTACGCCGCGCCCGAACAGCTGGCCGGCGAAGAACAGAACACGCAGACCGATGTCTATGCGCTGGGCCTGCTGCTGCATGAGCTGCTGACCGGGAAATCGCCCTGGGGAACGCTGATCGGCTCCGGGCCGATCGCGTTGCTGCAACGCGCGCGTGCCGGCCCGCCGCCCAGCCCGGCCAGCCAGGCGGACACGGCGGCGCTGGCGCGGCGCCTGCGCGGCGATCTGGACGCGATCGTGCACAAGGCGCTGCGGCCGGAAATGGCGGCGCGATACGCCTCGGTCGAGGCGCTGGCGCAGGACATTCGCCGCCATCTGGCGCATGCGCCGGTGCACGCGCGTGGCGATGCTTTCGGATACCGCCTGCGCCGCCTGTTGCGGCGCTACTGGCTGGCCGCCGGCCTGACCCTGCTGGCCTTCGCTGCGATGGCGGCGGCACTGGCCGCGATCTCGCTGGCGCGCAACGAGGCCGTGCGCGAACGCGACATCGCGCAGACCGAAGCACGTCGCAGCAAGGCGGTGCGTGATTATCTGGCCCATATGTTCCGCGATGCCGGGCAGCACGCCGGGCAGGGCGACAGCCTGACCGCCAAGCAGGTGCTGGACCAGGCGGCGGCACGGGTGCAGGCCAGTTTTTCCGACGCCCCGGCCACCAATGCCGAGGTGCTGAAGGCGCTGGGCGAGCTGCACTTCCATATCAACGACTACGCCGGCGCCGAGCCGCTGCTGCAACGCTGGTTGACGCACGAAGTGCAGATCCAGGACCCGGTCGCCGCCGCCGATGTGCGCTTCACCCTGGCGGAAACCCTGCATCGCATGGGTCAGCGTGAAGAAGCCGCGCGCCTGCTGGCCGAAGCGCAGGAATTCTGGAATACCGACCCGCAGCGTCACGCCGATGTACTGCTCACCTCGCGCATGTTGCAGGCCCGGCTGCAGCGCGAGGCCGGCGATGTGGAAGCCGCGCTGGCCACATTGGAAGCCGCGCTGCCGCTGCGCTTGCGCCAATCCGGCCGCGAGCATTTCGAAACCGCCGCGCTCTACACCAATCTGGGGGCCGCCTATATGCAGGCCGGCCGCATCGACGATGGCATTGCGGCCTCGGAGCAGGCACTGGAGTTGTGGCGTGCGCTGAATCTGGGTGCCGGCAACGATGCGCTGAACACGCTCAACAACCTGGCCGCGGCGCAGTTCCGCAAGGGTGAATTGGCGCAGGCCGAGGTGGCGTTTGCCGAAGCCCTGGGGCTGCGTCGCCAGCTGCACGGCCCTTCGGCCGCGACCGCCGCACTGATCGGCAATTACGCCCGTGTGTTGAACGGGCTGGAGCGTTTTGAGGAGGCGCTGGCGCATGCCGAAGAAGCTAGGGACATGGCCCTGACCCACGCCGGCGAGGCGAGCCTGCTCAGCCAGGCCCAGCGCGTGACTGGGGCCGAGGCGCTGCTGGGATTGGAGCGTGGAGCGCAGGCGTTGGAAGTGTTGCAGGGCTTCGGTTCGACAGGCGATGCGCCACCGCCGGCGTCACTGCTGCTGCGCGCCGCGCTGGTACGGGCCGAGGCCCACCTGGTCGCGGGCGAACGGGCCGCAGCGGCGCAGGCGCTGACAGATGCCGATGCGCTGCTCGACACCGGCGGCAGTGAACGCGCAGCGGCACAGGCGCGGCTGGAATCGCTGCACAAACGACTTCACCCGCTCTGATACCGGATTGTCGTGGCGTCGCGCTTGCAGCAGCCCGACGCACGGTTCAGCATCTCGTTGCCGGAGGTGCCGGCATGCAGGAGACAGCACATGGGAATCAGGATGGCGGCCGCCTTGGTATTGGCCGGGGCGTGTCTGCTCGCCGCGTTGCAGACGCCGACATTCGCAGCAATGCAGGACGAAGCCGCTGTGCAGCCGGACTACGACCAGTCGCTGGCCGAACGCCTGGGTGCGGATGATTACGGCATGCGCAGCTATGTGCTGGTGATCCTGCGCAGCGGGCCGACCCCGATGCCGGCCGGCCCTGAACGGGAAGCGATGTTCCGTGGCCATCTCGACAATATCCGGCGTCTGGCCGAGGCCGGCAGCCTGGTGCTGGCCGGGCCGCTGGATGGCGTGGACGGGCGGCGCGGCATCTTCGTGCTGGCGGTGCCGGACATTGACAGCGCGCGGCGGCTGGTCGAGACCGATCCGGTCATCGCCAACGGCGAGATGAGCGCCGATTTCCACGTCTGGTACGGCAGTGCCGCATTGATGCAGCTGCCGGAGTTGCACGGAAAGGTGGCGCGCCGGAATCCTTGAGCGGGGCGGCGTTGAATCATGCAGCCCGTGAACCGGGCAGCAAGACTCAGAACCACTCGACCAGCGAGATGCCCAGCCCGACGTAGGTCGATTTGTGGTTGTAATCAATCAGGCTCTCGCCATAGCCACTGAACACCTGCACATGGCCGCGCAGCGGTCCGTCGAGCGGAAAGCCCCAGTCCAGTTGCAGCGAACCGCGCGAACGGTCGCCGGTGCGCAGCGAGTGGCGCGCGATCGCGGCCAGTTCGTGATCGCCGTGACGCCAGACCAGCATCGCGTCGCCGCGCCCGATGTAGTCTTCGATGTCCGGGTTGTTGTCTTCGCGCGAACCTTCCGGCACGCGCCACCACGGCCGTACCACCAGCGCCCAGTTCTCGCGGTCCAGCCCGATCGTGCCGACAATCCGGTTCCAGCTGCGTGATTGCGGATCGCCGCGCCCGTTGGACTGGTGGTTGATGCCGATGCCGGCCATGCGGCCGCTCCATTCGCCGATGTGGTAGCGGTTGCGGAACAGCAGCATCAGCTCCGGCTCGTAATTGGTTTCGCGGAACGGGCGTGATTCGTCACCGTTGAACATCTGCCAGCGCGAGGTCTGGGTGTAGCCGCCCCACAGGTCGCCGTTGTCGCCAAACAGGTTCTCCACGATCTTGGTCTTGAAGCTGATCTGGAACTTGCCTTCCAGCGGCTGGGTGTGGACCGGCTCGGTGACGGTGTTGTTGGGGTTGGCCGAGCTCGGGGCCGGGTTGGTGTCCGAGGCCCAGAACAGCGGCAGCGCGTAGATCGGCTTGTACGAGCGCAGGTTGAACACGCCGAGTTTGGAATCACGCGCCAACTCCCAGCGCCGGTCCAGCTGCGAGCCACGGCCGGCATTGGCCAGCGCGGCGGCCGGGTCGTCCAGCGGCACCAGTTGCCCTGTATCCGGGTTCAGCCCGGCCGGCAGCCATTGCATGATGCGGTTGCGCAGCGCGCCCCAGCGGCGCGGATCGCTGCTTTGCATGTCGCCGGCATCGGTACTTGCTGCCACCGCAGTTTCGACATCGGTGTCCGTGGACCCGACCCCGATTTCCAGTTCCGCATGCGCCTGTTGCAGCGCGGCGGCCACGCGCGCGGCGGCATCGGCGGCGCGGGTATCGTCCGGGCCGCGCTGATAGACCGCGTCATAGCAGGCCAGGCGGTCGGCGGCGGTGGCGATCGCGGCGCAATGCGCGGCGCCGCCGGTTTCAGCGTGAAGGGCGCCACTCACCACCAGCAGCGGCAGCGGCAGCGCGGACAGCAGGCTCAGGGAAGGTCGGCTCGGGCGGTGCGGCATGGTGTCGGGAATCGAGGAAATTGGCTGGAACGGGACACGGGCCCAGGCGCCGCGTGTCAGTGCGAAAAACGTTGCGTGCTTTCAGCTGGAACGGCACTGCTGCTGTGCGCGATCGTGGCCAGCACTGCCGGGTCGAGGATCCGCAACTGGCGCCCGCGCACCTTGATCACGCCTTCATCCTGCAGGCGGGTGAAGCCGCGGCTGACGGTTTCGATCACCAGCCCCAGATAACGCGCGATGTCCTCGCGGCTCATCGGCAGGCTGAAATCGGTGCCGGTATGGCCCAGCTGCTGATAGCGCTCGGACAGGCCGTGCAGAAACATCGCGATGCGCTCCTGCGCCTGGCGCCGGCCGAGCATTTCCAGATGATCCTGATCGCGCCCCACGCTGCGCCCGATCACGCGCAGCAGCTGGGTTTGCAGGCCCGGCACCTGGCGGCTGATGTCGTCCAGTGCATCCAGCGGCACCTCGCACACCAATGCTGCGCCCAGCGCTTCGGCTTCGCAGCGGTGGCGGCCGCTGCCCAGCGCGTCCAGGCCGATCAGTTCTCCGGGCAGGTGGAAGCCGATGATCTGTTCCTCGCCATCACTGCTGATGGCCACGGTCTTGAATGCGCCCTCGCGCGCCACGTATAGCGCCTCCAGCGGCATGCCGATGCGGAACAGGCGTTCGCGCCGGGCCAGCGGGCGCCGGCGGTGCACGATGCTGTCCAGCTGCTCCATGTCGTTCGGGCCGATGCCGGCCGGAAGGCAGAGCTGCTGCAGCGAACACTGCGCGCAACTGCGGCGCAGGCGGGCCAGGTCGAGGACGACGCTTTCGCTCATTCGGGATGAAGTCCGTGCGGATGCAGGAAATCCGCCTACGCTATCGTGCCAGAACCGTCGCCTTACCGAAAATCGGCGCCTGCATGCGATACTTGTCTGCTACGCGGACGGGCGGGCAGCAGGGTCCGGCCGCCCGCTATTTTCGGAGAGTGGAATGTCGATCCTCATCCGCGACGTGCGTGAGCACGAGCTGGATTCCATCCTTGCACTGAACAACGCCGCCGGCCCCACGATCCTGAAACTGGACCAGGCCCAGCTGGCGTTCTGCCATGACGAGGCCGCCTATTTCCGCGTGGCCGAGGTCGATGGCGCGGTGGTCGGTTTCCTGATCGCCTTCGACCAGGACAGCAGTTACCGCAGCAGCAATTACCTGTGGTTCAAGCAGCACTATCCGGCCTTCCTCTACATCGACCGGGTGGTGATCGCCAGCGCCCAGCGCGGCGCCGGCGTGGGCCGGGTGTTCTATGCCGACATCACCAGTTTTGCCGAAGTGCGCGCGCCGCTGCTGGCCTGCGAGGTGTTCCTGGAGCCACGTAACGATGTCGCGCTGGTGTTCCACGGCACCTACGGCTTCCAGGAAGTCGGGCAGCGGGTGATGGACGAAACCGGCCTGCGGGTGTCGATGCTGGCCAAGGAGCTGACCAGTTATCCGTGGGTGAAATCGCGTTGGCTCGATGGCCCCGGGTTGCCGGATGTGCCGTGGCTGGCGTCGCGTGAACACGATACCCGCGCCGTGGCCGAGGGCTGATGATGAGTGCTTCGATGCCGGATTTCGAACAGGCGGGCGAACTCAAGGTCGGTCAGGTCGGCATTGCCAACCTGCGCATCCGCACCCTGGACGTGGCGCGCCTGGGCGCGGAAATGCGTGAACGGGTGACGCGCGCGCCGAACCTGTTTGCCCGGGCGGCGGTGATCGTGGATTTCGGCGGCCTGTCGCAGGTGCCCGATGCCGCCATCGCACGGCAACTGCTGGACGAATTGCGCCATGCTGGCGTGCTGCCGGTGGCGCTGGCCTACGGTACCCGCGACAACGATGCGCTGGCGCAGGAACTGGGGCTGCCGCTGTTGGCGCGGTTCCGCGCGCAATATGAAACCAGCCCCGGCAGCGAGGCGGTGGCCGCGCCGGTGGTTGAAGCCACACCTGCCGCGCCGCCCGCTGCGGCCGCGGCACCGCCTGAATTGCCAGTTGCGGCAGCACCGGCGGCGGTATCGCTGATGCACACCACGCCGGTGCGCTCGGGCCAGCAGGTCTATGCCCAGGGCCGGGATCTGGTGGTCGCGGCCAATGTCGGTGCCGGTGCCGAGGTGATCGCCGACGGTTCGATCCACGTCTACGGCCCGCTCCGCGGTCGCGCCCTGGCCGGTGCGCAAGGCAATGAAAAAGCACGTATATTCTGCCGCGAGTTCCATGCGGAACTGGTCGCGATCGCCGGGCGTTACAAGGTGATCGAGGAAGTTCCGCAGGAGTTGCGCGGCAAGGCGGTGCAGGTCTGGCTGGAAGACGACAGCCTGCGCATGGCCGAGATCGCCTGAATGCGCGGGCCTGTGCTTTCCCGTTCCGGCCCGCATACCCGTTACGATCACAGTTGCGCGGGCCTGTTTCCCGCGACTCCCTTTCCGGCCCGGCGGGCACGCCGTTTCACCGGGCAACCCATTCGGAGAACACAGCTTTGACCCAGATCATCGTCGTCACGTCCGGCAAGGGCGGGGTAGGCAAGACCACCACCAGCGCGAGCCTGGCCTGTGGCCTGGCGCGGCACGGCAAGAAGACCGTCGTGATCGATTTCGACGTCGGCCTGCGCAACCTGGACCTGATCATGGGCTGCGAGCGGCGCGTGGTGTACGACTTCGTCAATGTCGTCAACGGCGAGTGCACGCTGAAGCAGGCGCTGATCAAGGACAAGCGCTTTGACAACCTGTTCGTGCTGGCCGCCTCGCAGACCCGCGACAAGGACGCGCTGGACAAGGACGGCGTCGGCAAGGTGCTGAAGGAGCTGGAGGAAGACGGCTTCGACTTCATCATCTGCGATTCGCCCGCCGGCATCGAGAAGGGTGCCTTCCTGGCGATGTACTACGCCGATACCGCAGTGGTGGTGGTGAACCCGGAAGTGTCCTCGGTGCGCGATTCAGACCGCGTGCTGGGCTTGTTGTCCTCCAAGACGCAAAAGGCCGAGCGTGGCGAGCGGGTCGAGGATTTCCTGTTGCTGACCCGCTACAACCCGGTGCGGGTGGAGAGCGGGGAGATGTTGTCGATCAAGGATGTCGAGGAAATCCTCGGGCTCAAGGTGCTCGGCGTGATCCCGGAATCGACCGATGTGCTCAACGCTTCCAACAAGGGCGAGCCGGTGATCCTGGACATGGAAACCCCGGCCGGACAGGCCTACGACGACGCGGTGGCGCGCCTGCTCGGACAGGAACGCGCGCTGCGATTCACCCAGGTGGAGAAGAAGGGTTTTCTCTCCAAGCTGTTCGGAGGCTGAGCCGATGGCGCTTTTCGATTTCCTGCGGCCGAAGAAAGACACCGCCAGCATCGCCAAGAACCGCCTGCGCATCCTGATCGAACAGGAGCGCAGTGACAGTGGTGGCCCGGATTACCTGCCGGTGATGCGGCGCGAGCTGCTGGAAGTGATCCGCCGCTACGTCAGTGTCGATCTGGATGCGGTCAAGGTGGATCTGCTCAAGGACGGCGACCACGATGTGCTGGACATCTCGGTATCGCTGCCGGAAAAACCCGGCCCGGCCGGCGCCGTCTGAGCCCACTGCAACATCTCGTCCGCCTGCGCGTCCTGCGCCCGGGTGGCGACAGCACGGGCTGATGCATCCATCTTGCTGCCATCACGGCAGGACAGCGCATCGGATGCGCTCGTGTCATCCCAGTGCTGCGGCCCGGCAGCCCTTTCCCGCCGCATGGCGCGGAAATGATCTTTCCGGAGTGAACCTGCACCGTGGCAGGCAATGAAGATTCCATCCTGACTCTGGCCGATATCGCCTTCGACGATGCCGCCGCGCTGCTGGCCGGCTTCGGGCTGGAACTGGTCGCGGTGCCCGCCGAGGCTCCGATTCCCGGCAGTTACTGGGGCGAGCCGGAAGCGGGCATCATCGCGCAGCGGGTCTACGTGCGGCCGGATACGCCGGTGCATTCGATGCTGCACGAAGCCTGTCACCTGATCGTGCTGCCACCCGAGCGCCGTGCGCAGGTGCATACCGATGCCACCGATTCGATCGCCGAAGAAGACGCCACCTGCTATCTGCAGATCCTGCTTGCCGAACGACTGCCGGGCGTGGGCAGCGCCCGCCTGATGGCGGATATGGATGCCTGGGGCTACAGCTTCCGCCTCGGTTCGGCGCAGTCCTGGTTCGAGCGCGATGCCGACGATGCGCGGCAGTGGTTGCAGCAGAACCTGCCAGGCTTCCCCAATTGTGAAGTTTTGCAATAAAGTGCGACTGCATCGGGTTTGGCCCGATGCTTTGCGCAGGATCAAGCCGCAGCCGGAACTGCGGCCGACAATGCCCGATTGCATTCAACAACAATGATGGCGGAATCTGATGGCCAATGTGCTCTTTGAAAGCGGCGATCATCGCTGCGTGGTGTTCAACGACCTGGTGCGCAGCGATGATGGCGTGCAGGCCAACCAGTTCCTGGTGACACACAACGGTGCTTCGGCGCTGATTGATCCGGGCGGTGCGCTGCTCTATACGCCGTTGTCGATGGCGATGAGCAAGTATGTGCAGCCCAAGGATCTGACCTGGTTGCTGGCCTCGCATCAGGATCCGGACATCATCGGCGCCGCCGACCGCTGGCTGATGTACACCCAGGCCACGGTGGTGTGTTCCAAGCTGTGGGGGCGTTTCGTGCCGCATACGGTGCCGCACTACCAGCAGAACGCCGGGCAGGAGCGCTACATGCTGCTGCCCGACGAGGGCGGCCGGATTCCGATGGGTGACAACTATCTGGTAGCGCTGCCGGCGCACTTCCTGCACTCGGTCGGCAATTTCAGTTTCTATGATCCGGTCAGTCGCATCCTGTTCTCCGGCGACGTCGGCGCCTCGATGATCGCCAGCGGCGAGCCGTACCGGATGGTCGAGGATTTCGCCGAACACCGGCCGAAGATGGAAGGCTTCCACCGCCGCTACATGGCGTCCAACAAGGTGGCGAAGCTGTGGTGCGACATGGTGCGCGCGATTGATCCGGACATCATCGTGCCGCAGCACGGCCTGCCGATGCGCGGCCAGGTCAAGACCCAGTTCCTGGACTGGCTGTCCAAGCTGGAGTGCGGCATCGATCTGCTTGGCCCGGCCAATTACCGGTCGCTGGTCTGATCGGGTAATTCCGCGCCGATGATCGGCGCTGCACCACACGGGTTTTCTTCAGCGCCCGGTGCCATCCGCACCGGGCGCCGTGTTTTTGGCGTCAGCCCGAGGCCGCATCACGGGACGCACCGGCCCGGAGGGCGCGTTCCAGCGCGTTCGCCAGATCCTGTGCCAGATCCTGCGCGGCTTCGATGCCGACCGACAGGCGCAGCAGGCCGTCACCGATTCCGGCCCGCGCGCGCGCTTCGGGCGGCATCGCGGCATGGGTCATCGAGGCCGGGTGCGCAACCAGGCTTTCGACCCCGCCGAGTGATTCGGCCAGGGTGAAATGTTCCAGCCCGTCGAGGAAGGCGCGCACGGCGGGCTCGCCACCGTGGATGTCGAAGCTGATCATCGCGCCGAAACCGCGTTGCTGTCGTGCCGCCAGCGCGTGGCCCGGGTGGCTGGTACGACCGGGGAAATGCACCGCCGCGACGGCCGGGTGCGCCGCCAGCAGATTCGCCAGTTCCGTCGCGTTTTCCTGATGCACGCGCAGCCGGGCATCCAGCGTGCGCAGCCCGCGCAGGGTCAGGAAACTGTCGAACGGGGAGCCGGTCAGGCCCAGCGCATTGGCCCACCACACCAGTTTTTCGTGCAGCCCGGCATCAGCGGCGACCACCGCGCCGCCGACCACATCGCTGTGACCGTTGATGTACTTGGTGGTCGAGTGCACCACGACATCCGCGCCGAGTGTGATCGGGGTTTGCAGCACCGGCGACAGGAAGGTGTTGTCGGCCACCACCAGCGCGCCGGCGCGGTGCGCGGCTTCAGCCACGAAGCGGATGTCGGTGACGCGCAGCAGCGGGTTGGAAGGGGTTTCGATCCAGACGATTTTCGGTGAACGGGCCAATGCCGCGGCCAGTGCGCGTGGATCGGTGAAATCGATCGTGTCCAGTTCGAAATGGCCCTTGTCGGCCAGCGCATTGAACAGCCGCCACGAGCCGCCGTAACAATCGTGCGGAACCACCAGACGCTCGCCGGGCTGGAGCAGTTGCAGCACCAGCGTAATCGCGGCCATGCCGGTGGACACCACCACACCGCCGGCGCCGCCTTCCAGTTCCGCCAGCGCATCGCCGAGCAGGTCACGGGTGGGGTTGCCGCTGCGGGTGTAATCGTATTTGCGCTTGCCGCCGTAGCCGTCGAAGCTGAAGTTGCTCGACAGCACGATCGGCGGCACCACGGCGCCATGGGCGGCATCGGTGTCGATGCCCGAACGCACGGCGGCCGTGGTCGGATGACGCAGGCGGGTGGTGTCGGGGCAGGGGGTCGTGGTGCTCATGCGGCATCACTCCGGGTCAGGGCTTCGGTCAGGATCGCGCCGATGCGCGATTCCTCTTTCAGAAAGGCGTCATGGCCGTACAGTGACTCGATCCGGTGCAGCCGGCTGCGGCCGCGCAGGCCTTCGGCCAGGGTGAACAGATCGGCTTCCGGCACGATCTGGTCCTCGCGTACCGCAACCAGATCGGTCGCCACGCTGATCGACGACGGGTCCACGTCCTGCAGATCGATGGATTCGGACAGGCGCAGATAGGCGGTGGGGCAGAAACGCGCGACGAACTTCGGCCCAATCGCATCGAAATAGTCCTCGACCACGAAACGCGCCTGCGCCGGTTCCACCTGCGGCGCGGCCGCGAAACGCTGCTCGAACTCGCGATCGCTGCGGTAGCCGATCACCGCCAGCGCGCGCGCCAGCGCCAGCGCCTCGCGCACGCCGCCCTCGCTGCGGCCCAGCGCCACGATGCGGCGCTGGATCACGCGCAACGCGGTGACCTGCGGGTGTGAACGGTGCGCGCCGCTGATCGCCACCAGCCGGCCCAGCCGAGCCGGATGGCGTGCCGCGAAATGCAAGCCGACCATGGCGCCGTACGAGGCGCCGACATACGCCCGCAACCGAGCGATGCCAAGATGATCGAGCAGCGCCGCGATCGCGTCGGCCTGGTCGGCCGGATCGATGCAGGCATCCAGACTGCCATCGGCACCGAGCCAGTCGATCGCCAGCACGCGGTGTCGGAGAGTATCGATTGCGCGCTGCGGGCCGACCTGCGCCTGCCACCAGCCCGGTTCGGAAAAGTGTTCGCTCGATGCGACATGGCGGTGCGCGGAAATACCGCCCTGCACCACGACCACCGGCGAACCAGCGCAACCCTGCATCTCCCAGGCCACCTGCACCCGGCGGATGCCGGCGTGGCGCATCGCCAGGGTCAGGTCGCGCACACCGCGTGTGGCAGGCAACACCGGCGTGGTCGGACAGCAGGTGGATGGATCAATCGCGGCCAGCGAGGCCGGATCGTGCGCGGGACAGGAGGCGGGGGAGAAACTCATCATCGTGCTCCGGAGCGGTTGCGGGTGATCCCGGCAAGTCCTGTGGCTCGGAGGCGATGTCGCGGCGGTGCGGAAAACCAGAAGAACGCTACCGGCGACCCATCTTCCGGAAGGCGCTGCGCGCCAGCCGCAGGATTTGGCACCGAACAGGATTTGCATCCTGTGGGTTGCCCCGGCATCAAAGGGCCTGTCCCTCCGCCGGTCTTGATGGGATTTCGGAGCGGATTCTGCCCGCCCTCCAGGCAGGTGTCAATCGCTTTATTCGGATGAAGCGATTTATCTGTTCTGAGGGAATGCCTGGCAGCTGCGTGCACGTGCTCGGCTGAACGCGCATCACCGGCGCTGCGCGGCAGGGTGGCGGTGCGCGTACAATGCGCCGGCGGAGTCGGCCAGACAGTCGCGGCATCGGCAACGGTGTCGAGGAAAGTCCGGGCTCCAAAGGGCACGGTGCCAGGTAACGCCTGGGCGGCGCGAGCCGACGGAAAGTGCAACAGAGAGCAGACCGCCGAACGGCCCTGCCGCTGCGAGGGCACTGCCGGACGCAAGTCCGGCCAAGTGCCACCGCACCGCCGAAGGCGGAGGCAGGGTGCGTGGCAAGGGTGAAACGGTGCGGTAAGAGCGCACCGCGAGTCTGGCAACAGACCGGCACGGCAAACCCCACCGGGAGCAAGACCAAATAGGGACCTCATGGCGCGGCCCGCGTCGGGTCCGGGTAGGTTGCTTGAGCGCATCGGTGACGGTGCGCCCAGAGGAATGACTGTCCACGACAGAACCCGGCTTATCGGCCGGCTCCGCACTTCATCTCACGCGTCGATGAACCTCTGTCATGGCCTGAGGCGTGACAGAGGTTCACCGACGCGGCCGACATCGCTGGCCTGACGCAATACGGCCAGCAACCGGCCACAACGGCCAATCCGCCGGAAGCGAGGCCGGCGTCCCGGCCGGCTCCACACCCTGATCAATGACGGCGCCCGCGGTCCTGCTGCGGGCGTTGTGCTGTCTGCGGTTCGCGCAATCGCGCGCATCGGCAAGCTGTGAAGCGCGTCTCGCTGTGCAGCGTGGAAATCTGAGCGGCGCGCAGCCTCTTCTGAAGCCACTCTTTACGATTGTCCGCTAAATGCATGTATTGAATGGTGTTTGTCTGCGCCTGCGTGGGCCGGGGAAAAATATCAATCGCACCAATCGCTTGCGCCGCCCGGGCTGCATGAAATCCACGGTTGACACGGCTTTGAGCGATGCTAATGTGGCGCTTAGTAGGAATTTATGGGATTTCGTGGTTTTTTGTGGGGAATCATGTTCCAGGGCGAAACCTCCATCACGATCGACGACAAGGGCAGGCTGGCGATTCCGACGGCCTACCGGGAGTTCGTTGCGCGCGAGTGTGGCAATCGCCTGGTGGTGACTTACCACCCCTACGAGGCTGGTTGCCTGTGGCTGTTTCCGCAGGGCGAATGGGAGAAGGTGCGCGACAGTGTCAGCCCGCTTCCGCAGGCCGTGCCCGGCCATCGCCTGTTGCAGATGAAGCTGATCGGTGCGGCGACCTTCGTGGAGCCGGACGGCGCCAGCCGCATCCTGCTGCCTTCCAGCCACCGCACCACCACCGGCATCGGCAAGAAGGCGGTGCTGATGGGGATGGGCAACAAGCTGGAAATCTGGAGCGAACAGGCGCATCTGGCGCAAATCCAGAAGATCATCGGCGAGGCGGATCTCAGCCCGGCGATGCTGGAACTGGTGCTCTAGCCATGGGCACGGGATCGGACTTCACGACCCCCGCCCATGTCCCGGTGCTGTTTGCGGAGGCGCTCCACGCCCTCGCGGTACGACCGGACGGGAGGTATCTGGACGGCACCTTCGGCCGCGGCGGGCACGCCCGCGCGGTGCTGGAAAAGCTCGGCCCCGACGGACGGCTGCTGCTGATGGACAAGGATCCGGACGCCATCGCCGTGGCACATGAGCGCTTCGGTGCCGATCCGCGCGTGGCGATCCGCCAGGCCAGCTTCGCTACGCTGGCCGATTGGGACGAAACTGTGGCAGGTCTGGATGGCGTGCTGCTGGATCTGGGCGTGTCCTCGCCACAACTGGACGAGGCTCGGCGCGGTTTCAGTTTCCAGCACGATGGCCCGCTGGACATGCGGATGAATCCGGATACCGGCCAGAGCGCTGCCGATTTCCTTGCCCAGGCCGATGAAAAGACCATCGCCGATGTGCTCTGGCTGTACGGCGAGGAGCGCATGAGCCGCCGCATCGCGCGTGCCATCGTGGTGCGCCGCACCGAAGCGGCGCTGACCACGACCGCACAGCTGGCCGATCTGGTGGCCGCCACCATTGGTCGCCGCGAGCCGGGCAAGCATCCGGGCACGCGCACCTTTCAAGCGCTGCGGATCCACGTAAACAGTGAACTGGACGATCTGCGCGAAGGTCTGGATGCGGCACTTGAACAATTGCGCCCGGCTGGCCGGCTGGCGGTGATCAGCTTCCATTCGCTTGAGGACCGCATCGTCAAACAGTTCATCGCCGGCCACGCGCGTGCACCGGCTGGCAACCGTCGCCTGCCGGAAGTTGCCGTCTTCGTTCCGAAACTGCGCGCCATCGGCGGCGCGGTGATGGCCAGCGAAGAAGAATTGGCGCGCAACCCGCGTGCCCGCAGCGCGGTGCTGCGTTGTGCGGAGAAGCTGGCATGAGCCTGCGCCTGCTCGGCATCTCGCTGCTGACCCTGGTGCTGGTGGCCAGTGCCATCGGCGTGGTGCACAGCCGCCACCAGCATCGCCTCGCGTTCGCCGAACTGTCGCGGCTGGAGCGCGTGCGCGACGAGCTCAATATCGATTTCGACCGCCTGCAGATCGAGATCGCGACGCTGGCCGATATCGCGCGGATCGAGCAGCAGGCGATGCGCCAGCTCGATATGCGCTTTCCCGAAGCCGCTGATGTCGTAGTGGTGAAGCCATGAGCCGCCGGCGCGACAGCCGCATCGGCGGCAAGGGCAATATGCCGCGCCCACGCGCCCGCGCGGTCGATACGCGCGGGCGGATGAAGGTCGTGGCCGGCGTGCTCGGGCTGTGCTGCGCTTCGCTGGTGGCGCGCGCGGTCGATCTGCAGTTGCTGCACAACGATTTCTACCAGCGCGAAGGCGACGCGCGCTTTCTGCGTGATCTGCCGATTGCCGCCTCGCGCGGCATGATCACCGACCGCAATGGCGAGCCGCTGGCGGTGTCCAGCCCGGTGGATTCGATCTGGGTCAATCCGCGTCTGCTGCTGGAGCACGAACGCGCGCATCGGCAGGAACTGGCCGAGGACGCATCCGCGCCAGCGGAAGACAACGCGCCTGCTAAAAAGAAGAAGTGGAAGCACGTCGACTGCATTGGTGAGTTGGCTGCGGCGCTGGAGATTGCGCCGCCGGTGCTGCGCGAGCGTCTGGAGGGCCGTGCCGACAAGGAATTCATCTGGCTGCGCCGGCATGTGAATCCGGATCAGGCCGAGGCGATTCTGGCGGTGGATGTGCCGGGGTTGTCGTCACAGCGCGAATTCCGTCGCTTCTATCCGCTCGGTGAAGTGGCCGCGCATGTGCTGGGCTTCACCAATATCGACGACAAGGGCCAGGAAGGGCTGGAACTGGCCTATGACGAATGGCTGACCGGCAAGCAAGGAACCAAGCGCGTGATCCGCGATGGCGAAGGCCGCCAGGTGGCGAGCGTTGATCTGCTGCAGGCGGCCGAACCGGGCCGTCCGCTGGCGCTGTCGATCGACCGCCGCCTGCAACATCTGGCGCACCGCGCGCTGGGCAAGGCGATGAAGGACAACGCCGCCGAAACCGGTTCCATCGTGGTGCTGGACGTGAACACCGGCGAAGTGCTGGCGATGGTCAACCATCCCAGCTACAACCCCAATTCGCGCGAAGGTTCCACTCCGCAGTCGCGCCGCAACCGCGCCGTCACCGACGTGTTCGAACCCGGTTCCACGTTCAAGACCTTCATCGTCGGCGCCGCGCTGGAAACCGGCAAGGTGACGCCGGATACCCCAATCGAAACCTGGCCCGGTACGATGCAGGTGGCCGGCCACACGGTGCGTGACGTGCGCAATTTCGGCACCGTTTCGCCAACCCGGCTGCTGACCAAATCCAGCAACGTCGGCGTCGTGAAGCTGGCGATGGAGATGCCCTCCGAACATATCCACGACGTGCTGCGCCGCTTCGGCTTCGGTGAGCTGACCGGCATCGGATTCCCAGGCGAGGCGGGCGGCGTACTGCCGTCGCCGCGCAACTGGGGCACCTTGCCGAAGGCGACGATCTCGTTCGGATACGGGATTTCCGTGACCGCGTTGCAGCTGGCGCAGGCCTATGCCGTGATCGGCAATGGCGGGCGCCTGGTGTCGCCGAGCTTTCTCAAGGATCCGGAGCCGCAGGCGCGGGCGGTGATCGATCCGGATATCGCGCAGGATTTGCTGGACATGCTGGAAACCGTAATCGGGCCAGAAGGCACGGCGCGGCGTGCGGCCATTTCCGGTTATCGCGTGGCGGGCAAGAGCGGCACCTCGCGCAAGGCCGCCGGCGGCGGTTACGACCGGCGCTATGTCAGCCTGTTCGCCGGCCTGGTGCCGGCCAGCAATCCGCGCTTTGCCGTGGTGGTGGTGATCGACGATCCGCGCAGCACCGATGCCAACGGCAACCAGGTGTATTACGGCGGTGCGGTGGCCGCGCCGGTGTTCCACGATGTCATGGATGGCGCGCTGCGCATCATGGACGTGCAACCCGACGATGTGCAGCAGTGGTATGTGGCCGCGCCGCGCCCGGCCTTGCCGCCGCCGGCACCGGGTGCGCTGCCGCCGGAAGCCGAGTCGGTGCCGGATCTGTTCGAGGGCACGCCATGAGCATGCGACTTGACCACTTGTTGCAGGACATCGCACCGGCGCCGGCACCGGAGTTGGCTGGATTGGAGCTGGCCGGGCTGACGCTGGACAGCCGTCAGGTTGCGCCCGGCAGTGCCTTCGTCGCCTTGCCGGGGCTGCGTGGGCATGGCCTGGCATTCGCTGCCGAGGCGCAGCGCCGGGGGGCGGCTGCCGTACTGTATGACGCGCCGCCGCCGGATATCCAGCCGCCGCACGGTGCGCTGCCGGTGCCGGGTTTGCGTTCGCAGCTGGGCCGCATCGCAGACCGGTTCTTCGGTGCGCCTTCGCAGGCACTGCGCGTGGTCGGCGTCACCGGCACCAATGGCAAGACCTCCACCGTGCAATTGCTGGCCCAGGCGTTGACCGCCGCCGGACATCGCGCCGGCAGCATCGGCACGCTGGGCACCGGTTTCCCCGGCGAGTTGCGCGAAAGCGGCCACACCACGCCGGATGTGATCGCGGTGCACGCTGCGCTGGCGTCGATGCGCGATGCTGGCGCCACCGATGTGGTGATGGAAGTGTCCTCGCACGCGCTGGATCAGGGCCGCGTGGATGCGGTGCGTTTCCAGATTGCCGTGTTCACCAACCTGAGCCGCGATCATCTCGATTACCACTCCGACATGGCCGCCTACGGCGCAGCCAAGGCGCGCCTGTTCGCCTGGCCGGAGCTGAAGGCGGCGGTCATCAATCTGGATGACACCTTCGGCGCCGCACTGGCTGCCGAACTGCCGCCGACGGTGGAACAGGTCGGCGTCAGCAGTCGCGGGGCGGAAGCTGCACGTTTGTGCGCCGAAAATATCGAGCCTTCCGCTGCTGGAATCAGCTTCGATCTGGTGCGTGGTACGCAGCGCGCATCGGTGCGCAGCCCACTGCTGGGCCGTTTCAATATCGACAACCTGCTGGCCGTGGCCGGTGTGCTGGAAGCCTTCGGCTGGCCGCTGCACCAGATTGCGGCGGCGCTTGCGGATCTGCAGCCGGTACCCGGCCGCATGGGCCGGCTCGGTGGCGATGGCCGCCAGCCGCTGGTGGTGGTGGACTACGCCCATACCCCCGATGCGCTGGAACAGGCGCTGGCCAGCCTGCGTGAACACACCGCCGGGCGGCTGCTGTGCGTATTCGGCTGCGGTGGCGAGCGCGATGCCGGCAAACGCCCGCAGATGGCGGCGATTGCGCAGGCGCGCGCCGATGCGGTGCTGGTGACCGACGACAATCCGCGCGGTGAGGATGGCGATGCGATCGTCGCCGACATCCTTGCCGGCTTCAGCGACCGCAGCATCGTGAGTGTGGAGCGCGATCGTGCCCGCGCCATCGCGCGCGCCATCGGCCAGGCGCAGCCCGGCGATACCGTGCTGATCGCCGGCAAGGGTCATGAGCCGTATCAGGAAATCGCCGGCGTGCGGCATCCCTTCGATGACCGCACCATTGCCGCGCAGATGCTGGAGGGCAGGGCATGAAGCCGTTGCCCCTGAGCACGCTGGCCACCTGGTGCGATGCCCGCCTGCATGGTGAGGACACCACGGTGCACGCGATTGGCAATGACACCCGCCGCTTGCAGCCGGGCAGTCTGTATGTCGCGCTGCGCGGCGAGAACTTTGACGGCCACGATTTCTGTGCTGCGGCGATGCAGGCTGGCGCTGCGGCATTGCTGGTGGCGCAGGAAATGCCGCTGCCTCTGCCGCAACTGGTCTGCGCCGATCCGCTGCGTGCGCTGGGCCGGATCGCCGCCGGTCTGGCCGCCACCCGCGCCACGCGCGTGATCGGCATCACCGGCAGCAGCGGCAAGACCACGACCCGAACCCTGTTGCACTCGATCCTGCAGCGCCCCGATGCGCGCATCTGGTCCAACCCCGGCAACCACAACAACGAGATCGGCCTGCCGCTGGCGCTGATCGCACAGCCGGAAGATGCGCGCATCGGCATTTACGAAATGGGCGCCGGTGCACCGGGCGACATCGCCTGGCTGGCCGGCATCGCGCGCCCGCACATCGCGCTGGTGACCAATATCGCGCCAGCGCATCTGGAACGCATGGGCAGCCTGCTCGGCATCGCCGACACCAAGGCGGCGATTTTCGATGCGCTGCCGGCCGACGGCATCGCCGTGGTCAACGCTGACGATGCCTTCGCACCGTATTTCATCGAACGTGCCGGTACGCGCCAGGTGATCCGCTACGCGCTGGATGCCAGCGCCGAAGTCGTGGCCGAGGCGGTCGAGGAAGGTGAACACGGCAGCCGCTTCCTGCTGCGCAGCCCGTGGGGCCAGGTGTGGATCGAGCTGCCGTTGCCGGGCCGCCATCAGATTTCCAACGCGCTGGCGGCGGCCACGTTGGCCATGGCCGCCGGCGCTTCGCTGCAGGACGTGTCCGAGGGCCTGATGCAAGCCCGTGGCGTGCCCGGCCGGCAGCAGCCGCATCAACTTTCCAGCGGCGCGTTGCTGCTGGACGACAGTTACAACGCCAACCCCGGCTCGGTCGCGGCCGCGATCGCGCTGCTGGCCACGCAGGCCAAGGCGCGCGACGCGCAGGCCTGGCTGGTGCTGGGCGATATGCGCGAGCTTGGGCCCGGTGCGGCGGTGCTGCATGCGGAAGTCGGCCAGCGTGCACGCGAGGCCGGACTGGCGCGGGTGCTCAGTGTCGGAGAGATGAGCCGGCACGCGGTGCAGGCCTTCGGCGTGGGTGGCGAACATTTCGCCGATCAGGCAGCGCTGGTGCAGCGGCTGCGGGGATTGCTGGCGCCGGATGTGGTGTGCCTGGTCAAGGGTTCGCGCGGCAGTCGGATGGATCGTGTGGTGGCGGCGCTGACCGGCGTCGGAGAGGAGGACGGTCATGCTGCTTGAACTGACTCGCCGGCTGAAGGAGCTGGACGATTTCTTCGCATTGTTCGACTACATCACGGTGCGCGCGATCCTGGCGACGCTGACCGCGCTGGTGCTGGCACTGTGGCTGGGGCCGACGGTGATCCGCCGGCTGGCGGCGCTGAAAGGCCAGCCGATCCGCAGCGATGGGCCGCAGTCGCACCTGTCCAAGGCCGGCACCCCGACGATGGGTGGCGCGCTGATCCTGTTCTCGGTATCGGCCGCGACCCTGCTCTGGGGCGATTTGCGCAATCGTTATGTCTGGCTGGTGCTGGCGGTGCTGCTGGGCTTCGGCCTGATCGGCTGGCTGGACGACTGGATCAAGGTCGCAAAGCGCGATCCGAAGGGCCTGCGCTCGCGTACCAAGTATCTGTTGCAGTCGATTTTCGGGCTGGCCGCCGGCGTGTTCCTGTTCGCCACCGCCGATGCAGCTTCCAACACCACGCTGTATCTGCCGCTACTGAAAAACGTGGCGATTCCACTTGGTGCCGGGCTGGTGGTGATCGCGTATTTCTGGGTCGTCGGGTTTTCCAATGCAGTCAATCTGACCGATGGCCTGGACGGGCTGGCGATCATGCCCTGCGTGCTGGTGGCCGGTGGTCTGGGTGTGTTCGCCTATGTCTCCGGCCATGCGCAGTTCGCCGCCTATCTGCAGATCCCGGCGGTGCCCGGTGCCGGCGAACTGGCGATCATCTGCGCGGCCATCGGTGGCGCCGGGCTGGGCTTCCTGTGGTTCAACACCTATCCGGCGCAGGTCTTCATGGGCGACATCGGCGCGCTGGCGCTGGGAGCGGCGCTGGGCGCCATTGCCGTGATCGTGCGGCAGGAGCTGGTACTGGTGATCATGGGTGGCATCTTCGTGATCGAAACGCTGTCGGTGATGGTGCAGGTGGCCAGCTTCAAGCTGACCGGCAGGCGCGTGTTCCGGATGGCACCGATCCACCACCACTTCGAGCTCAAGGGCTGGCCCGAGCCGCGCGTGATCGTGCGTTTCTGGATCATCACCGTGGTGCTGGTGCTGGTCGGTCTTGCGACGTTGAAGGTGCGCTGATGATTCCGGACCGTTTCAGGCAGGCTTTCCGCCTCGACGAGATCGAGGGGCGCTACGACACCGTGCTGCTGGGCACGGTCGCAGCGCTGATCGTGATCGGCGTGGTGATGGTGGCGTCGGCCTCGGTCGGCGTGGCCGAGCGGCTTGGGCAGGGGCCTTCGTATTTCCTGATCCGCCATCTGGTGTTCCTGACGATGGGGCTGGTGCTTGCGGCGGTGATCGCACGCGTGGAACTGCGTTACATCGAGCGCCAGGGCCAGCGACTGCTGCTGCTGGCGATGCTGTTGCTGGTGCTGGTGTTGCTGCCGGGTATCGGGCGCGAGGTCAACGGCGCGCAGCGCTGGCTGAATCTGGGCGTGTTCGGATTCCAGGTGGTGGAGGCGGTCAAGCTGCTGCTGATCGTGTGGCTGGCCAGCTATCTGGTGCGCCATCGCGAGCAGGTGCAGAACCAGTGGTGGGGCCTGTTCAAGCCGATTGGCATCGCCGGGGTGATGGTGATGCTGCTGCTGTTCCAGCCGGATTTCGGCTCGGCCCTGCTGATCTGCGCGATTGTGGGCGGCATGGTGTTCCTCGGCGGGGTGCGGATCAGGAATCTGGTGCTGCCCGTGCTGGTGATCCTGCCGATGATGGTGCTGCTGGCGATGAGCGAGCCGTACCGGGTGCGGCGCCTGACCTCGTTTCTCGACCCGTGGTCGGATCCTTTCGACAAGGGTTTCCAGTTGACCCAGGCGCTTATCGCGATCGGGCGTGGCGAATGGTTCGGCGTGGGGCTGGGTTCCAGCATCCAGAAGCTGTCGTTCCTGCCCGAGGCGCATACCGACTTCATTTTCGCGGTGATCGCGGAAGAAACCGGATTCTTCGGCGTGCTGGTGATCGTCGGGCTGTTTGCGCTGCTGGTCGGACGTGCCTTCTGGCTCGGGTTGGTGGCGATGGACGTCAAGCGCGTGTTCGCCGGCTACTGCGCCTTTGGCGTGGCGCTGGCGCTGGGCTTGCAGGCGTTCGTGTCGATCGGCGTGAATCTGGGCCTATTGCCGACCAAGGGCCTGACCCTGCCGCTGATTTCCTCGGGCGGTTCCAGTGTGCTGATGACCTGCGTGGCGATCGGTCTGCTGCTGCGGATCAGTTACGAGGTGGACTTCGTCCAGCGCAAGGTCGCGCGCATCCGTGAAAACGCGGACCAGCTGCCGCAGCCCAGCGGCGATGACGTGATTCCCGCCGTGGCCGGTGCCAGTGCGCCGCTGCCGCAGGGCACGGCACCGCGAGCTGCGCCGGCACGTCCGCGTGCGCCGGAACCCGAGCCCGCGCCGCCGCGTGGACGCGTGGAACCGACCTTGGGAGTGCTGGGATGAGTGCACCGGTGGCCATTCTTGCCGGCGGCACCGGCGGACACATCTTCCCGGGTCTGGCGGTGGCGCAGGTATTGCGCGAACGCCAGGTGCCGGTGCTGTGGATCGGCGCGCGCGGCCGTATGGAAACCACGCTGGTGCCGGCGCAGGGTTTCCCGATCGAGGAAATCGATATCGCCGGCATTCGTGGCCGTGGCGCAGCAGCGCTGCTGCTCGGCCCGCTGCGCGTGCTGCGCGCGGTATGGCAGGCGCGTGCGGTGCTGAAGCAGGCGCGACCGCGTGCGGTGATCAGTTTCGGTGGCTATGCCGCCGGCCCGGCCGGTCTGGCTGCGTGGCTGGCGCGGATTCCGCTGCTGGTGCACGAACAGAACAGCCGCCCCGGCGTCACCAACCGGGTGCTGTCGCGCCTGGCGCGACGCGTGTTGCAGGCTTTCCCGGCGAGTTTCCCAGAGAAGCTGCGGGCGCAGACCGTGGGCAATCCGGTGCGGGCGCAGATCGCACAACTGCCGCCGCCGGCCGCGCGCATGGCCGGCCGCGAAGACGTCGTGCGGATGCTGGTGCTGGGCGGTAGCCAGGGCGCGCGGGCCTTGAACCGCGATGTGCCGGCGGCGCTGGCGGCGCAGGGCGTGGCGCTGGATGTCCTGCACCAGTGCGGTGAACAGAACGTCGCGGCGGCCACCCAGGCCTATGCCGACGCCGGTGTCGCAGCCCGGATCGAACCGTTCATCGCCGACATGGCGCAGGCCTATGCCTGGGCCGATCTGGTGGTGTGCCGTGCCGGTGCGCTGACGCTGGCGGAAGTCTGCGCGGCCGGTATCGGCAGCGTGCTGGTGCCACTGCCCAGTGCCGCTGACGATCACCAGACCTGGAATGCCGAATACCTGGTCGAACACGGCGCTGCGGTGCGGGTCGCCGAAGGTGCCGATTTCGTGCCACGCCTGGCCGAACAGATCCGTGTGCTCGCCAGCGATGCCGGCCTGCGTCTTGCCCGCGCCGAGGCTGCGCGCGCGCTGGCACGTGTCGCCGCCGCCAACGACGTGGCCGACGCCATCCTTGCCGAGGCCCGCCCATGAAGCGCCTGCACACCGACGCCGATTTCACCCGCGCCTTCCGCCGCGTGCACTTCGTGGGCATCGGCGGGGTCGGCATGAGTGGCATCGCCGAGGTGCTGTGCACGCTGGGCTACACCGTGTCCGGTTCGGACCAGAATCCGTCGCGCGCCACCGCACGCCTGATCGCGGCCGGCGCACAGGTGCATTTCGGCCACGATGCCGCGCATGTGGAAGGCGCCGATGTGGTGGTCGTGTCCAGCGCCATCAGTGCCGACAATCCGGAACTGCGTGCGGCCCGTTCGCGCCGCATCCCGGTGGTGCCGCGTGCCGAAATGCTGGCGGAACTGATGCGCTTCCGGCGCGGCATCGCGGTGGCCGGCACGCATGGCAAGACCACCACCACTAGCCTGATCGCCAGTGTGCTCAGCGAAGGCGGGCTGGATCCGACCTTCGTGATCGGCGGCCAGTTGCTGTCGGCCGGCGCCAATGCGCAGCTGGGCAGCGGCGACTGGCTGGTGGCCGAGGCCGACGAGAGCGATGGCTCCTTCCTGCGCCTGACACCGCTGATCGCGGTGGTCACCAATATCGACATCGACCACCTGGAAAACTACGAAGGCGATTTCGGCCGCATGCGCAGCGCGTTCGAGGAATTCCTGCACCGCCTGCCGTTCTACGGCCTGGCGATCCTGTGCCTGGATGATCCGAACGTACGCGAACTGGCCGAGCGCGTGCAGCGCCATGTGCTGACCTACGGCCACACCGAGGATGCCCAGGTGCGTGCGCTGGAAGTGGAACAGGACGGCCCGCGCACCCGCTTCCAGCTGCTGTTGCCGGAACTGCCGCCGCAGCCGGTGACGCTGAACATGCCGGGCCGGCACAACGTGCAGAACGCGCTGGCCGCCGCCGCGGTGGGCTGGCAGCTCGGGGTCGAACAGGACGCCATCGTGCAGGCGCTGGAAACCTTCCAGGGCATCGGCCGGCGTTTCAACCTGCTCGGTGAATTGCGCCTGCCCGGCGATGTGCGGGTGCAGGTGGTCGATGATTACGGCCATCACCCGCGCGAGCTGGCGGCGGTGTTCGAAGCGGCGCGTTCCGGTTGGCCGGAGCGGCGACTGGTGGTGGCGTTCCAGCCGCACCGTTACAGCCGCACGCGTGATCTGCTGGATGATTTTTCCGCCGTGCTGTCGGAGGTGGACGCGTTGCTGCTGACGGAGGTCTACCCGGCCGGCGAAGCGCCGATTCCCGGCGCCGATGCGCGTGCGCTGGCACGTGCGATCCGCGCTCGCGGCCGCATCGATCCGGTGCTGGTGGCGCATCCGCGCGAACTGATGGAAGCCCTCGAAGGCGTCGCTGTCGATGGCGATCTGGTGATCCTGGCCGGCGCCGGCGACATCGGCCAGGCGGCGCAGGACATCGTGGCCCGCATTGCGCAGGAGGGCGCCGCATGAACATCGCAGCGGAACGCATCACCGATCCCGCCGTCTTCGGCCGCGTTGCGGTGCTGCTGGGTGGCGATACCAGCGAGCGCGAAGTGTCGTTGAATTCCGGCGCCGGCGTGCTGGAGGCGCTGCGTGCGCGTGGTGTGGATGCCGCTGCGGTGGATGGCGTGCCGGCATTGCTCGAATCGCTCCAGGCCGGGCATTTCGGCCGTGTATTCAATATCCTGCACGGCGGTGCCGGCGAGAACGGCATCGTGCAGGGACTGCTGGATGCCTTGCAGGTGCCATACACCGGTTCCGGCGTGCTTGGCAGCGCGCTGACCATGGACAAGATCCGCACTAAACAGGTCTGGTTGTCCGAAGGTCTGCCGACACCACGCTACGAACGTCTGCCGAAGGGCGCCGATCTGCGAGCCGCCGCCGAGCGACTGGGGTATCCCGTATTCGTCAAACCCTCGTCGGAGGGTTCCAGTGTTGGCGTGTTCCGGGTGCTGTCCGAAGCCGAACTGGCGTCGGCAATCGAATTCGCCGCGTCGTATCCGGGCGAGCTGTTGATGGAACAGATGGTGCGCGGCGACGAATTGACCGTCGGCATCCTCGGCGATGTCGCGCTGCCGTCGGTGCGCATCGTGCCGGCCGGCGAGTGGTACGACTACCAAGCCAAATACATCGCCGACGACACCCAATACCTGTGCCCAGGCCTGGAAGGCGATGATGAGGCCGAAGTGCGTAGCCTCGCGTTGCGCGCATTCCGTGCCGCCGCCTGCCACGGCTGGGGCCGGGTCGACGTGATGCGCGACCGCGAACGTGGCTTGCAATTGATCGAGGTGAACACCGCGCCGGGCATGACCAGTCATTCGCTGGTGCCCAAGGCCGCCGCGGCGCTGGGTATCGATTTCCCGTCGCTGTGCTGGCGCGT
This sequence comes from Denitratimonas organivorans, assembly GCF_037478135.1. Lineage (NCBI taxonomy): Bacteria > Pseudomonadati > Pseudomonadota > Gammaproteobacteria > Lysobacterales > Lysobacteraceae > Denitratimonas > Denitratimonas organivorans. Next base: position 144,475 of record NZ_JBBHDV010000001.1, read on the forward strand.
GCTGGAAACCAGCCTGCCGCACGCAGCGGAGGAGCGGCGATGAGCGGCCTGATCCGTATCTTCGCCTGGGTGCTGGCGCTGGGTCTGGCGGCATTGCCGGTGGTCGCGGTGCTGAACGGCTGGATGGCACCGGACCGTTGGCCGGTCCGCCATCTCCAGGTCACGGCCGAATACCAGCGTGTCAGCGCCGAACAGATCCGCAGCGTGGTCGCAGCCCAGGTCGGGCGCGGCTATTTCGATACCGATCCGGCGCGCATCCACGCCGCATTGGCCGGCTTGCCTTGGGTGGAATCGGTGCAGGTGCGCAAGCGCTGGCCGGACCAGATCGATGTGGTGCTGGTCGAATACCGTGCCGTCGCACATTGGGGACAGGAGCGGCTGATTTCCGCTCAGGGCCAGCTGTTCACCACGCCCGGCGCCGCTGAACTTCAAGGTCTGCCGCAGCTGGATGGCCCGGATGACCGTATCGAAGAAGTGATGGCCTTCCACGACAGCGCGCAGCAGCAGCTGGCCGGCATCGGCCTTTCCCTTAAAGGCGTGCGGCTGTCGCAGCGTGGCAGCTGGAGCCTGCAACTGGGCAACGGCGCCAGCATCGTCGTGGGCCGCACCGCGCTGCCGCAGGCGCGTCTGGGCCGCCTGGTGCGGGTCTTGCCGCAACTGCTGGAAGGCGAACGCCGCCCATTCGAGCGCATCGATCTGCGCTACACGAACGGGTTCGCGATTGCGTGGGGGGAGCCGGGGGTGGGAAATCGGGAGTCGGGAATGGAAAAAGTCTCGCCATCCATGACCCGCACACTCGATTTCGCCCCAACCCCCATCGCTGCCAGCCAACCCGCTTTTACGAATCCCGATTCCCGACTCCCCATTCCCGGCCCCTCAACATCATGAACCGCAAAGGCGACAAATCCCTTATCGTGGCTCTGGATATCGGCACTTCCCGGGTCAAGGCGCTGGTCGGCGAATACTCGCCCGGCGGCCCGGTCGAGGTGATCGGCATCGGCAGCCACGCGTCCAACGGACTCAAGCGCGGCGTGGTGGTGGATATCGAATCCACCGTCAACGCGATCCAGCGCGCGATCGAAGAAGCCGAATCCATCGCCGCCTGCGAGATCCGCAGCGTCTACGCCTCCATTTCCGGCAGCCACACCCATTGCCTCAACTCGCCCGGCATCGTGCCGATCCGCGATGGCGAGGTCACCTGGGGCGACATGGAGCGGGTACTGGAAGCGGCCAAGGCGGTCGCAGTGCCATCCGATCAACGCATCCTGCATGCAATCCCGCAGGAATACAGCGTCGACAACTCGCAGGAAGGCATCCGCCACCCGGTCGGCATGTCCGGCGTGCGGCTGGAAGTGCGCGCGCATCTGGTGCTGTGCGCGCTCTCGGCGGCGCAGAACATCAGCAAATGCGTGAACCGCTGCGGCCTTCAGGTCGATGAGCTGGTGCTTGGTGCGCTGGCCTCCAGCCAGTCGGTGCTGACCGATGATGAAAAGGATCTGGGTGTGGCATTGGTCGATATCGGCGCCGGCACCACCGACATCGTGGTGTTTGCACAGGGCTCGATCCGCCATACCGCCTCGTTGCCGATTGCCGGCGACCAGGTCACCGGCGACATCGCCCACATGCTGCGTACCCCGACCCCGCACGCCGAGGAGATCAAGGTGCGCTACGCCTGTGCGCTGGCACAGCTGGCCACGGCCGAGGAAAGCATCCAGGTGCCCAGCGTCGGCGACCGCCCGCCGCGCCGCCTCGCGCGCCAGTCGCTGGCCGAAGCGGTGCAGAGCCGCTACGAGGAAATCTTCGAAATGGTCCAGGCCGAACTGGAGCGCGCCGGCTACGCGCCGATGATCCGCGCCGGCCTGGTGCTGACCGGTGGCGCGGCCAAGATGGAAGGCGTCACCGAACTGGCCGAGGAAATGCTGCACATGCCGGTGCGCATCGGCATCCCGCAATACATCGAAGGCGTGAGTGAGGTCATCGGCAATCCCGAATATGCCGCCGGCGCCGGCCTGCTGCTGTGGGGCAGTAGGCACGAACAGCAACGCCGCCCGGCACTGGGCAGCAGCCGCGTCGGCGGCTTCTGGTCGCGGGTGCGCAACTGGTATCGCGGAGAGTTCTGAAGGAATTGAGGCCCGGGAGGGTCTCGTGGGCAGTGGGAAAACAGGGTTGTCGGGTTTGTAATTTCAGGGTCATGGAGGAAGCAAAAATGGCATTTGAACTGGTTGAAAGTGTTGCGCCCAACGCGGTGATCAAGGTCGTGGGCGTGGGCGGCGGCGGCGGCAACGCCGTATGCCACATGGTCAATTCACAGCTGGAGGGCGTGGAATTCATCTGCGCCAATACCGATTCCCAGGCGATCCGCAACGCCGGTGCGCGTCAGGTGCTGCAACTGGGCAACAGCGTCACCAAGGGTCTGGGCGCCGGTGCCAACCCGGAAGTCGGCCGTCAGGCCGCGCTTGAGGACCGCGAGGAAATCATCGCTGCGCTGGAAGGTGCCGACATGGTGTTCATCACCGCGGGCATGGGCGGCGGTACCGGCACCGGCGCCGCGCCGGTTGTCGCACAGCTGGCCAAGGAAATGGGCATCCTGACCGTGGCCGTGGTGACCAAGCCGTTCCCGTTCGAAGGCCGACGCCGGATGCAGGTCGCGCTGAAGGGAATCGAGGAACTGAGCCACCACTGCGATTCGCTGATCACGATTCCGAATGAGAAGCTGATCTCGGTGCTGGGCCGGGAAATCACCATGGTGCAGGCCTTCCGCGCCGCCAATGACGTGCTGCAGGGCGCGGTGCGCGGCATCGCCGACCTGATCGTGCGTCCGGGCCTGATCAACGTCGACTTCGCCGACGTTCGCACTGTGATGAGCGAGATGGGCATGGCGATGATGGGCAGCGGCTCCGGCCGTGGAGAAGAACGGGCGATGGAAGCGGCGGAAAAGGCCGTCAGCAACCCACTGCTGGATGATGTGAACCTGTCCGGTGCCAACGGCATCCTGGTCAACATCACCGCCGGCCCGGATTTCACGATGCGCGAATTCGACGAAGTCGGCCGCACCGTTGAGGAGTACGCTTCCGAAGACGCCACCGTGGTCATTGGCACCGTGCTGGACCCGGATATGCAGGACGAGGTCCGCGTCACCGTGGTGGCCACCGGCCTCAACCGTGCTGTGGCACAGAAGCCGGTCCGTACCCCGGAGCGAGAAACCTCGCCCCCGCTGCGTCCGGTGCCTTCGCTGCGCAATCCCGGTGCGGTGCATGTGCCGCACCCGGCAACGGCGGCGGCAGGTGCTGTTGCGGCAGCGATTCCCAGCACTCCGGCCCGCGCCCAGGTGGAGCCGGCGGGCAATGCCGCTGCGGCGATCGACTATCTGGATATCCCCAGCTTCCTGCGTCGCCAGGCTGACTGATGGCGTGCCCATGGCCGCGCGCCTTGACCGGCGTTCAGCGGCCATGGGTTCCAATGGGCGGGATCGGCCCCAGCTTCCAAGGGGAGCGACATATCCGGCGGTGCCTCGGACGCCGCCGGAATTTCGTGCATGTCACCGCCAGTCTGACAGCATGATGTTGCAAAAAAGAGACAAAACTGTGGGGCATTTGCCGAAAGTTTGTGCCCGGCAGCCCGCAGGTGTGCTATTGTCCAGCGCGTTTTAATGCGCTCCATCCCCGGAGAACGCCACAACAATGATCAAGCAACGCACCTTGAAGAACACGATCCGTGCCACCGGCGTGGGTCTGCATTCCGGCGAAAAGGTCTTCATGACCCTGCGCCCGGCCGCTGTCGACACCGGTATCGTGTTCCGCCGCACCGACCTTCCCGAGCCGCGCGAAATCCGCGCCACGGCGGAAAACGTCGGCGACACCATGCTTTCCTCCACCCTGATCGAAGACGGCATCCGCGTGGCCACGGTCGAGCACCTGCTGTCGGCGATGGCCGGACTGGGCATCGACAATGCCTATGTCGACCTGTCCGCGCCGGAAGTGCCGATCATGGACGGTTCCGCCGGTCCCTTCGTGTTCCTGCTGCAGTCGGCCGGTATCGAAGAGCAGTCCAAGGCCAAGCGCTTCATCCGCATCAAGCGCACCGTCACTGTCAAGGACGGCGACAAATGGGCGCGCTTCGAGCCATTCGACGGCTTCAAGGTCGGCTTCTCGATCGACTTCAAGCATCCGGCCTTCCCGGCCAGCCTGTCCAAGGCCGAGATCGACTTCTCCACGACTTCGTTCGTCAAGGAAGTCAGCCGCGCGCGCACCTTCGGTTTCATGAAGGACATCGAGATGCTGCGCGACCACAATCTCGCGCTCGGCGGCTCGATGGACAACGCCATCGTGCTGGACGACTACCGCGTGCTGAACGAGGACGGCCTGCGTTACGAGGACGAGTTCGTCAAGCACAAGATCCTCGACGCGATCGGTGATCTGTACCTGCTGGGCCACAGCCTGGTCGGCGCGTTCTACGGCTACAAGTCCGGGCACCAGCTCAACAACCAGCTGTTGCGCACACTGCTGGCCGATGCCTCGGCCTGGGAAGAAGTCACCTACGAGGACAACGACAGCGCGCCGATTTCCTACGCGCACCCGGCCCAGGCCGTGCTTTGAGCTTTGAGAACCCGGTTGCGTTTGTGAGCTTTTGTTATTGACTTGCGGGTTGGCGGGTCGCGAGACTCCCCAACCCGAACGCAGGATGAATGATCAGGCCATGGAGGCCAATTGCAGCAGGCAGGCACGGAGTTCCTCGTCCTGCACGGTTGCAGCCGCAGCGCGCAGTGATTCGCGTGCTGCGGGCGAAAGGGGTGAAGGCGGTGCCTCGTCCGGGGGGACGGGCAGCATCGTTGCCACTTTCACGGAGATGTCGCTGGCAGGAATGCCGGCCGCGCGTGCTGCGTCCAGAAGATCGGCCGCATGCAGCCGCAGCCTGGCTTTCCAGACAGGGCCATCGGCCAGAAAGACAAGCCTGTCGTCGCGCAGGTTTCCCAGCCTCACATGGGAAGCCAGCGGCTCCGGCAGGGACTGGCGCAGTTGCCGGTCGAGCGCGCTGAGCTGCATGGCGCGTTCGATCAATCCATCGGGAACGCTGGAAAGTGCCGCCGAAAGGGCGGGACGGAAGGCGGATTTTCTGGAAGGTGGCTGCATGGGCAAACGAGAACGGATTGAGTGATGAATGTCATCATCGTATCGAAGTTTCTGAAGACGCCTCGGAAACTTTGCCTGCGGGAACCGCGCATCGCCGCACTGCTGTTCACCGCAATGCTGCTGCTGCTGGGAATCGGAGCAGCCACCGGGTACGGGATACGTGCCGGAATCGCCGGACAGTCGGCGCAGGACATCGAGGCGCTGCGCCTCCAGATCGAACAGCAGCAACAGGCCTTCGAGCAGACCCGCAGCGAGGCCCAGCGGGAGCTCAACGCGATGTCGGTCAAACTGGCCGAATTGCAGGCCGAATCCAACCGCATCAACGCCCTCGGCGCGCGCCTGACCAAGATCGCGCGGCTGGATGACGGCGAATTCAACTTCGACGAACCGCCCGCCGTCGGCGGTCCGGAACGCAGCAGCTCCCGCAGCCAGCGTCCTGCCGCCGCACCGGATGGCAGGCAGTTGGGTAGCTCGATCGACGCGCTCTCGCAGCAGATCTCGATGCAGACCCAGCAGCTGATCCTGCTGGAAAGCGTGCTTTCCGACCGCGAACTGGACGCCAGCCTGCTGCCCGCCGGCATGCCGGTGCGCACCGGCTACGCCTCCTCCGGTTACGGCCGCCGTGCGGACCCGTTTTCCGGCTTTGGCGAATTCCATCGCGGGGTCGATTTCGCCGGCCCGCGCGGCAGCGAAATCTATACCGTGGCCGATGGCGTGGTGCAGTTCGCCGGTCGCAGCAACGGCTACGGCAATACCGTGGAAATCGACCATGGCAATGGTTACATGACCCGCTACGCGCACAACGACAAGAACCTGGTCACGGTCGGCGACCGGGTCAAGGCCGGTCAGGTGATCGCCAAGATGGGCGCCACCGGGCGCGCCACCGGCACCCATCTGCACTTCGAAGTCTGGCTCAATGGCCGCGTGGTCAACCCGAACCAGTACCTGCGCAACGCACGCGGCTAGAGGTCATCGCGCATGACGGTGGCGACTTGATTCGCCGCCAGCGCATCCCCACGTTAAAATCCCCTTTTGCCAAGGCCGCTGTGTGCGGCCTTTCGCGTGTGCCCTCCGGCACGGCTTCCTTTTTTCGGACCTTTCCATGCTCAACAAGCTCCTGACCGGCCTCTTCGGCAGCCGCAACCAGCGCCTGCTCAATCAACTCAAGGGCAGTGTCGCCCGCATCAATGCGCTGGAAGAGCAGATGCAGGCGCTGGACGATGCCCAGCTCCAGGGCAAGACCGCAGAGTTCCGCGCCCGTCTGGAAAAGGGTGAAAAGCTGGACCAGCTGTTGCCCGAAGCCTTCGCCACCGTCCGTGAAGCCGCGCGTCGCGTGCTCGGCATGCGCCATTACGACGAACAGCTGATCGGCGGCATGGTGCTGCACATGGGCAAGATCGCCGAGATGCGCACCGGTGAAGGCAAGACTCTGGTCGCCACCTTGCCGGTCTACCTCAATGCACTGCCGGGCAAGGGCGTGCACGTGGTCACCGTCAACGATTACCTGGCGCGCCGCGACTCCGAGTGGATGGGCCAGGTCTACCGCTGGCTCGGCCTGAGCGTGGGCGTGGTCTATCCGGGCATGCCGCACGGTGACAAGAAGGGCGCCTACGCCGCCGACATCACCTACGGCACCAACAATGAATTCGGCTTCGACTATCTGCGCGACAACATGGCACTGTCGGCCGAGGAACGTTTCCAGCGCGGGCAGAACTTCGCCATCGTCGACGAGGTTGACTCGATCCTGATCGACGAAGCCCGCACCCCGCTGATCATCTCTGGTCCCACCGACGACACTCCCGACCTCTACATCAAGGTCGACCGGATCGTGCCGAAGCTGGTGCGCCAGGCCGATGAACAATCCGAAGGCGACTACTGGGCCGACGAGAAGGCCAAGCAGGTGCACCTGTCCGAAGCCGGCATGGAACACGCCGAACAGCTGCTGCGTGAAGCCGGCATCCTGGAAGGCGATGACAGCCTGTACTCGGGCCAGAACCTGGCCGTGGTGCATCACCTCAATGCCGCGCTGCGGGCCCACTCGCTCTACAACCGCGACGTGGAATACCTGGTGCGCGATGGCGAAGTGGTGATCGTGGATGAATTCACCGGCCGCACCCTGGCCGGGCGACGCTGGTCCGATGGCCTGCACCAGGCGATCGAGGCCAAGGAAGGCGTAACCATCCAGCGCGAGAACCAGACGCTGGCCTCGATCACCTTCCAGAACTACTTCCGCATGTACGACAAGCTCGCCGGCATGACCGGTACGGCTGATACCGAGGCCTACGAGTTCCAGTCGATCTACGGCCTGGAAGTGGTGGTAATCCCGACCCATCGCCCGATGCAGCGCAAGGACGAGGCGGACCTGGTGTTCATGAAGCGCCCGGCCAAGTTCAAGGCGATCATCGAAGACATCAAGGAACGCAACAAGAATGGCCAGCCGGTACTGGTCGGTACCACCTCGATCGAAACCTCCGAACTGCTCTCCAATGAACTGAACCGTGCCGGCATCCCGCATGAAGTGCTCAATGCCAAGCAGCACGAACGCGAGGCGCAGATCGTCGCGCAGGCCGGTCGTAGTGGCGCGGTGACGATCGCCACCAACATGGCTGGTCGCGGTACCGACATCGTGCTCGGCGGCTCGTTGGAAGCAGAGCTGGAAGCGCTCGGCCCGGATGCGACCGAAGACGCCATCGCCGCAGCGCGCGCCGAGTGGCAGAAACGCCACGACGCGGTGCTGGCCGCCGGTGGCCTGCACATCATCGGCACCGAGCGGCATGAAAGCCGCCGCATCGACAACCAGTTGCGCGGCCGTTCCGGCCGTCAGGGCGATCCGGGCTCCTCGCGCTTCTACCTGTCGCTGGAAGACAGCCTGATGCGCATCTTCGCCTCCGACTGGGTGCAGCGCGCGATGCAGCTGCTGGGCATGAAGGAAGACGACCATATCGAAGACAAGATGGTCAGCCGCCAGATCGAAAAGGCGCAGCGCAAGGTCGAAGCGCACAACTTCGACATCCGCAAGCAGCTGCTCGAATACGACGACGTGGCCAACGACCAGCGCAAGGTGATCTACAGCCAGCGCGATGAACTGTTGGTCAGCGATTCGGTCGCCGATGTCGTTGCCGAGATCCGCAGTGATGTGATTTCCGACATCGTGGCGCGCTTCGTTCCGCCCGATTCGATCGATGCGCAGTGGAACCTGCCGGGCCTGGAAGCGACCCTGCTGGAGGACTTCGGCCTGTCGCTGGACCTGCAGCGCCTGCATCGGGAAAAGGACGAGATCACCGCCGAGGAGATGGCCGAGCATGTGTCCGAGAACTTCGAGCGTCTGTTCCGCGAGAAGGAGGCGATGATCGGTTCGGAGATGATGCGCACGCTGGAAAAGCACGTGATGCTGACGGTGCTGGATTCCAACTGGAAGGAACATCTGGCGCGCATGGACTTCCTGCGCCAGGGCATCCATCTGCGCGGTTACGCGCAGAAGCAGCCCAAGCAGGAATACAAGCGCGAAGCCTTCGAACTGTTCGGCCAGATGCTGGACAAGATCCGCACCGAGGTGATCAAGCTGCTGGCGCGGGTGCGCATCCGCTCGGAAGAAGAAGTCGCGCAGATGGAAGAGGCCGAGCGCCAGCGCAACGCCGCGCGCAGCCAGGCCATGCAGTTCCGCCACGAGGACAGCGGTGGTCTGGGTGCCGACGAAGAGGCCGCCCAGGTGGCCGCACAGGGCGTTGCACACCCGACCCCGGTGATCCGCGAGCAGCCCAAGGTCGGTCGCAATGAGCCGTGCCCCTGTGGTTCGGGCAAGAAGTTCAAGCACTGCCACGGGCAGTTGGCTTGATCGCAAGGGATGAAGAAGCGGGATGACCCGCCTTCGGCTGTTGTGCGGCGGCGGGGTGTGCAGTCGTGTACCCTGACCGCAGCACGTGCTGATCGCCGATGAGCAGTCCCGCCCCACACCCGCCCGAACCGCTGGAGTCGACACCGCCACTGCACGTGGTGGCTGGTGTGCTGCAGGATGCGCGCGGACGCATCCTGCTGGCACGGCGCGAAGGCCGGCGTGAGCTGGCCGGGCTCTGGGAGTTTCCCGGCGGCAAGGTCGAGGCTGGGGAAACATCGCGCCAGGCGCTCGCGCGGGAACTGAACGAAGAACTCGGTATCGACGTGGAACCGGCAGCGGCACAGCCGCTGATCGCGGTGCCGCACCGCATGGCCAACGGCCGCCGCATCCTGCTGGATGTCTACCGCATCCAGCGTTTTTCAGGCCGCGCGCGTGGCATGGAATCCCAGGCCGTGACCTGGGTGCTGCCCGAACGGCTGGGCAATTATTCGATGCCCGGTGCCGACCGACCGGTGGTCGCGGCGCTGCGCCAACCTGATACCTATCTGATCACGCCGGAATTCGTCGGCGATACAACGAATTTCATGCAGCGCCTGCAACGCGCGTTGCAGGCCGGCATCAACCGCATCCAGCTGCGGCCACGCGGGCTGGGCACACAGACGCTGTCGGCCATGGCCGCGCGCGCCGCTGAACTGGCGGCCGCGCATGATGCAGAGTTGCTGCTCAACAGCGGCTCGTTCGGGCTGGAGAACGGATTGGAACTGGCAGGAAACCTCGGCTTGGGTCTGCATCTGACAAGCGGCGACCTGGCCCGGCTCGATGCCCGTCCATTGCCGGAAAACCTGCCCTGCGCCGCATCCAGCCATGATCTGGAACAACTGCAAAAGGCGCAGGCGCTGGGTCTGGATTTCGTCGTGCTCGGCCCGGTCAAGGCCAGTCACACGCATCCGGACGGGACGCCAATCGGTTTTCCCGGCTTTGCCGCCTTGCGCGAGGAAGTGGTGTTGCCGATCTACGCGCTGGGCGGACTCGGGCGCGAAGACCAGGCCACGGCCCGCGCCCATGGTGCCCAGGGCGTGGCCGCGATCCGGGCGTTGTGGCCGAACTGAAGCAGCACGGCTGAAATAGCGGAGCTGAAACGGTCGAACGCAGCAGCTTATGCATGCGTCCGCCGCTGCGGATTTCGGTGCGTCGGATCCCAGTGCGGCGGATTTCAGGGCGTGTGAAGCGCACGGACGCCGTTCTCTCAGCCCAGCAACTCCTTCACCACTTCCGCCGGCCGGCAGACCCGCGCGCCGCGAGGCGAGGACACCACCGGGCGGTTCAACAGGATCGGATGTTCGGCGATCGCGGCCAGGATGCGCTCCTCGTCGACTCCTTCCTGATCCAGTCCCAGCTCGGCGCACAGGGCTTCCTTGGTGCGCAGCAACGCCTGCGCCGGCTGTCCCAGCGCATCACGCAGGGCACGCAGCTGTGCGATATCCGGCGGCGTTTTCAGGTACAGCACCACCTCCGGCTCGATACCGGCCTCGCGCAGCGTGGCCAGTACCGTGCGCGAGGTGCCGCAGTTGGGGTTGTGGTAGAGGGTCCAGCTCATGTCGGTGCACCGGTTCGGGTCGATGCAGTGATTGTCGCACTACCTTGCCAAGGGCGCAGGACGGCCTGCGCCCTTGCTGGCCTTACCAGGCGTAGCTGATCCGCCCGTAGGCGAACGCGCCGTTGAAGCCGAATGGCGACTGGCTGTTGTACGGGAACTGGCCCGTGGTGGAGTTCAGGTAGATGTTTTCGTCGGGATACTCGTTGAGCAGATTGTCCGCGCCCAGAGTCAGGGTCCAGCGGTCGGCAGGCCGGTAGCTGACCGAGGCATCGAGCAGCCACTTGGCGCTGAAGGTCTGGTCACGAGCGGCAAGCGCCGCACTGGACTGGCGCGTGGTGTAGGCGCCGTAACGGGTTGCGGCCAGGTTGAAGTCCCACTGCGTGAAGTTCCAGTTGGCACTCAGGGTCGTCTTGGTGCGCGGATAGCCTTCTTCGAAGCGCGCCTGCTCATCGCGGGCGATGCGTTCCAGGTCCGCACCCAGGGCGCTGAGCTGCGACGGATTGGGCGCGATGCGGGTGATCTCGGTCTTGTTGTAGTTGTAGCCTGCGGTCAGGTTCAGCGTGCTGTTGGACAGCGGAATGCTGTAGCTGCCGACCACGTCCACGCCCTGGGTGCTGGTGTCCACCGCATTGGTGAAATAGCGTGCGCTGGTAACGTTGGTGATGCCCAGGCTGGCAAGCAGGTCGGTGACCGCCTGGTTGGCGAGCAGGTTGGACGAGAGCACGATGCGGTCATCGATGTCGATGTCGTAGGCGTCGATGGTCAGATACAGGCGGTCGATGGGTTGCAGGACCAGTCCCAGGCTGTACGACAGAGAAGTCTCGGCCTTGAGCGGTTCGGCGCCGAGCGCCTGTGCGGCCTCGCTGGTGGTGCGGAAGGTGCCAGATTCGTAGAACACGCCGCTGACAATATTGCTGGTGACGGCTTGGTAGTACTGCTGGCCCAGCGCCGGCGCCCGGAAGCCCGATGCCACCGTGCCGCGTAGTGCGATCGCGTCGTTGAAGGCAAAACGTCCGGAGAGCTTGCCGGACAGCTCGCTGCCGAAATCGTCGTAATCCTCATGGCGCAGGGCGATGCCACCGGAGAAGCGTTCGGTGAAATCGGCTTCCAGACCGGCATAGAGGGCATGGCTGCCACGATCAAAGCTGCCTGCATTGGCCGGGGTGAAGCCGCCAAAGCCCTGAGCACCCGAGCCGGTGTAGGAATTGGGTTCGCCGGCGTACTGGCTCCACTCCTCGGTGCGGTATTCGGCACCCAGCGACAACGTGGCCGGATAGGCCAGACCGATGTCGAGCGGGCGCGCCAGATCGAGGTTGAACAGGTGCTGGGTGTATTCCAGGTTGCCGTCGTAGAAACGCGTCGGACTGCCGGCACCGAGGCTGTAGTTGATCGAATTCTGGGTGTAGAAGGCCAGGTCGTTGCGCCCGTAGTTGTAGCTCAGATCCCAGCTCCAGGCGCTGTCATCACCGCCACGCAGGCCGGCAACGAACGAGTAATCCTTGGATATCTGGTTGATTTCCGGGACATATCCGTTGGGGTAAGTCTGCTCCAGCAGGGCGCCTTGGCCGCTATGGTTGCGCGATCGGTAGAAGGCGAACGAGACGATGTCGCGCTCGCCGACAATGGCATGTGCGTAGGCGGTGGTGGTGTCGGAGATATCCAGCTCGGTGTTGAAGGCGACGTTCACAGCTTCCACCGCAGGATCACCATAGATGAACCCCTTTTCACCCACGCCGGGGTTGTTGCCGTTGTGCGGATTCGGCGTTACCCCTTGCGAGGGTTCTGGCCGGTAGGGGCGGGCGCGGTTGGTGTAATCCTGATCAGTGATCTGGCCGGAAAGATGCAGGCGGCCCAGCCCGTTGGCGTAGGACAGGCCAGTGTCACCTGACAGCTGTACACTGCGACCGTCGCCGGCCGAATACTGGCCCGCATCCAGTACCAGACTTCCGCCACTGCCGCTGCCCTTGAGCACGATGTTGACCACGCCGGCGATGGCGTCCGAGCCGTACTGGGCCGAGGCGCCGTCGCGCAGCACTTCGACCCGGGCGATGGCCGCGATCGGGATCGCATTCAGATCCACTGCCGAGGAGCCGCGGCCGATGCTGCCGTTGACGTTGACCTGGGCCGCGATATGGCGGCGCTTGCCGTTGACCAGCACCAGCACCTGATCCGGCGCCAGGCCGCGCAACTGCGCCGGGCGCACGCCACTGGTGCCGTCGGTGATGGCTGGACGCGGGAAGTTCAGCGAAGGCAGGGCGCGTGACAGCGCGGTCGCCAGTTCCAGCGTGCCGGTAGCTTGCAGGACTTCTGGTGTAATGATGTCGATCGGGGACTGGGATTCGGCCACGGTGCGATCACTGACGCGCGTACCGGTGGCGATCACGGTATCCAGTGCACGCAGTTCCTCGTGCTGCCCGTCCGGGCGTGGCGGATCCTGTGCCAGTGCGGCGCCGGCAGGAAACAGTGCGGCGGCAATCGTCAGGGCGAGGGGGCGGATGATCATGGCAATAACTCCGTAAAAGGGCCGGGCGGGTGGTTGGACCATCGCCCGGTGATGGGAAGCCGGTACCGCATTACGTTCCGTGCAGGGAGATTGTCGGGCAGCGGGAATGCCGCACAATGCGGACCGCATGCTGTATCCACGATGCAGGTCGGAGCGGGAATCAGATGATGATCGCGCAGCCGCATCCTGTAGCCGAGTTATTTCATGGCATCTTCTTATTGCTGCGGGGAATGAGTCAATGGCGCCTGGGCGCCATTGCTGGCATGCGCCAAAGCGGCGTGGCAGGGGCCGGTGAGCGCCGCAGTGCCAGGCGCTGCCCGAGGCGGCCTACAGATCCGAATCCGGCTGCGGCTGGCTGGCGTCGTCTTCGTTCGGATCCGGGGTTTCGTCGGTCGGGCACTGCGGGCGCTTTTTCAGGCGCAGCGAGAGGGCTGCCTTGGCCATCATGTGGGCGCTGATCGGTGCGGTGATGATCAGGAACACACTGATCAGGACTTCACGCGGGTGGAAGCTGTTGCCCACCAGCGCATGGTAGAAAACCGACACGACCAGAATGCTGCCCACGCCCATCGTCGTGGCCTTGGTCGGGGCGTGCAGGCGCTTGAAGAAGTCCGACAGCTTGACCAGCCCGATCGATCCGACCAGGGTGAAGAAGCACGCCACCAGCAGCAGCGCCGACAGAATGATCTCGGCGAACAGGTTCATTCCACGATGTCCCGTCGTAGCACGTACTTGCTCAGCACCACGGTGCTGACGAAGCCCAGCATCGCGATCACCAGCGCGGCCTCGAAATAGATCTCGGACCTCAGGTACATGCCGTCCAGGATCAACAGGGCGATGGCATTGATGTTCAATGTGTCCAGCGCCAGGATCCGGTCGGCCACGCCCGGACCACGCAGCAGGCGGTAGAGCGCAAGTAGCATCGAAATGCCGATCACGTGCATGGAGATGAGGATGGCGATCTCGATCACGGGAAGATTTCCTTCAGCGGCGCCTCGTAGCGGGTCTTGATTTCTTCGATCAGCGCCTCCGGATCGTCCAGGTGCAGCGCGTGGATCAGGATGTACTGGCGGTCATCGGAGAGTTCGGCCGATACCGTGCCGGGTGTCAGTGTGATCAGGCTGGCCAGGGCCGTGATGCCATGGATATTGGTGAGGTCCAGCGGCACCCAGACCCAGCCCGGGTGGATGTCGGCCCCGCGTCCCAGCACCAGTCTTGCAACGTTGATATTGGCCCGTACGATGTCGTGCAGCATCACCAGCACCAGCTTCGGCAAGGGCCGCAGCGTACCGATATGGGCGAACTCGCGTTCCAGCCTTCGTGCCACCTGCGGGATCAGAAGCGCCAGCAGCAATGCCAGCACGACATGTCCAGCGGTCACCGTGTTGACCAGCAGCAGGCCGGAGATGAAGACCGTCAGGCTCAGCGGGATCGAAGGGATGATGGTCTTGAGGCGCTTGCGCATGGCGTCATGGCTCCCGCAGGGCCGGTGTCGTGGTGCGAACCGACTGGATGTAGTTCTCCGGCGCGGCCAGTTGTTCGCCAGCGGCCATTGCGTAACGCATCACCGGGCTGGCGGCCAGCGTCATGCCGACACAGTAGACCAGCAACAGGATGATCGCGGCGATCTCGCTGCGGCGGCCGCGACGCGGCTTGGTCGGCAGTTCAACCTCGGTGCCGGCCGGCGCCACCACCCAGAACAGCTTGCTGCCGGCGCGCGCCATCGCCACCATCACGAACAGCGTGGATACCAGAATCGTGCTCCACACCCAGCCCATGTGCTCGTCCGGCACCGCCAGCAGGATGCCGGCCTTGCCGATGAAGCCCGACAGCGGCGGCAGCCCGATCGCGGCGATTGCGGTGATCGCGTAAAGCGTGCCGGGCAGGGCGCGGCCGGGCATCGGCAGCACCACGTTCATGCGATCAGTGACCCGGTGCTGGCGCACAAGTTCCACGATCAGGAACAACGCCGCGACCGCGAACGTGCTGTGCGCCAGATAGTAGAGCGCCGCGCCGAAGGCCTCGGCCCGGTTCATCGCGAACGCGACGAACAACGTGCCGGCCGATACCAGCACCAGATAGCCGGACAGGATGCGCAGCCGTACTGCCGCCATAGTGCCGAGCGCCGCCAGCATCAACGTGGCGATGCCGGCCGGCAGCAGCCAGTCCCAGGCGAAACCGGCCAGTTCTCCCGCCGCCGCGCCGAACATCAGGCTGAACACGCGCAGCACCGAATACAGCCCGACCTTGGTCATGATCACGAACAGCGCCGCCACCGCCGGCTGCGCCCGGCCATAGGTCGCCGGCAGCCACAGGTACAGCGGCAGGATCGCGCCCTTGGCGCAGAACACCACCAGCAGCAGCCCCGCCACCGCCTGCAGCAGCGGCTGGTGCTGCGGCTCGATTTCGGCCACGCGCACCGCCAGTTCGGCCATGTTGAGCGTGCCAAGCAGGCCGTAAAGTAGGCCCAGCGCGATCAGGAACAGGGTGGAAGCGGCCACGTTGAAGGCCACGTAATGGAAGCCGACCCGCATCCGGCCGCCACGCCCGCCGCTGAGCAGCAGGCCGTACGAGGCCGCCAGCATGACCTCGAAGAACACGAACAGATTGAACAGGTCGCCGGTCAGGAAGGCGCCATTGAGGCCCATCAGCTGGAACTGGAACAGTGCATGGAAATGCGGCGCGCGCCGGTCCCAGCCCGAACAGGCGTGCAGCAGGCAGGCCACGGCCAGCAGGGTGCAGGTCAGCACCATCCAGGCCGAAAGCCGGTCCACCACCAGCGCAATACCCAGCCGCGCCGGCCAGTCGCCGACCAGATAGGCGGTGATGCCGCCATCGCCGGCCTGGCGCAGCAACGTCACCACCAGACACAACAGCAACGCGATGCCGATCCAGGACACGGTGCGCTGCACCGCGATGCCGCGTCGCTCCAGCAACAGCAGCAACGCCCCAACCACCAGCGGCAGGACGATCACCAGAATGGGAAGATGCTGGCTCAACGGTCGCGCTCCCTGGATTCATTGCCGTCCACATGGTCCACGCGGTTGTCGTGGCGGCCACGCATCGCCAGCACCAGCAGCACTGCGGTCATCGCGAACGAGATCACGATCGCGGTCAGCACCAGCGCCTGCGGCAGCGGATCGGCGTAGTTGGCCAGCGTCGGCGCCAGACCCTCGCGCAGAACCGGCGGCTTGCCCGGTACCAGCCGCGCGGACGAAAAGATCAGCAGATTGGTCGCATACGACAGCAGCGTCAGCCCCAGGACCACATCGAAACTGCGCGCCCGCAGCATCAGATAAACGCCGGCGGCGGTCAGCACGCCGATGGCACTGGCAAGGGCGATTTCCATCAGTTGCGCCTCCCTCGGAACTGGGCCGGATCAGGGCGCCGGATCGGCGCCTGGTAGGCCTCGCGGGTCAGCGAAGGCCGGATGCCGCCGAGTGTGGAAAGAATCAGCATCGCGCCGCCGAACACCGCCAGATACACGCCGATGTCGAAGCCCAGCGCGCTGGCCAGCGGTACTGCGCCGATCAGCGGCAGCTCCGGTTCGACATGGCCGCTGGTCAGGAACGGATAGCCCCACAGCAGCGGCGCAAGACCGGTCGCGGCCGCCGCCAGCAGACCGGCGCCGATGCATTTGACGTAGTCCAGCCCGAACTGCCGCTCGAAAGCATCAAGGCCCTGGATGATGTATTGCAGCAGCACCGGAATCACCAGCACCAGCCCGGCGATGAAGCCGCCGCCGGGCGCATTGTGGCCGCGCAGGAACAGGTAGATCGACACCGTCAACGCCAGCGGGAACAGCAGCTGGCTCAGGTCGGCGGCCATCGGCAGCGGCAACGGCGGGCCTTCGACCTTTTCTTCCGGTGCCATCCGGCTGCGGCGCAGCAGCGCATGCACGATCAGCCCGGCCAGGCCGAACACGGTGATTTCTCCGAAGGTGTCGAAACCACGGAAATCCACCAGGATCACGTTCACCACGTTGCTGCCGTAGGCTTCCGGCAGCGAGCGTGCCAGCAGTTCCCCGGCGATGCTCTGGCCGGGCCGCGACAGCATCGCGTAGACCAGTCCGCCCACGCCCAGGCCGGCGACTGCGGCGATGCCGACATCGCGCCAGTGGCGCAGGCGCGAGCGCTCCGGCGGCGATTCCTTCGGCAGATAGTTCAACGCCAGCAGCATCAGGCTGATCGTCACCATTTCCACCAGCAGCTGGGTCAGCGCCAGATCCGGTGCGGACAGATAGACGAAGGTCAGGCTCACCATCAGCCCGACCGAGCCGACCACGATCACCGCACGCAATCGCAGCCGATGCACCCGCAAGGTGGCGAAGGTGCCGATGACCAGGATCAGCCAGCCCATCCAGCCGATTGGCGGCAGCGAGCTGAATTGCGGCATCGGCGGCAGCGAGATGTGGCCCAGCATCGGGCTGAGCGCCAGCACGATGGCCGAAAGCACCAGCAGGAACAGGCTGCGCTGCACGCTTCCGTTGGCAATCGCGCGGGTGAAACGGTCGGCCAGGTAGTAGAGCCGTTCGACATTGATCCGGAAGATCTTGCGGCCCAGCGATTCGCGCACGATCGCATGCAGGTTCAACAACCGGCGTAGCCCGAAATACAGCGCGATGCCGCCCAGCAACCCAACCAGACTCATCAGGAACGGCAGATTGAAGCCATGCCAGATCGACAGGCTGTACTGCGGCAATGCATCGCCCAGCACGCCGCGCGCAGCCGAACGCAGCACCGGCTCCACCGTCCAGGCCGGTGCGATGCCGACCGCCAGACAGGCTACGACAAGGATTTCGACCGGAATCTTCATCCAGCGCGGCGGCTCGTGCGGCGCTTCTTCCAGCGCACGCGGGCCGCGCCCGAAGAAAGTGTCGGCCACGAAGCGCAGGCTGTAGGCCACGCCCAGCACCGCCGCCAGCACCGCTGCGAAGGTCATCAGATCGCGCATGCCGCCGTGGCCTTCGATTTCCAGCGCCTGCGCGAAGAACATTTCCTTGCTCAGGAAGCCGTTGAGCAGCGGCACCCCGGCCATCGCCAGCGCCGCGATGATCGCCAGCGCGCTGGTGAACGGCATGTAGCGCCGCAGATTGCCCAGTCTTCGCATGTCGCGGGTACCGGTTTCATGGTCGATGATGCCGGCCGCCATGAACAGCGATGCCTTGAACGTGGCGTGGTTGATGATGTGGAACAGCCCGGCAACCACCGCGAACGGCGTGGACAGGCCGAACAGCAGTGTGATCAGGCCCAGGTGCGAGATCGTCGAATAGGCCAGCAGGCCTTTCAGGTCATGCTGGAAGATCGCGTACCACGCGCCCAGCAGCAGCGTCGCCGCACCGATGCCACTGACCACGTAGAAGAACAGATCAGTGCCGGCCAGCGCAGGATGCAGCCGCGCCAGCAGGAACACGCCGGCCTTCACCATCGTGGCCGAATGCAGATAGGCCGATACCGGCGTCGGCGCGGCCATCGCATGCGGCAGCCAGAAATGGAACGGGAACTGCGCGCTCTTGGTGAAGATGCCGGCCAGCACCAGACCCAGGATCCACGGATACAGCTCGCTGTTGCGGATCAGATCGCCCGAGGCCAGCACCACGTCCAGATCGAAACTGCCGACCACATGGCCGATCAGGATGATGCCGGCCAGCAGCGCCTGGCCGCCGCCGACGGTGATCGCCAGCGACATCCGCGCACCTTCGCGCGCATCCTCGCGATGCGACCAGAAACTGATCAGCAGGAAGGAGCTGATACTGGTCAGCTCCCAGAACACCACCAGCATCAACAGGTTGCCGGACAGCACCAGGCCCAGCATCGCGCCCATGAACAACAGCAGGAACGAGAAGAACCGCGCCGCGCTGTCCTGCGCGCTCAGGTAATAGCGCGCATACATCACCACCAGCACGCCGATCACCAGCACCATCAGCGCGAACATCCAGGCCAGCCCGTCCAGCCGGATGCTCAGCATCAAACCGATTTCCGGCGCCCAAGGCAGCACTGCCGAAGGCACTTCCCCGCCCATCACCGCTGGCGTCAGCGGCAACAGTAGTACCAGTCCCAGCAACGGCGCGGCCGCCGTCAGCCAGCCGATCAGACGCCGCGGCGCGCGCCAGGCCAGCGCGACCAGCAATGCGGCGATGAAGGGCGTTGCCAGCAACAGGTACAGCATCAAGGTCCCTCAGGTGAGCCACGCCAGGCCGCAGGTCGTGGCACGGTTGCTGAAATGCCGGCGGCTGCCGGCGTGTAACGGATGCGGCGCGGGCGAAATCTACCCGGCGCCGCGAATCGTACGATTCATGCATCAACCCTGTGACAGGATGATGCAGGTATTTCTAGGTATTTTGGATATCCGGCGGCGCCGGCCCGGTCGATTCCGGGTCAAGACGGGCTTCCAGTGCAGCCAGTCGTTCTTCCAGCGCATCCAGACGCGCCAGCAGACTGGCGCTGCCGCTTGCCGCCGGCGCGGATGCGCTGGCGCGCGCCGCAGCTGTCAGTGTTTCGACATCCGGAGGCCCGCACAGCAAGTGTACCCAGCGGTCCTCACGCTGCCCGGGCGCACGCGGCAGCAGCTGCACCAGCGCCGGGCTGCGCTGCGCGAGACGTTCCAGCGTATGGCGTACCTGTTCGGCGTCGGCGAAGCGGCCAATGCGCTCGGTACGGCTGTGGATCTCGCCCAGAGTCTGCGGCCCGCGCAGCATCAAAACGCACAGCGCGGCCTGTTGTTGCGCGGTAACGCCATAAGCCTGGGTGAAGCGGTGTTCCCAGCGCTGCGCGCGCGAGGCATGCTGGCTGCGTACCAGCTGGCGCGGTTCCAGTTCGCGCAACGCGTGGCCAACCTGCCCGGCACTCAGATCCATGACCGGATCACGGCTGGTCTTCTGGTTGCAGGCCAGCGTCAGGGCATTCTCGGTGAGCGGATACTGGTCCGGCGTCGTGGCTTCCTTTTCGATCAGGCAGCCCAGGATGCGGGCTTGCACCGGCGTCAGCAGCAAGGCGTCAGGAAGCTCGGTGGCGCTGGGCTCGGCATCGGCGGTGGCGTCGGTGTCGGTCATGGCGGCGGTGGCTTCGGGAAGCCTTCAACCTTAGAGCCTCCGAGCCCATATCCGCAAGCGAAAATCCTGCCAAGCGCAAGCCTGGGTTGGTAGCGCACCCCTTCCAGCCAGTTGGAGCTGTCTCCACTGGCCGGGGGCGCCGCTTGGCTGGCCCCGGCTTTTCCACGCTCCGGCAGCCCGGAGTATGGCTCGTTGGGAGTGGTCCACCCCAAGGCGAGGCGTGCGCACGGCACCCTGTTAGACTTCCGCGTCCTGCGGGTCTGCGCGTGCCCGGCTATCGCCGCGTTTCCAGGTTCCGACTCGTGGTGTCAGGGGGACGTACACCAAATTCTGAAGACCTCGGGGAGATTTCCGTGAAAGCGCAATTCGTCAAATCCATGGCGCGAGTGGTCCTGCTCGCCTGCATGCTCGGCCCGCTCACGGCCTGGGCGGCCGCCACCGACCACTACTGGCACGACACCGCCAACCGCAGCCTGCCGCCGGAAGCACCGCAACCGGCCCAGTTCCGCTCGCTGGCGCTTGATGGCCAGCAGATGATGCGGCACCTCAAGGGTGTGCTGGCCAGCGACCAGCCGGGGCTGGTGTCATTGCCACTGCCCGAAGGCGGCTTCAGCGATTTCAGTGTGGTTGATTCGGGCACGATGTCGCCGGGCCTGCAAGCCCGCTTGAAGAACGAGTTCGATTTCGACGTGCTCAGCCTCAAGGGGCGCGATGCAGAGGGTCGGCGCCTGCGCCTTGATGTCTCGCCGATCGGCTTCCAGGCCATGGTGTTCGACCCGGATGGCATCTGGGTGATCCGCCCGGAAACCTTCGATATTGGCAACAACCAGTACCTGAGCTTCCGGCGCAGTCAACTGAGCCTGCCGGATGATTTCCAGTACATCGAGGGAGAGATCGAGGCACTACATGATCATGCGAACGAATCGCAGGGACCGTTTGCGCCGCTGACCGAGGTCGGCGCCGTGATGCGCACCTACCGTGCCGCGGTGGCCGCCAACAACCGCTACATCACAGCCGTCGGTGGTGGCACGGCAGCCGGCGGCCAGGCTGCGGTCGTGGTGGCAATGAACCGCGTCAACGAGGTCTACAATCACGATCTGTCGGTGCAGCTGGAGCTGGTTCCCAACAACATCGACCTGATGTTCCCCAATGCCGGCAGTGATCCGTTCGCCTCGAATGGCTCGGGTATTCTCGGCAGCATCACCGGGGTGATCAACGGCATCATTGGTTCCGCCAACTACGACATCGGACATGCCTTCACCACCGGCAGCGGTGGCGTGGCGTATTTGCGAGTTGTCTGTGGCGGCAGCAAGGGCGGTGGCACCACCGGGCTGGGAAGTCCGATCGGCGATGTGTTCTACATCGATTTCGTAGCACACGAAATCGGCCATCAGTTCGGAGGCAACCACCCCTTCAATGGTTCGCTGGGCAACTGTTCCGGTGGCAATCGCAATGGGGCCACGGCCTATGAGCCGGGCAGCGGCAGCAGCATCCAGAGTTATGCCGGCATCTGCGGTGCCGACAACCTGCAGAACAACTCCGATCCCTATTTCCACGCTATCAGCCTGCAGGAAATCAACAGCTTCATCGGCAATCCGTCCACGGGTGGTTCGTGCTCGCAGAACACGACGAATCCGAACCAGATGCCGAACATCAGCCTGGCGGATCTGCCGCCCACCGGTACGCGCACCATTCCGGCACAAACGCCGTTCCTGTTGAGCGCCAGTGCCTCCGATCCGGATGCGGGCGACACCCTCTGGTTCGGTTGGGAACAATGGGATCTGGGACCGCAGGCGCCGCTGAGTGCCGGTGACAATGGCTCCAGTCCGATTTTCCGTTCCTGGCCGCCCACCCAGACCGGCGTGCGCTCCTTCCCGTCGATGTCCACCGTGCTCGGTGGTCCGGCGATCAAGGGCGAAACCCTGCCCACCACCAACCGCGAGCTCAAGTTCCGGCTCACGGTGCGTGATCGTGATGACAGCCAACTTGGCATGGGTCGCAGCCGGAGCGTGGATTACAAGATCAACGTCACCAACAGCGCCGGACCGTTCAAGGTCAACACGCCGTTGGCCAGCGACATCTGGTATGGCGGTGCGGCGGGCGCGGTGAGCTGGGATGTGGCCAATACCAATCTGCCGCCGGTCAATTGCAGCAGCGTGGATGTGCTGGTGTCCCTGGATGGCGGCAACAGCTTCGACCATGTCGCCGCCCAGGGGGTGCCGAATACCGGCAGCGCAAACGTCACCACTCCGATTGTGGGCACGACCGTCAACACGGCCCGGGTCGCCGTGATGTGCTCGGACAATGTGTTCTTCAATGTTTCGCAGGCCAACTTCACCATCATGCCGGGCGGTGATTTGTACTACGTCAGCGGCGAGGTCTCCGGCCTCAATGGCGGCGGTCTGGAGTTACAGCTCAACGGCGGCAGCCCGCTGGCGATCACCGCCGACGGCGCCTTCGATTTTCCGGTCCCGCTGCTTGATGGCCATGCCTATGAAGTCACGGTGGCAAGCCAGCCGACCATGCCCTATCAGGCGTGCACGGTGAGCAATGGCAGCGGCACCATCGACGAAGCCGACGTCACCGATGTCCAGATCAGCTGTGTGGATCTGGCTACCTACAGCGTTGGCGGCAGCATCAGCGGACTGAGCAACAATGGCCTCAAGCTCGGCCTCAACAACGGCGAGCAGGAGCTGATGGTGCCGGGCGGTTCGACCGGTTTCGTGTTCGAATTCGGCTTGCTGGATAACAGCCCGTACCTCGTCACCATCCTCACCCAGCCGGTCGGGCAAACCTGTTCGATCATCCAGAACAGTGGCACCGTCAATGGTGCGGACGTGGACACGGTCGAATTGAACTGTACCGACAACCCGCCCGAACCGTACATGGTCGGTGGTCGGGTCAGCGGACTGGCATCACCGGGCCTGATATTGCAGCTCAATGGTGGCCTGACCCGCACCGTCAACTTCAACGGCCTGTACAACTTCGTTCCCGGGGTCAACAGCGGCGATGACTACGAAGTCACCGTCCTCACCCACCCTGCTGGCCAGGTCTGCGATGTGGCAAACGCAACAGGCACCATGGGTTACGAGCATGTGAGCAATGTCGACGTGACCTGTGCGGCCGTGCCGGAACTACCGGATGCCATTTTTGCCGACGGCTTCGAGGACGACTGACAACAACGGCAAGCATGGGCCAGATGCAATGGCCCATGCTTGCCGTCGCACTGCTGGCTGGACCCTGCCCAGCTCAATAGGGGACATTTCAACCGGCCCAAGCAGGGGCACATCCAAACTGCATTGGCGGAAAATCCTGGCAACTCACTACACTGCGCGGGTTTTCGCCCACTTTGCGGCGATGTCGCTGCCAATCCTGTCCTGATGATCTCCTTCCGCAACTTCGCACTGCGGCGCGGTCAGCGCCTGCTGCTGTCCCAGATGGACCTGACCCTGCACGCCGGCTGGCGCGTGGGCGTGATCGGGCGCAACGGTGCCGGCAAGTCGAGCCTGTTCGCGGCGCTGATGGGTGAGCTGGAAGGCGATGCCGGTGAACTGGAACTACCGGCGAAGGTGCGCACCGCCTCGGTCGCGCAGGAAACCCCGTCGCTGCCCGATGCAGCGCTGGATTTCGTGCTCGGCGGCGATGTCGAGGTGGCACAGGTGCTGGCCGCCGAAGCCGCCGCGATGGCACGCGAGGACTACGAGGCCGTGGCCACGGCCCACCAGCGCCTGGCCGAACTGGGCGGTTACGACGCCCGCGCCCGTGCCGGCCGCCTGCTGCACGGCCTGGGTTTCACCCCGGATACGCATACGCGCGCGG
Organism: Denitratimonas organivorans; assembly: GCF_037478135.1. Classification (NCBI taxonomy): domain Bacteria; kingdom Pseudomonadati; phylum Pseudomonadota; class Gammaproteobacteria; order Lysobacterales; family Lysobacteraceae; genus Denitratimonas; species Denitratimonas organivorans. Next base: position 168,409 of record NZ_JBBHDV010000001.1, read on the forward strand.
TGTCGGAATTTTCCGGCGGCTGGCGGGTGCGGCTGAATCTGGCGCGCGCGCTGATGATGCCCAGCGACCTGCTGCTGCTGGACGAGCCGACCAACCATCTGGATCTGGACGCGGTGCTGTGGCTGGAACAGTGGCTGCTCAAATACCCGGGCACGCTTCTGCTGATCAGCCACGACCGCGAATTCCTCGACGGCGTCTCGACCCACACCCTGCACCTGCACGACGGCCGCGCCCGGCTCTACACCGGCGACTACACCAGCTTCGAGCGCCAGCGCGCCGAGCACCTGCGCCAGCAGCAGATCGCGCATGAAAAGGAACAGACCGAACGCGCCCATCTGCAATCCTTCATCGACCGCTTCCGCGCCAAGGCGACCAAGGCGCGCCAGGCGCAATCGCGCATCAAGCGGCTGGAAAAACTCGCCGGCACCGAAGCGGTGCGCGCTGAACGTGCACTGCATCTGAACTTCGCCGAGCCGCAGAAATTGCCGACATCGCTGATCAGGCTGGGTCATGCGGATTGTGGCTATGCCGCAACGGCGAGGGATTCGGGATTGGGGATCGGGGATTCGGAAAAGCGCGATGCCTCGGCTTTTTCAAATCCCGAATCCCGAATTTCCAATCCCGAACCCCACGTCGTGCTCCGCGGCGTGGGGTTCGGCCTCGAAAGCGGCGATCGTGTCGGGCTGCTCGGCCCCAACGGTGCCGGCAAGTCCACGCTGGTTAAGAGCCTGGTCGGCGGGCTGCCGCTGCTGGCCGGCGAGCGCAATGCGCACCCGGACCTGTGCATCGGCTATTTCGCGCAGCACACGGTCGAATCGCTGCTGCCCGGCGCCAGCCCGGTGGACCACCTGCGCCAGCTCGCGCCCGATGCGCCGATGCAGGAACTGCGCGATTTCCTTGGCCGCTGGAATTTTGCCGGTGACCGGGCCTTCGAATCGGTCGATGGGTTTTCCGGCGGCGAACGCGCGCGCTTGGCACTGGCGCTGATCGCCTGGCGCCGGCCGAACCTGCTGCTGCTGGACGAACCCACCAACCATCTCGACCTGGACATGCGCGAAGCGCTGGCCGAGGCGCTGGCCGACTTCCCCGGCGCGATCGTGCTGGTCAGCCATGATCGCCATCTGATTGGCCTGGTCTGTGACAGCTTCTGGCGTGTGGCCGGTGGCCGGGTCGAAGAGTTCGATGGCGATCTGGACGCCTACGCCGCCTGGCTGCGTTCGCGCCCGGCCACCAACGGCGAAGCCAAGGCCAAGGCGGTGGAAAAGCCGGCACCCAAAGCTGCGGCACGCACCGCCCCGGATCCGGCCATCGCGCGTCGCCTGCGCCGCATCGAAGCCCGGCTCGAACAGGTCCGCAGCGAACGCGCGGAAGTCGAACAGGCGCTGGCCGATCCGGACCTCTACACCAGCGCCGGCCACGAACGCCTGGCTGAACTTGGCATCCGCCAGGCCGAACTGGCGCGCGAACAGGACGATCTGGAAACCGAGTGGTTGGAGCTGGCCTGAGCTGCGCCTCGGCACGATGTCGTTGCATCGCGCCCATCTGCGATGTGCGCGATATCCACTCACGGCCAACTCAGCCCGGCAAATGACACAATCGGCTTTGGACACGATGGGGGCTTCCCCGGTTACACCGGATTGGCCAGCCCTTGATTCCCCGCCACCGGCCCCTATCTTCGCCAGCGGTCGGCTTATGTCTGCCGGCCACGACCACAACGTCCCGCATCTTGCGCACTGTGCGCTGTGTTCCACGGAAGTTCGCCATGCCCATCTACGCCTATCGCTGCAACGCCTGCGGCCTTGATTTCGATCGTCTGCAACGCCTGTCCGACCCGGACCCGGATACCTGTCCGACCTGCAACAAAGGCCCGGTGCACCGCCAGTTGACCGCGCCGCAGTTCCGTCTGGCCGGCAGCGGCTGGTACGAAACCGATTTTAAGAAGGAAGGTGACAAGAAGCGCAACCTCGCTGACGGCGGCGGTAGCGGCGGTGATGGTGCCGGCACTTCAGCGCCCGCAGCAGCATCCGGCAGTGCCACAACCGCAGCAGCATCTGCCAGCAGCGATTGAGCTTTGTGAGGCAAGCCCCAGCCGCGGTTTGCGGCCGGGCAGGGCGGCCGGATTTGCACCGGCGCGGCAATCACGGTTACGGTCCGGAAATGAACACATCATTTTCCTTTTACCGCACCGCCTTCGCGGTTGCCCTCGCGCTGGCCGTTCCGGCCGGCATCCATGCCGAAACCCCTGCCGCTGAAACCGCGCCCGCCGATGCTTTCCTTGCGGCCCTGGCCAGCCACTGCGGTCAGGCATTCGCCGGCCGCATCATCGCCAACGAGCCTGCATCGCCGCAGCCCGACGCCTTCGAAGGCAAGGCGCTGGTGATGCATGTGCGCGGCTGCGATGATCCGCACCGCCAGCTGCTGGTGCCGTTCCACGTCGGCGACGATCATTCGCGTACCTGGGTGCTGACCCGCACCGATTCCGGCCTGCGCCTGAAGCACGATCACCGCCTGGAAGACGGCAGCCCGGACGAGCAGACCATGTATGGCGGGGAATCCAACACGCCGGGTACCGCGATCCGGCAGGAATTCCCGGTCGATGCCGAATCCATCGAACTGTTCGGCCGCACCGGCGCCGATGTTTCCACCACCAACACCTGGGCGATGGAAATCGAGCCCGGCAAGCGCTTCCTCTACGAGCTTTCGCGTCCGGAAGGTGGGCTGAACCCGAAGGGACGCATGTTCCAGGTCGAATTCGACCTGGCCACGCCGGTGGCGATACCGCCGGTGCCCTGGGGTTTCGAATAAGCCCAGCGTTGCGCGGGGGCGGATCGCCCCCGTTGGCTGGCCTGCTGCCGGCACTGAGCCGGCTTCAGGCGCCGGTGCTGCTGCGTCCGTTGCCTGCGGCAGCGCCCGGCACTTCTTCGGTGGACTGGGTGTCGTCCTGCGGCATCGCGTAGCAGTGATGCCCGGCGCCGCTGCCGGCGTTGTCCACCGCCGCGAGGAATTCCTGCCCCCAGCGCTGGATGTCGTAGCGCTCGACGATGTCGAACATCTGCCGCTGGCGCCCTTCGATCTCGTCTTCGGGCATCGCCAGCGCCTGCTGCAGGCCGGCGATCAGGTCATTGGCATCGTGCGGGTTGGTCAGCACCGCGCCCTTGAGCTCGGCGGCGGCACCGGCGAATTCGGACAGCACCACCACCGCGTGGCTGCCCTCGATGCCGTGCGTGGCGACGAACTCCTTGGCCACCAGGTTCAGACCATCACGCAACGGCGTGATCCACATCACCTGCGCGGCGGCGTAGTGCGCCACCACCTCTTCGAATGGCAGGCCGCGCGCGAAGAAGCGCACCGGCGACCAGTCCAGATTGGCGTAGCGCCCATTGATGCGGCCGACCGCCTGTTCGATCTGGGATTGCAGGTTGCGGTAGATGGTCATTTCCGCCGCCGCCGGCACGCAGACCATCAGCAGGGTCATCTCGCCGCGCAGTTCCGGATGGTTTTCCAGCAGGGTTTCCAGCGCCAGCAGCTTTTCCAGCGTGCCCTTGGTGTAGTCCAGCCGCTCGATCGACAGCACCAGCCTGCGGTTGCGGAATTCGCGCCGGATCTGGCCGATGCGCTCGCGCACCGGTGCCTGCGCCAGCACCTGGCGGATGCGCGCAATGTCGGTGCCGATCGGGTGCGCGCCGAGGCCGACTTCTCGGTCGCCGATGCGGATGCGGGTGGCCATCAGGTCCAGCCCGACCGCACAGCCGTAGGTCAGGAAACGTGGTGCGCAGCCTTCGCGTGAAAGGATTTCCATCGGCATCGCGCCACGCACGACATCGACGAAATTCTCCACCTGGCGCGGGATATGGAAGCCGATGTAGTCGCACTGCAACAGGCTGCCGAGGATTTCGCGCCGCCACGGCACCACGTTGAACACGTCGGCCGAAGGGAAATAGGTGTGGTGGAAGAAGGCGATCTTCAGATCCGGCCGCAGTTCGCGCAGGACCGCCGGCACCATCCACAGGTTGTAGTCGTGCAGCCAGACGGTGGCGCCGGGCGCGGCTTCGGCGGCGGTGGCTTCGGCGAAGCGGCGGTTCACGTTCAGATAGGTGTTCCAGTCGTCCTCGCGGAAACGCGCGCGTTCCCAGAAGGTGTGCAGCATCGGCCAGAAGGCCTCCTTCGAGAAGCGCTTGTAGAACGCATCGACCTCGCTCTTTTTCAGCGGCACCCGCGCCACGGTCAGATTCGGGAATTGCTCCGGATCGACCGGGGTATGCGTCTGGAAACGGCCATGGCGCGCATCATCGATGCTCCAGGCCACCCAGGAGCCCTTGCGCCCGCTGCCGAAAAATCCCAGCAGGCTCGGGATGATGCCGTTGGGCGACTGCGGTTGGCGCCGCACCCGCTTGCCGTCTTCGATGACTTCCTCGTACGGCAGGCGGTGGTAGACCATCACCAGCTCGGCATCGCCGGTGTCGGTGTCGCGTGTGACCTTGCGGTGCGGGTCGTTGGCCGCAAGCAGGTTGAAATGATCGATTGCCTGCAGGATGCCGCCGCAGCCGGGCGCATCGGCGTGCAGCACATGCGCAAGCTGCTGCGTGGCCGATACCAGCGCCGGCTCGGATTCGCCCACGCACACGCCCTGGAAGCCGGCGGTGAACATCGACAGGTCGTTGAGCGTGTCGCCGGCCACCAGCACCCGCTCCCGCTCAATGCCCAGATGCGCGGCCAGTGCGCTCAGCATGCGGCCCTTGTCGGTATCCGGCGGCAGGATGTCCAGGTAGCGGTCGGCCGAATACAGCACCGAGCATTCCAGTTCCTGCGCGGCCGTCTCGATCCGGCTGCGGACCAGCTCCAGTTCTTCCGGGCTGCAGAAATACGAGCAGCGCCGTTCCTGCGGCACATCCTGGCGCACCAGCGAATCAAAACCGGCCATCGCATCAGCCACGGCGTGTTCGCCGGGCCAGCGCGCATCGACTTCGGCCTGCAATGGCTGCACCGGTTGCAAGGTGTGGCCATCGACCACGGTCGCGCCGACATCGCAGATCACATAGTCCGGACGCGGCAGGGTGGGGTCGGAAAGCAGCGGCATCACGTGCTCCAGCCCACGTCCGGTGACGAAGGTCAGGCTGATGCCCGGATGACGCTCGATCAGCCGGTAAAGCTGCTTGCGGTGGGCCGGGCTGCCGGCCAGAAACGTGCCGTCGAGATCGGTGGCCAGCATCAGCGCCGGCTCCGACGCGGTGCGTGGAGAGGCGGAAGCGGGAGTCTGGTTCAATGGATTTCCTTGGAACGTGGATTCAGGCGGCAATGGCGCCATGGGGTGCGGCCGGGCAGGGCGGCATCGTGGATGCGGCATGCGATCCGGCGCATCAGCGGGTCGGCCGGAAAGGCCGGTTTCGCGCGAGGTCGTGGACAGGTGCAAGGTGCAATCGGTGCCTGTTCCAGGTTGCACCGCAGGAGAATTCCAACGAAGGCCGATGGCGGTGACGTGCGCATCCGGTGCCACAACATAGCAGCATGAAGCGCCGTACCCAACCCGGCCGGCTGAAGGGAAATGGCGGATTCAAGCCATTTCCGGGGCTGCGCCGCGCCCTGCGCGAAGCATGGGAAAGCAACGTGTCGCGGCGCCGATTGCTTATGATGCGCTGACCTGTTTCCGGAAACGGACCGATGCCCAACCACGTTTCTCCACCGGCTTCCGACCCGCCCGCATCCGCGTTCTCCGCCGTGCCCGAACGCTCCAGCGGCGATCATCTGATGCGCCTGTTGCAACAGCACCACGTGCAGTTGTCGACGATGGCCGACACCAAGGCCAACATCATTATCACCGTATCCTCGATCGTGCTGACGCTTGCGCTGGGCCGTGCCGCTGATCCGGATTACCGGCTGGCGATGACGGTGCTCAGCGTGTTCACGCTGGTCGCGCTGCTGCTGGCGATCCTCGCGGTTCTGCCCAAATACCGCCGCATGTCCGGCGACGAAGGTGCGCGCCCGGCGGGCTTCAACATCCTGTTCTTCGGCCACTTCGCCGGCCTTGATGAAGCTGCCTACCTGCGCGAGCTGGCCGCCGCGATGCAGACCGGCCGCGCCTACGAAACCATCGCCCGCGATGTCTACGGCCTGGGCCGCTACCTGGCCACGCACAAGTACCCCTACCTGCGGCTGAGCTACCTGTTCTTCCTCTCCGGCTTCCTGCTCGCCTGCCTGGCGCAGGGCATCGTGCTGCTCAGGGGCTGATGCGGGCCGCGGCCCCTCGGAATTTTTGAACAACAGGATCATTCATAGGTTGGCGGTGACCCCGGACTTGATCCGGGAGAACCCCAACGCCTTGATGCCGGCACATCCACAAGACTCCCGCCACGGCCGACACTCCGATGTCGGGCATCGCTTCGCTCAGCCCGGCCTATGCGGAACCGGAGAGCGTATCGGAGTCGCTCCCGCTGGAAGCCCTCACCGCCCGCCGCAAGCGCAATTCCTCATACGCCACCCAATACCCGGCCGTGGCCAGCGGCACCAGCAATGCCATCAACGGCGCGCCCAGCACTTGCCCCCACACCAGCCATCCGGGCCGCAACAGCGCCTGCATTCCGTCCATCGCGAACGCGATCATGCCGGTCAGCAGCAGTGGAAACGTCGCCACCACACCCAGCAATCCCCAGAATGCCAGCGTCGCCAGCGACACCAGCACTGCCGCCATCGTCCAGTGCCCTTTCACCAGGCGAAAACTCAGGCGCTGCGCCGATAATCCGGACTGCCCATCCAGCAGGATCGGCGGATAGATGAAGCACGCCGCGATCGACACCCAGCCCAGCGGCGGCGCCGCCGCCAGCAACCCGACCAGCAATGCCAGCAGCAACACCAGCGGCTCTCCGTGATGCTGCCCGTACCACCAGCCGATCAGCACCGGTACCAATGCCAGCAGCATCAGCAGCAGATAGCTGCACGTGGCCAGCAGCGATGCCGGGAAGGCCCGCCAGGCTGCCGCCAGATCGCCGGCTGGCGTTTCTTGCTGCGAACCACGCGCGATCAGGCCTTGCCGCCGCAGCATCGCCAGCAGAAAGAACAATCCCGCCAGCCCCATCAACAGGCCGAACCCGCCCACCAGCCCATCCGGCCGGAACAGCCCCGGCGCGATCCACGCGCGCAACGGATCGTGTTCAAACAGCGCGCGGCTACGCCACCACCACGGCAACCACGGCAGTTGCGACACCAGGCTGTAACCCAGCGCCGGCCAGAACGCAGGCCGCAGACAGGCCAGCCACAGCGTGAAGCAATCACTGACCAGCGTGGAAAAATCCCGTGGCGCGCTCGCGGGGCGATAGGTGAGGGCAGGGTTGGATACCATGCCCACATGATGCCTGAAGCAGAAGAAATTCCTCCCCCGTCCGACATCGCCGCGCTGCTGCGCTGGGCTGCCGCGCGCCTGCCGGAAGGCGACACCCGGCGCGAAGCCGAGCTGCTGCTCGAACACGCGCTGGACGTGAGCCGCGCCTGGCTGTTCGTACATGCCCGCGATGTGCTCGAACCTGCCGATGTGCAGCGTTACGCGGCACTGATCGAGCGCCGCCGCGCCGGCGAACCGGTCGCCTACATCCTCGGCCGCGCCGGCTTCTGGACGCTGGATCTCACTGTTTCCCCGGCCACCCTGATCCCGCGCCCGGAAACCGAACTGCTGGTAGAAATCGCACTTGAACACCTTGCACCCGACAGCCGCGCCCGCATCGCCGACCTGGGCACCGGCAGCGGCGCGATTGCCCTGGCCCTGGCCAGCGAACGCCCGCACGCTCATGTGCTCGCCACCGACGCCAGCATCGATGCCCTGCTGGTCGCGCAGGCCAACGCGCAGCGCCTCGGATTGCGCAATGTCGCCTTCCGTCTCGGAGATTGGTTCGCACCGCTCGAAGGCGAACAGTTCGACCTGATCGCCAGCAACCCGCCCTACATCGCCGACCGTGACCCGCATCTGCAACACGGCGACCTGCGCTTCGAGCCTGCCAACGCCCTGTCCAGCGGCAGCGACGGGCTCGACGCCTTGCGCCACATCACCACGCAGGCCCCGGCGCATCTGCACCCCGGCGGCTGGCTGCTGCTCGAACACGGCTTCGACCAGGGCGCCGCTGTCCGGCAACTGCTGCTCGATGCCGGCTTCACTGATGCGCAAACCCGCCAGGACCTGGAACACCGCGACCGCATCACCTTCGGTCGGATGCCATCGGTGGGATAGCACAACCCACGCCAAATCCGCCTCGCTTGCGGCACACTGTCCACATGTCGCACGCCCTTCCCGCACTGTTGCTGCTCGCCTGCGCCGTAGTGGTGCTGCTGGCGTTCATCATCCTGTGGCAACTTCACCGCATGCAGGCACTGCGCGAACAAGTCCGCGTCCTCGAACAAGCCGCCCACGAGCACACCCGCCACGCCGCCGACATCGCCAACGAACGCGAACGCATCTACAGCGATCTGCACGATGATCTGGGTGCCAAATTGCTCGGCTTGGTGCACGGTGCCAGCAATCTGATCCAGGCCGATCTGGCGCGCTCGATCCTTCAGGATCTGCGCGATGTCGTCACCCGCTCGCGCGGCACACCCGGCACCTTGGGCGATGTACTGGCGGATATCCGCAGCGAAGCCACCCAGCGTCTGGCTGTCGTCGGCATCGGCCTGGTCTGGGAAGACCCCGGCCATCTGCCCGACCCGCAACTGGATACCGAACGCGCCCTGCACCTGCATCGCATCGTGCGCGAAGCCATCAGCAACACCATCCGCCACGCCCATGCCCAACGCCTGCGCATACGCCTGCGCCATGCTGGCGGACAACTGGGCATTGAACTGACCGACGATGGCGAAGGCGTTGATGCTGGCACTGCCAGATCCGGCTCCGGCATGCGTTCCATGCGCGACCGTGCCGCCGAACTGGCCGGCGACATCCGCTGGGTTCCCGGTACCGAGGGCGGCACCAAGGTTCTGCTCTCCATGCCGATACCTTCCGATATGCACATCGTTGAAGAAGTGAAGTCATCACCATGACCCCCACGTACCACCGCGCCCTCGTTGTTGATGACCTGGCCTCCAGCCGCGACTGGCTGTCGCACTCGCTGCAATTGGCCTTTCCTGGCGTCAACATCGACACCGCCGCCAGCCTCGCACAAGCGGCCCAGCTGATTGATCCGCCCCCACCACTGGCGCTGATTGATCTGGGCTTGCCTGATGGCTCCGGCATCAGCCTGATCGAACGCCTTCACCGCGACACACTGTGCATCGTCGCCACCGTGTTCGATGATGACTCCCACCTATTCCCCGCCTTGCGCGCCGGTGCCCAAGGTTATGTGCTGAAAGACCAGAACACCGAAGCCCTGGCCGACATGCTGCGCGGCATCGCCGCCGGCCAACCGCCGCTGTCACCCTCGATTGCCCGCCGCCTGTTGCGTCATTTCGCAGCCCCTGTCGCGCCGCCGCCTGCCGATACCACCGACGAATCCAACCTCACCCCGCGCGAAACCGAAGTCCTGCGCCTCACGGCCAAAGGCCTCACTCGCCAGGAAGTGGCCGGAATGCTGCAACTTTCCACCCACACCGTGGCCGGATACCTCAAAGACATCTATCGCAAGCTCAGCATCGGCAGCCGCGCCGAAGCCACACTGGAAGCAGCGCGGCGTGGCTTGGTGGAGTAGCGATTCTCCACACAGGCCGGCTCAATCAACGCGGTAGGTCGGGCTGAGCGCAGCGATGCCCGACAGCAGGGCACCAACCGGCCCCCTGACCAGCCCCGGCACCTACCGGATTGCGTGTGCTGGGCTCCCCCGGATCACACCCTCACCAACCCCCACAGTTGCGCCAGGGTGACATGCCGTGTCTAATAGTGACGTGTTTGGACACAGTGGACGTGCAGGAAGTTCCAGACGGAAGGGGGCAGGACAGTGGCACATTTGGCTGCCTTGCCGCGTACTACCCACCAGGCCGCAGCAAGATGTGCGGCCCGGAGCCGAAAGTTCCCCATGCGTGACAACTGCTTGCAAGGCGTCAAGCGTATGTTAAGCTCGCCGCGCCTATGGGGACGCCGGTGCACCACATCGGGTCAAACCGACCAACTCATGACTAATAGGGTGTCGAACATGAAGATCTTTTCTCCCAGAACCCTCCTGGCCGCCGCACTCCTGACGGCCCTGCCGATGGGCAGCGCACTGGCCTGCACCACTTCCGCATGGTCCTCGGTGACCGGAAGCGCTGAAGCTGGCAACCCCAAGGGCCGTGATGGTGAGCCGGCAGTGCCTCGCTACTCAGGTACTTGCGGTCTCCAGGCTGCAAGTGCAGGTGCCAGCTACGTTACTGACAACAGCCCAGGCGCCGAGGCGATCTACCGCGCCCGTTTTTACGTCTTTACTGGCTCTGCTGCCAACAATCCGAAGATCTTCTCGGCCACCACCGAGGATGACAATGGCGGCACTGAAGTGGTCGGCATCGCCCTCAATGGTTCGGCGATGGCTTTCACCGTCAATGGCACCACCGTGAGCAGCACCGTCCCGGTCGCAGCTTCCAAGTGGTATGGCGTAGAAATCGCTTACGCAGCAAACGGTCCTTTCGAAGCCAAGGTTCGCGGTGCAAACGCAGCGGCTGAGACAGTGGTCGCCAGTGCTGGTAACGCCGGCGCTCTGACTGTGGGTTCAGCAAGTTTGGGTGTGTTGAATGCAGCTGCGAACACTATTCCTCTCGCATTTGATGCGTTTGAGTCCACTCGCTCTGCTGATACCGAAATTGGGCGGCTGTGCCCGGGTGATGCAAATAACGATGGTCTCGTCAATTCAGGCGATGCCCTTGCCGCAATCAACGAGTTCCCGCCGAGCGGTTCGTATTCTCTGGGGCAGCCAGATTGCACAGAGGATGGTTTGGTGAACGCTGGTGACGCACTGTGTGCAATGAACCGATTCACTGTTCCCACTCAGCGTTCTTGTTCCGCTAACTAAACCTGAAGACTTGGTTGGAGACGAAGATGAATATTTCACGAATTCTTGTTGCGCTTGTGTCTTTGGGTTTCTTGGGTTCTGCCGTTGGTGCTGAGCTCCTTTTGACTGATGACGGCCTGTCCAAGAGCCGCAGCGCAGGAAAGATGGTGGCTCTCGATGTGGTGAGCAACGGTGACCTGAGTGGTTTCGACTTCATTATTCCGGTGCCCAAGGGGGCGAAGGTAGACACTTCCAAGTGTCTGAGCGCATTGCCTGCGGGCTTCGAGGGGCGCTGCAAGCATAACGAAGGGGAGATCGCAGTTATCGCGATTTCGATGAATGCCAAGGCGCTCCCTGCTGGGGTCCATTCCATTGGTTCCATTGCTATCTCGGGCGCTGATTTTTCTGCTCGCACCAATGTCAAGTTCAACGCTGTTGGGGCGGATGCGAGTGTGCTGAATTCTAGTGTTGGTCTGAATGCACCCGGAAACTCAAATGATGGGCGTTCTGTCAAGACTCGATAAGACAGTGGGTAGTGGTATTTTTTCACACGGAGTGATGGTTTTTATGAACATTAAGAACTTGGCATTGGCAGTAAGTTCTGTGCTGCTACTTTCTAGTGCAGCAGTCGTTAACGCACAGTCGATCAACATCGGTTCGGCATCGGTGCCGACAGCAGGTGGTGGTGCGGCAGCCGTTCCGGTATCTTTTGACCCGGAAGGTGTTGATGTTGGCGCATACAATACGGTTTTTTCGTACGACAGCACCATTCTCGATGGTGACCCGACCTCGAGCACTACTCGCTGTGTTGTTGATCCCGGTACGACCACGATTTCGGTTGCCCGTTTCAGCGCTGATGCCCTGCCGCTTCCGGCAGAGGAGCTTTGCGTTGTGACTTTTGATGTCACGGCTGGCACTGCTGTTGGTGCGTATCCGTTGGCGCATGATCCGGCACCGGTTTCTACCGCATTCTTTGATATGGCTGCGGTTGGTATTGGTGGTAGCGTAAACGACGGCGAAATCAACGTCGTCGCCGAAGGCCCCCCGACCCTGACCTTCGACACCACGCCGGTTGCACTGCCTGCTGGCCCGTACGGCAGCACCCAGACCGGCACCATCCCGGCCAACTTCACGCCCAGCACCGGTGACTACAGCGTCGACTTCAGCTGTGTCGCCCCGGCCGGTTTCACCGTTGCTCCGACCAGCGGCAGCTACGACAACACCGACACCGCTGCGGATGACCTGACCGTCAGCGCCACGCTGACCGATGCTGCCCAGAGCGGCGATGTGGTCTGCACCGTGACGCCGGAAGGCGGCTCCGCCACCACCTTCACCATCCCGGTCAGCGCTCCGGCGGGTGCCGAAACCGCTCCGGTTCTGGATCCGGACCCGGCTAGTGGTGGCACCGTCACCGTTGGCGGCGGTGCTCCGGGCAGCAACGGTACGGGCACCCTGGTCGTCACCCCGGACGGTGGCGCAGGTACGGACGTGGCTGATGTGACCTGTACGGCCAGCGCTCCGGTGTCGATCTCGCCGGCTTCGCTGACGTTCCCGGTTGGCTCCTCGCCGCAGAACTTCACCGTCACGGTGCCGCTGACCGATGCCGCCCAGACCTTCCCGGGTGCCATCACCTGTTCGGGTACTGATGGCAACGGCATCTTCGAGTGGGTCTTCGACGTGTCGGCTCCGGCCGGTGTCGCAGCCCCGACCTTCATCCCGGCTACCTCGCTGTGGTCGAAGTTCGCCCTGATCGGTGTCTTCGCTGCACTGGGTCTGCTGATGGTCGGCCTGCGCCGCAACCACTGATCCACGCAACACCGCTGAACCGGAAAGGGCGCCTTCGGGCGCCCTTTCTTTTTGTCCGCACCCAATCACCACACCCCAAAATGCCCATGGGTTGGCGGTGACACCGGACTTGATCCGGGGGGCAAGGCTTTGATGCTGGACCTATCCGGAAGCTTGGCGACACGGAGGACACCCCGCCGTCGGGCATCGCCCCACTCAGCCCGAACTATGCGAGGCTGTCTCCGCTTTCACTGACTGCTCGGCACGACTGAAGCCGCTCGCATGGCTGGCCGATGGTGGAAAGGTGGCCTACACTAAAACGATGAAAACCCTCGTACCCGACTTCCGTGCCATGTCCGTTGCCGAACGTATCCAGCTTGTGGAAGACATTTGGGACAGCATCGCCTTGGACACTCCGGCTTCCGTCCGCTTCACAGCAGCGCAACGCGAGGAACTGCGCCGCCGCGTGGCAGCGCATGATGCCGATCCAGGTTCTGCCGTGGAATGGGATATCGTGCGCACCGAGCTTTTTCAGCACAATCACTGATGCGCGTCCGCTTCAGACCAGAGGCACGTGATGAAGCGCTTGAGGCAAAAGCCTGGTACGAAAGATGCTCACCGGGCCTGGGGCTCGAGTTTGCACGGGCACTTGAGGCAGCAGTTCAATCCGTACTTCGGGCGCCATTGACGTACCGAATCCTTGAGGGCGAATGTCGTTGCAGCTTTCTGCGTCGCTTTCCCTATTCGCTTGTTTACCGCCCTGAGCCAGACGGAATTCTCGTGGTCGCGGTGTTCCACCATCGCCGCGATCCTGCTACTTGGCATGATCGTGTCGCAAGAAAGCCGGACTCGAGGCCTGGATGATGTCGATACCCCAGTTCCCCACTCCTAAACCCGATACGGCGGGAAACCATTCATAGGTTGACGCTGACCCCGGACTTGATGCTTGGCGGGTCCGAAAGCGCGGTGACACCACAGACACCCCGCCGTCGGGCATCGCTCCGCTCAGCCCGACCTGTGTGGTGGCTGACTTCGTTTTCACAGGTTGAGAACACTGGAGTGGGGAGCTGCGCAGTGCCACAGCGCGCCGGCTTCTGCCGCAAACCCATGCGATACACTGTCACAAGGTTTCCGCACCCGGAGAGTGTCATGGCTGAATCTGCGATGTCGTTGCCGATGAGCCGTTCCGAGTTTCTGGCTTGGGAACACGAGCAGTTGGAGAAGCACGAGTTCTGGCAGGGCGAGGTGTTCGCCATGACCGGTGCCAGGCAGGCGCATGTGATGGTGGCACTCAATGTCGCCACTTTGCTGAAGTCGCATCTGCGCGGCAAGCCGTGCCGGGCCTATATCTCCGACATGCAACTGGAGGTGGAGGCTGCCGATGCGGTCTATTACCCCGATGTGGTCGTCAGTTGTGATCCGGCGGATCTGCTGGCCGAGCGTGTGCTGCGGCGACCCACCGTGGTGATTGAGGTGCTGTCTGACAGCACTGCCGCCTATGATCGCGGGGTCAAGTTCGCGGCCTACCGGAAGCTTTCCAGCCTCAAGGAATATGTGCTGATCGATCCGGAGCGGCGTACGCTGGAAATCTTCCGCCGTACCGAGCAGGACGACTGGCTGCTGGTCACCCGTGATGCCGCGCGTGGGCTGGTGTTGCCGTCGCTGGCGTTCGAGGCCGGGCTGGATGCCGTGTTTGAGGACCTGGATACGCTGGAACCAGCCGCAGCTCAAAGCGACCCAACCACACCATCGGCTTGACGCTTCCGTCCCTCCCGGCCCATGCCCGATTTCCAGCAACGTAGGATTGACGTTGCCAAACCGCGTAATGACCACTTGCACCTGGCCGTTGTAGGTCGGATCAAGCCGCAACGCGGCGGAGCCGACGTTCGGGGAGTGTCGCCCTATAAGGAATGTTGGCTTTGCGGACAGCTTGTCGGGCATCGCTTCGCTCAGCCCGACCTATGCGGTGGCTGCTTCCGCCGTCAGAGGTGAATATGGCTCGGTCAGGAACGTCGGCTCCGCACCTTCGGCGCTTGAGCCGACCTGCGGACCATCCGCTCTCATGCGGTAAGCGATGGAGCCGGAGTTCTTCCGGACAACGTTTCCGGCAGGGTCATTTGCTGGAAATGTCGGTGGGCGTTATGCCAGTGACTCCCTCGCAGCGGTTGTCCACGCATTGGCAGCCGGTCAGCGAGGGGAAGCCGCAGATGCTGGAAAGCCCCGACGCGGCGCATTCGGCCTGGACCTGTTCCGGGAAGGTGGGGCTGTCGACGTTGACGCAGGCCGGGTAGTAGCCGCAGCAGTTGCCGACATTCTTGATCGTGCAGTCGGCATCGGTGCGGCAGCTGTAGTCCACGCCTGCGGCATCCGGACCTGATGCCGGGTTGGCGATGACGCCGATGATGGGTGCTTCTTCCTCCACTGGTTCTGTCGGGAGGTCGGGTGGGGAAAGGGCGGGTGCCGGCTGCGAGGGGTCGACGCCATCGTCCTGTTGCACGGCAGACGGTGGCGCGGGCTGATCCTGCGACTGTGGCGCGGCGGTTGTCCGGTCAGACGGCGTGGATGAAGGTGGCGCCGAACAGGCCAGCAGCATCAGGGCCAGCGAGGAGGAAAGCAACAGGCGAAGGCGCATCCAGGCATCTCCATCGAGAGAATGCCTGGATTGTCACGGCTGCCTGGCATCGCGTCCAGTTCATGTCTGGCCCGATCCGCCTTTTCCTGCGAGGGGATGTCAAGGAATAGGGAACATCGGCAGCTGAGCATAAGGCGCCAGCTGACGACGAAGTCTTACTTGGCCCAGGTATCGCGCAGGGTCGCGATGCGGTTGAACACCGGCGCTTCGGCACGATGGTCGTGGCGTTCGGTGACGAAGTAGCCGGTGCGCTCGAACTGGAAACGGGTTTCCGGCTCGGCCTGTGCCGCCGCCGGTTCCACATAACCGCGCACCACGCGGCGCGAATCCGGGTTCAGATAGTCGCGGTAGGTCTTGCCGTCGGCATCGTTGTCCGGATCGGGCACGGTGAACAGGCGGTCGTAGAGCCGGATTTCCGCCGCCACGCCCTGGTTTGCGCAGACCCAGTGGATCGTGCCCTTGACCTTGCGATCGACGGCATTGCCGCCGGGTCGGGTTTCCGGATCCAGTGTGCAGCGCAGTTCGATCACGTCCTCGCCCTGCTTGATGACCTCATCGCAGCGCACGATGCCGATGCCGCGCAGTCGTACTTCGCCGCCGGGGATCAGGCGCTTGAAGCCCTTGGGCGGCACTTCCGCGAAATCGTCGCGCTCGATCCACACCTCGCGCGAGAACGGCACCTGACGGGTGCCGAGTGCATCGTCCTTGGGATGGTTGGGGAATTCCAGCGATTCGCTGTGGCCCTCGGGCAGGTTGGTCAGCACGAGCTTCAGCGGCTCGATCACGCCCATGCGGCGCGGCGCCACGGCGTCCAGATCCTCGCGGATGCAGCCTTCCAGCACGCTGTAATCGATCAGCGAGTTCTGCTTGGAAACACCGATGCGCTCCACCAGCAGGCGCAGCGCCGAAGGGGTGCAGCCGCGTCGGCGGATGCCCTGCAGGGTCGGCATGCGCGGGTCGTCCCAGCCATCGACGAGCTTGTCTTCCACCATCGCCAGCAGCTTGCGCTTGCTCATCACCAGATAGTTGAGGTTGAGCCGGGAAAACTCGATCTGACGCGGTTTGGCGGCGGTGTTGGGCAAGCCCTTGGCGACCAGCGGTGCCATCAGTTCCGGGTTGCCGGCCAGATCCACCTTGTCCACGCACCAGTCGTAGAGCGGGCGGTGGTCCTCGAATTCCAGCGTGCACAGCGAATGGGTGATGCCTTCCACCGCGTCGCCCAGCGCGTGCGCGATGTCGTACATTGGATAGATGCACCAGGCATCGCCGGTGTTCTGGTGCGGCACGTGCTTGATCCGGTATAGCGCCGGGTCGCGCATATTGATGTTGCCGCTGGCCATGTCGATCTTCGCGCGCAGGGTGCGGGCACCGTCGGGGAATTCACCGGCGCGCATGCGGCGGAACAGGTCGAGGCTTTCTTCCGGGCTGCGCTCGCGGTACGGCGAATTGCGCCCCGGTTCGGTCAGCGTGCCGCGGTATTCGCGCACCTGCTCGGCGGTCAGATCGCAGACATAGGCGTCGCCCTGGCGGATCAGCTTTTCCGCTGCCAGGTAGAAGATTTCGAAATAGTCCGATGCATGGCGCAGCTCGGCCCATTCGTAGCCCAGCCAGCGCACATCGTCCTGGATCGCCTGCACGTATTCGGGATGCTCGCGCGCCGGGTTGGTGTCGTCGAAGCGCAGGTTGCAGCGCCCGCCGAATTCCTGTGCGATGCCGAAATCCAGGCAGATCGCCTTGGCATGGCCGATGTGCAGATAGCCGTTGGGCTCGGGCGGGAAGCGCGTGCGGATCGCGGTGTGCTTGCCGCTGGCAAGATCCTCGCGGACGATCTGGCGGATGAAATCGTTGCGCTCGGGCGCGGCGGGCGTGGCGTCGGACATGGCCTTGGTCGGATCAGATGGCAAAGAGTCCAAGTTTAACCTGCCCGGCACGTGTGGGGCGTGATGGGCAGGTGTCTGCTCCGTGATCGCGCCCCGCCTACGCGCTGATGTGGTTTCCGGCCAGCCAGCGTTGCGCCATGCGTTGCAGTGACGGGGTGTCGCCGGGGGTCTGTGCCATTTGTGCGATCGGGCGCCAGGCCAGGGCGATGGATTCCTCGCTGACCGAAAAATCCTCGTTCTCGCCGGCGTACACCACGAAGCGCACGTCGTAATGCCAGTGCGCCGGTTCGTCGCCGCGTGCCGGAATCAGATGGCGGTCCAGATCGAAGATCTCCGGTGCCACACGCAGCCCGCTCAGGCCGGACTCTTCCTGCGCTTCACGCAAGGCCACCCGCGCCAGATCCGGGTCGCCATCGGCGTGGCCGCCGGGTTGCAGCCAGCGTCGCAGCTTGCGGTGATGGGTCAGCAGCACACGCTGATGGTCGGCACTGACCAGCCAGGCCGAGCCGGTGAAATGCCCGGGCGGGTGGTGGCGGTGGAACACGTCGGGATGCGATTGCAGGAAGCCGATGAAGTCCTCGGCCGTGGCGCTGTCAGCCGGATGGCGGCGGACGTGATGGTGCAATGCGGCGAGCAATGGGGTGTCAGGCGTTGGCATGTGAGGGATGGCTCCATGTGGCGGTGCAATAAGGGTTTGCGCAGGATCGGCGATGTGCGCGAGTGTGCTTGCTGCGCCCGCTAAGTGCGGGTTAAGGTTTCCGTCGCGTCGCGGTGGGCAAGTCCCACCGCTTTTTGATTGTGCCGCCATCCGATGCGGCGAGGGCGAGGGGAACATCGCATGTTGTGGAAGAACCTGTTGGCGACCAGGCCGA
Source organism: Denitratimonas organivorans (assembly GCF_037478135.1). Lineage (NCBI taxonomy): Bacteria > Pseudomonadati > Pseudomonadota > Gammaproteobacteria > Lysobacterales > Lysobacteraceae > Denitratimonas > Denitratimonas organivorans. Next base: position 186,506 of record NZ_JBBHDV010000001.1, read on the forward strand.
TCAGCCCGACCGGGCATGTCGATGCCGGTGAGCCCGTCGAGGGCAGTCTGGAAGGAGAAGTCACCTTCAAGCGGGTGCTGACCGCCAAACATCTGGTGATGCTGGGGCTGGGCGCGGTGATCGGCGCCGGCATTTTCGTCATTACCGGCACCGCTGCGGCCAACCACGCCGGCCCGGCGATCATGCTCAGTTTCGTGGTCGCAGGTTTCGCCTGTGCGATGGCGGCACTGTGCTATGCCGAATTCGCCGCGATGATCCCGGCATCCGGCAGTGCCTACAGTTATACCTACGCCACGCTGGGCGAGGCGCTGGCCTGGTTCGTGGGCTGGAGTCTGGTGCTCGAATACCTGTTCGCGGCCTCGACCGTGGCGGTGGGCTGGTCCGGTTACACCGTGAGTTTCCTGGACAGCGTCGGGCTGCATCTGCCGGTGGCGCTGACCCAGGCGCCGATCAATTTCTGCACGCACGAGGCGGCGCAGGCTGGCACCTGCGAGTTCGGCAGGTTCGTGCTGACCGGCGCGCTGTTCAACCTGCCGGCGGTGCTCGTGGTCGGCGCGGTCGGCGCGTTGTGCTACATCGGCATCACCCAGTCTTCCACCGCCAACGCGATCATCGTGACGCTGAAGGTGGCGGTGATCCTGTTGCTGATCCTGTTCGGTGCGCAGTATGTGAACCCGGAAAACTGGGTGCCGTTCATCCCTGAAAACCAGGGCGGTGACCGCTTCGGCTGGGCCGGCATGTTGCGTGGCGCGTCGATCGTGTTCTTCGCGTATATCGGTTTTGATGCGGTCTCCACCGCAGCGCAGGAGGTCAAGAACCCGCAGCGCGATATGCCGATCGGCATCCTCGGTTCGCTGGTGTTGTGCACGTTGATCTATATCGGGGTTTCGGCGGTGCTGACCGGGCTGGTGCCTTACAGCACCTTGGCCACGGCCAAGCCGGTGGTGACCGCGATCGAAAATTTCCCGGCGCTGGGTTGGCTCAAGGTGGCGGTGGAACTGGCCGCGATCGCCGGGCTGACCACGGTGATCCTGGTGATGCTGATGGGCCAGCCGCGCATCTTCTATGCGATGAGCAAGGACGGCCTGCTGCCGCGTTTCTTCTCGGCGGTGCACACGCGTTTCCGCACGCCGCACAAGGGCACTGTGCTGGTGGCGCTGGTGGCGGCGTTGATGGCGGCGCTGCTGCCGATCCAGCTGCTGGGCGATGTGGTGTCGATGGGCACGCTGGTGGCGTTTGCCACGGTGTGTCTCGGGGTGATGGTGCTACGCCGCACGCGGCCGGAGCTGCATCGTCCGTTCCGTGCGCCGGCGGTGTATCTGGTCGGCACGCTGGGCGTGCTGGCCTGTCTGGGGCTGGTGGCGATCATGCCGCTGTTCAACTGGATCGTGCTGCTGTGCTGGACCCTGCTGGGCCTGTGCGTCTACATCGGCTACGGCTACCGCCACAGCAAGCTGCGCCAGCGCTGACTGCATGAACGCTCCCGTGCGCAAGATCGGCCCGGTGCTGGCCACCTTTGTGGTGGCCAACAACATGATCGGTTCGGGCTTCTTCCTGCTGCCGGCGACGCTGGCCCGCTCCGGCGCGGTGACTGCGATCAGCTGGCTGGTGGCGACACTGCTGGCGGTGGTGCTGGGCGGTGCCTTCGCGCGTCTGGCGCGGGATTACCCGACGATGGATTCGCCGGATGACTACGTGCGCCCGGCGCTGGGGCGCGATGCCAGCTTCATCGCCACGACGATGTACTGGGTGTCGACCTGGATCGGCAACAACGCGATCGCGGTGGCGGCGTTCGGTTATCTGGTGATGCTGCTGCCGTTCGATGGCGAGCAGCCCTCGGTGCAGGTGGCCGGGCAGATCGTGCTGATCTGGGCGATGTTCGCGATCAATCTGCTGGGGCCACGGCCGATGGCGCGCTTCCAGTCGTTCTGCGTGGTGTTCGGGCTGATGCCGGTGGCGGTGGTGCTGATCTTCGGCTGGGGCAGCTTCGATGCGGCGATCTACGAGGCCGGCTGGAATGTCACTGAACGTTCCGACACGGCGGTGGTGTTCTCGTCGCTGGCGATGATCTTCTGGGCCTTCGTCGGGCTGGAAACCGGCGCGATGGTGGCCGGCATCGTGCGCAATCCGGCGCGTGATCTGCCGCTGGCCACGCTTGGCGGGGTGCTGATCGCCGGGTTGATCTATCTGGTGTCCTCGGTGCTGGTGATGGGCATCGCGCCGGCGCAGCAGCTGGCCGATTCCAGCGCGCCTTTCGCGTTGGTGTCGGGCGAAATCTTCGGCGCCTGGGCGATCCCGGTGATCGCCGCAGCGGCGGCACTGAAGGCGGTCGGCACCCTCGGCGGCTGGATGCTGGTGACTGGCGAACTGGGTGCACGGGCGTCGCAACGCGGCTTTTTGCCGGCGATCTTCGGGCGACTGAATACGCGTGGCGCGGCGGCCTGGGGCCTGCTGATCGTGGCGGCATCGATGACGGTGATCGCACTGCTGACGCTGTCACCGAAGGTCTCGGCGCAGTTCGAGCTGATCATCGAAGTGGTGGTAATGCTGGTGGTGCTGGCCTATCTGGCCGCCGGTCTGAGCCTGCTGCTGGGCAGCCCGCAACGGCGTCCTTCCGGGCGTGACCGCCTGCTGGGCATCGGTGCGATTCTCGCCTGCCTGTTGCTGCTGGCGTCCTATCCGCTGGTGATGCTGGGCTGGGGCGTGCTGGTGGTGCTGCTGGCCTGGGGGCTGTTCCGGCTGCTGGATCGCGGCGACCTGCACATGGCCTGAGACTGCAATCGCTGCTTTGTGTTTGCCGCCGTGGCTCCTACCATCGGCGGCTTTACCGTGCCTACAAGATGAAGGAGAGGGAAGATGATGCGGTTTCTGACAGGTTCGGTCCTGTTGCTGTCGGTGCTGGGCGTGCAGGCGGCGCCACGCGGGCTGACGGCGGAGGATCTGGTGGCGCTGGATCGGGTGTCCTCACCGCTGCTTTCGCCCGATGGCAAGCGTGTGGTGTATGCGTTGCGCGAAGCCGATGTGGCCGCCAACAAGGCCACGACCTCGCTCTGGATGCAGGCGCTGGAAGGTGATTCGTCGCCGCGCCGGCTGACGGCGGGCAGCGCCAGTGCGGTGTCGCCGCAGTTCTCGGCGGACGGCAGCTGGCTGTATTTCCTGTCGCCGCGCGCCGGTTCGATGCAGGTCTGGCGCTTGCCGATGGCTGGTGGCGAGGCCCATCCGGTGACCGCGTATGCGCTGGATGTGGGCAGCTTCCGGGTGTCGCCCGATGGCCGCACGCTGGCGCTGAGCCTGGAGGTGTTCACCGATTGCGACGATCTTGCCTGCACCACCAAGCGCCTGGCCGACAGCGCTGCGGCCAAGACCAGCGGGGTGCTTTACGAGCGACTGTTCGTGCGCCACTGGGATACCTGGAAGGATGGCCGCAGAAGCCAGCTGTTCACCGCGGCGATCGGTTCCGACGGCCGCGCCGCCGCCGAGCCGCTCCGGATCAGCCGTGATATCGATGGTGATGTGCCGTCCAAGCCGTTCGGTGGTTCGGGTGATTACACCTGGGCGCCGGATTCGCGCAGTCTCGTGTTCTCCGCGCGCATCGCTGGCAACAGCGAGCCGTGGTCGACCAATTTCGATCTGTACCGGGTGCCGGCCGATGGCTCGGGCGCGCCGGTCAATCTGACCGCCGACAATCCGGCGATGGATACCGCGCCGGTGTTCTCGGCCGATGGCCGTACGCTGTACTACCTGGCGATGCAACGCCCCGGCTTCGAGGCCGACCGGCTGGCGCTGATGGAAAAAAGCCTGGCAAGCGGCGCCACACGTGAGATCGCGCCGGATTGGGACTTCTCTGCCGGAGGCATCACGCTGTCGGCCGATGGCAAGCGCATCTACACCGCCGTGGACGAACTGGGCCAGCACCCGATCCATGTGATCGATATCGCCACCGGCAAGGCGCGTCGCCTTCCGGGCGAGGGCCGGATCGAGGGTTTCGATCTGGGCCGCAATGCACTGGTGTTCACCCGCAGCACGCTGACCGCACCCGCGCAGCTGTTTGCCGCGCGCGCCGATGGCAGCCAGGCGCGGCAGATTTCCTCGTTCAATGCGGCCGCGATGGCCGATGTCCGGCTGGGCGCCTACGAGCAGTTCAGTTTCCCCGGCTGGAATGGTGAAACCGTGTACGGGCATGTGGTCAAGCCGTGGAACCATCAGCCCGGCGCGCGCTATCCGGTGGCCTTCATCGTGCACGGCGGGCCGCAGGGTTCGATGGGCAACAACTTCCATTACCGGTGGAATCCGCAGACCTACGCCGGCGCGGGTTTTGCGGTGGTGTTCATCGATTTCCACGGTTCCACCGGTTACGGCCAGGCGTTCACCGATTCGATCTCCGGTGACTGGGGCGGCAAGCCGCTGGAGGATCTGCAGAAGGGCTGGGCTGCGGCGCTGGAGAAGTACGACTTCCTCGACGCCGATCGCGCCTGTGCGCTGGGCGCCAGCTACGGCGGCTACATGATCAACTGGATCGCCGGCAACTGGTTCGATGCCGACGGCAACTCGCCGTGGAAGTGCCTGGTCAACCACGACGGCGTGTTCGACACGCGCTCGATGGGCTATGTCACCGAGGAGCTGTGGTTCACCGAGTGGGAGAACGGCGGCACCGTGTACGAAGTGCCGGACAATTACGAGAAGTTCAATCCGGCCCGGCACGTCGGCAAGTGGAAGGTGCCGATGCTGGTGATCCAGGGCGAGAAGGACTACCGCGTGCCGGTGGACCAGTCGCTGGGCGCATTCACCGCGCTGCAGCGCCGTGGCATCGAATCGCAGTTGCTGTACTTCCCGGACGAGAACCACTGGGTGCTGAAGCCGCAGAACAGCATCCAGTGGCACAACACGGTCAAGGACTGGCTGCTGCGTTTCACCGCCGCGCAGTAACGCGGCGTTGCGGCGGGTGCCGGTGTTGCTGGTGCCCGCCGGCTGCTTTCGATGCGCGCCGGATCATTCCGGCTTCTGGCATAGCCCGACCAGGGGCGGCGACAGGCGCAGCAGCAATTTCTGGAATTCGGCGTGGCTGTGGGTGCCTGTCTTGCCAAGCAGACGCTTGATGTGGGTGCGCACGGTATCGCGCCGGATCAGGAACGCTTGGGAAATCTCGTCGGTTCCCAGCCCGGCAACGAGGGCGTTGGCGACGCGCGCCTCGGTCGAGGTGAAGCCGAACACCCGGCTCAGCTCACTCAATCGGTGGCGAGGCACGGCGTGCTCCAGGTCGATCATCGTCAGCAACGCGGCGGCACCTTGGCCGGCCTTGCGGGGTGAAGTCAGCGCCGTCAGCAGGCCGAAGTGCAGCACCGCACCGGCTCGCCGCATCGGCAATGCCTCCAGATGTGTGGCCGGCTGGCCGGGGCTGCGGGTGCGGCGCAACACATCCTCCAATGCCGGCGGTAACCACGAGGCATGATCGCGCAGGCGTCCCGGATACAGACGCCCGCCGCGCATGCTCAGGCTGCGTCCTTCGCGCAGCAGGGCTGCTGCGGTGTTGTTGCAGGACACCACGTGGCCATGCACATCCAGTACGAAGACCGGCTGGGTCCATGCATCCAGGCAACTGTGGATCGCGTCGCGCTCGCGTTCGGCACGCTGTAGCGCGCGGCGCTGGCGGACCTTGGCGGCGACATGGATCAGGAACAGGTCGAGCCTGGCTTTCTCTTCGGCCGAAAAGGCGACCTCGTCGCTGCCACGGAACAGCCACAGCCGGACCCGGAAGTAGCCATGCGATGGCGCATACAGCCCCAACCCGTGGCACAGCTGCCCGTGGCGTGACAGGAAGCGCTGGTAGAACGGGGTCTGCATCAGCGCTTCCCGCGCCAGCACATCGGTGGACAGCAGGCTGCGTCCTGACTGGATTGCGCGCAGCTGCACGGCCTCGGTTGCGAACGGGTCGATCGAGCGGAAACGGGCCAGGTATTCGGTCAGGAATCCCGGCTCCGTCGCGGCGCTGTAGCACAGCTGAGGCTGCCCGGCCTCCTCGTCCCATTCGTACAGGATCGCCTGACGGCACGGGATCACCTGTGTGACCGCAGCCAGCACGGTCTGCATCAGCTGGTGCTCGTTTTCGACGTGATCCAGTTCAGCCAGCAGTTGCAGCAGTGCCGCCTCGGTGCAGGCCGCAGGTGTCGGATCAGGCTGGGGCGAGGCGCAAAGTGCCGCGTCGATATCCATTACGCCACCCCAATGTGGTGACTGGTCCCAAGTGCGGTACGCATGGATTTCATCGGTTTCCCCCGTTGGATGCGTGCTGGTGACCCAGGCATCCGTAAAAGTGTTTCTGGATCAATGGTTTGGGTGTTGCGCCCGGTGCCACGGCGGGGGCCGGAACATTAAGACACACCGTTTCGTGCTGCGGTATAGGAAAACTCCTACCCCAAATGGGGTGTGCCGTGAGCGGCCCGTGCTGGCGGGTCTACTGTGGTTCGCTGCGGCGACAACCGTTGTCGCAACGGATGGCGCAGGCCGGGAAACCGGGCAAGAACAAGGACCTGACAGGCATGTCGGAACGGGTGCTGGGCATCGTCTTTGCGGGCTGCTACAATGGCCGGCCCGCTCCGTCAGGATCGGGTGCAGGACCCGTCCGGACGCTTCCGGACCATCAAGCGGGTGCGAGCAGGAAGGAAAGCGCGGGCAACCGCCGCTCGTACCGGTGTCATAAACAGCGGCCCCAAGGCTGCGACCTCAAGGAACACGTCATGCCCAAGATGAAGACCAATCGGGCGGCGGCAAAGCGCTTCCGGAAGACCGCTTCCGGCAAGTTCAAGTGCGGCCACGCCTTCAAGAGCCACATCCTGACCAAGAAGTCCACCAAGCGTAAGCGCGGACTTCGTGCCCCCAACCACGTACGTGCCGAGGACGCAGGTCGCGTCCAGCGCATGCTGCCTTACCTTTAAGGAGTATTGAGCCATGGCACGAGTAAAACGTGGAGTCGTCGCGCGCCGCCGTCACAACAAGGTGCTGTCGCGCGCAAAGGGTTATTACAACGCCCGTCGCAAGGTCTATCGCGTCGCCAACCAGGCGGTCATCAAGGCGCAGCAGTACGCCTACATCGGCCGCAAGCAGCGCAAGCGCCAGTTCCGTGCGCTGTGGATCGTCCGCATCAATGCGGCGGCGCGCCAGTTCGGTTTGTCCTACAGCCGCCTGATGAACGGCCTGAAGAAGGCCGAGATCACGCTCGATCGCAAGGTGCTGGCTGATCTGGCCGTGCACGACATCGCCGCGTTCGGCGTGATTGCCGGCAAGGCCAAGGACGCGCTCGCAGCGTAAACTTGCGGACAGCCGGAGCGGCCCGCCGCTCCTGCAAGCCCGATGGCGATGGCAACATCGCCCACGCATGGGGAAGGGCGCAGGCTCTTCCCCATGTTCGTTTTCAGATGCATGAATACCGGCGCTGGCCGGTCACGCAGGAACGACCCGATGGACGACCTGAACCTTCTCGCCGACGCGGCCCTGGCCGATATCGCCGCCGCCACCTCGCCCGAAGCGCTGGATGCCGTGCGCGTGCGTCTGCTGGGCAAATCCGGCACCGTCACCGCCCAGCTCAAGTCCTTGGGCAAGCTGCCGCCGGAGGAGCGCCGCGCCCAGGGCGAGCGCATCAACCAGGTACGCGACCGTCTCAACCAGGCGCTGGCCGAACGCAGGCAACTGCTGGAGCAGGCCGCGCTGGATGCCCGCATCGCCTCCGAACGCCTCGACATCACGCTGCCCGGCCGCGATGGCGGGCGTGGCGCCGCGCATCCGGTATCGCGCGCGCTGGCCCGCATCACATCGATCTTCGAACGCCTCGGCTATCAGGTCGCCGACGGCCCGGAAATCGAGGACGATTGGCACAACTTCGAAGCGCTGAACTTCCCGCCGCACCATCCGGCGCGCACCATGCACGACACCTTCTGGTTCCCGGATGGTCGCCTGCTGCGCACCCACACCTCGCCGGTGCAGATCCGCTCGATGCAGGGGCGCCAGCCGCCGATCCGCATCATCGCGCCGGGCAAGGTCTATCGCAGTGATTCGGACCAGACCCACACCCCGATGTTCCACCAGGTGGAAGGCTTGCTGGTCGATGAAACCTCCAGCTTCGCGGACTTGAAGGGCACCCTGAAGCAGTTCGTCGATGCCTTCTTCGAACGCGATTTCGAGATGCGTTTCCGCCCCAGCTATTTCCCCTTCACCGAACCCTCGGCCGAAGTGGACATCGCCTGGGATCGCGGCGATGGCAGCGAGCCGGGCTGGCTGGAAGTGCTCGGCTGCGGCATGGTGCACCCGAACGTGCTGCGCAACTGCGGCATCGATCCGGAACGCTACAGTGGCCTCGCCTTCGGCCTTGGCGTGGAACGTTTCGCGATGCTGCGCTACGGCGTCTCGGACCTGCGCAGCTTCTTCGAGAACGACCTGAGGTTCCTCAGGCAGTTTGCTTGAGAACGGGATTCGGGATTGGGGATTCGTGGAAGCGACAGCGACGCATTCCCTCCCGTATCGCCGAGTCCCGCTCTTCCCAATCCCGAATCACGAATCCCCAATCCCGGTTCCCAAATGAAATTTCCCGAATCCTGGTTGCGTGAACATGTCTCCGTCGAGGCCGACCGCGACACTCTGGCCGCCACCCTGACCGCCATCGGGCTGGAAGTGGAAGGCGTGGAAACCATCGGCGCGGCGTTGCCCGGTGTGCTGGTGGCGCAGATCGTCTCCTGCGAAAAACATCCCGAAGCGGACCGTCTGCAGCTGTGTCAGGTGGCGATTGGCGAGGACACTGTGCAGATCGTCTGCGGTGCGCCGAACGCGCGCCCGGGCCTGAAGGCGCCGCTGGCGACGGTCGGTGCGGAGTTGCCCGGCGGGCTGAAGATCAAGCCGGCCAAGCTGCGCGGCGTGGAGTCCTTCGGCATGTTGTGCTCGGCCAAGGAACTGGGCATCGACGCTGATGCGTCGGGCCTGCTGGAACTACCGGAAGACGCGCCGGTAGGCACGCTTCTGGCCGATTATCTGGGCCTGCCGGATGCCAGTTTCGAACTCAAGCTGACCCCGAACCGGGCCGATTGCTTTTCCGTGCGCGGCGTCGCCTACGACGTGGCTGCGGCGTTGGGTAGCAGCGTCAATCCGTTCGAAATCGCCGCAGTGCCGGCACAGATCCCCGACACTCTGCCGATCGTGCTGGATGCTCCGCACGATTGCCCGCGCTACTGCGGCCGCGTGATCCGTGGCGTGGATGCCCGTGCTGCCACGCCGCTGTGGCTGTGCGAGCGCCTGCGCCGCGCCGGCCTGCGCCCGATCAGCCTGCTGGTGGATGTCACCAACTACGTGATGCTGGAGCTTGGGCAGCCGATGCACGCCTTCGATCTGGCCACGCTGGAGGGTGCGATCCATGTGCGCCGCGCGCGCGAAGGCGAGCGCCTGAAGCTGCTGGACGAGCGCGAAGTCACGCTGGATCCGGGCTTCCTGGTCATCGCCGACGAGCGTCGGGCGCTGGCCGCCGCCGGGGTCATGGGCGGCTTTGATTCGCGTGTCACCGACGGCACCGTGGATGTGTTTCTGGAGAGCGCGTTCTTCGCGCCGGAAGCGATCATCGGCCGCTCGCGCAAGCTCGGCCTGCATACCGATTCCTCACAGCGCTTTGAGCGCGGTGTGGATCCGGAGCTGCCGCGTCAGGCGCTTGAGCGAGCCACCGCATTGGTGCTGTCGATTGCCGGCGGCCAGCCGGGCCCGGTCAGCGAAACGCTGGACGCGCAGCGCTTCGTCGCCAATCCGCCGGTGCGCCTGCGCCGCGCGCGGCTGGCGCGGGTATTGGGCCTGGAGGTGCCGGACGACGAGGTCGAACGCATCCTGCGTGCGCTCGGCATGGGCGTCTCGGCCGATGCCGAGAGCTGGCTGGTGGTGCCGCCATCGCGCCGCTTCGACATCGCGATCGAGGAAGACCTGATCGAAGAAGTCGCCCGCATCCACGGCTACGACAAGGTGCCGCTGCATGCGCCGACCGGCCAGATCCAGCTCGCGCCGCTGCCCGAAACCCGGGTGCCGCTGGCCGCGTTCACCGCGCAACTGGCGGGGCGCGACTATTTCGAGGCGATCAACTACGCCTTCCTCGATGCCGCCGTGCTGAAAACATGGCAGTGCGATGCCGGCGCGGTGGCGTTGGCCAATCCCCTGTCGGCCGAGCTGGGTGTGATGCGCACCGCGCTGCTGCCGGGCCTGGTCGAGGCGCTGCGTCGCAATGTGGCAAGACAGCAGTCGCGGGTGCGGTTGTTCGAGGCCGGTCGCGTGTTTCATGCCGGGCAGGATGGTCCGCTTGAGGCGCTGCATCTGGCCGCCGTGGCCTGTGGCCCGGCCCGGGCCGAGCAATGGTCCGGCGATGAGCGCGAGGTGGATTTCTTCGATCTGCGCGGTGATCTGGATTCGTTGCTGGCGCTGACCGGCGATGCCTCCGGCATCGAGTTGCTGCCGGCTGACCTGCCCTGGCTGCACCCGGGCCGCAGCGCCCGCATCCTGCGCGACGGCATGCTGCTGGGCCACATCGGGCACCTGCATCCGGCCCTGCTGCATGCGCTGGATCTGGAACAGGAAGTGGTGGTGTTCGAACTGGACGTGCGGGTGCTGGAACAGCGCGCCGTGCCCGCCGCCGCCACGCTCTCGCGCTTCCCGTCGGTACGTCGCGATCTGGCCGTGGTGGTGGCTGAAAACATCAGCTGGCACGCCATCCGCACCAGCCTCGCGGCCAGCCTGGGCGAGCGCCTGCGCGCCGTGCTGCCGTTCGATGTCTACCAGGGCAAGAGCATGGAAACTGGGTTCAAGAGTGTCGCTATTGGCTTGATTTTGCAGGACGCTTCGCGCACCCTTGGAGAACAGGATATCGAGGACGCCGTAGCGTCTGCGCTGGAAGGTCTGGCGCGCGACTGCGGTGCAGTACTCAGGGGGACGTGATGGCACTGACCAAGGCCGAGATGGCTGAACGTCTGTTCGAGGACGTGGGGTTGAACAAGCGCGAAGCGAAGGAATTCGTGGATGCCTTCTTCGACACCCTGCGCGAGGCGCTGCAGGGCGGGCATCAGGTGAAGCTGTCGGGTTTCGGCAATTTCGACCTGCGCCAGAAGAACCAGCGCCCCGGGCGCAATCCCAAGACGGGGGAGGAGATTCCGATTTCCGCACGCACCGTGGTGACATTCCGGCCTGGGCAGAAACTGAAGGAGCGCGTGGAAGCATATGCTGGACCCGGGAAGTAACCGCGAGCTTCCGCCGATTCCGGCCAAGCGCTACTTCACCATTGGTGAGGTCAGCGAGCTGTGCGACGTCAAGCCGCATGTGCTGCGCTACTGGGAAACCGAATTTCCCACTCTGAAGCCGGTCAAGCGACGTGGCAACCGGCGCTACTACCAGCGCCACGATGTGCTGACGATCCGACAGATCCGCTCGCTGCTCTACGACCAGGGCTTCACCATCACCGGCGCGCGCCAGCGGCTGGAAGGCGAGCAGGGCAAGGTCGAAGCCAGCATATCGGCCCAGATCGTGCGGCAGGTGCGGATGGAGCTGGAGGAAGTGCTGCAGTTGCTGCGGCGCTGAAGCGGGTCCGAAGCATCGCCTCGGCGCGGATTTCTGATATTATGCGCGGCCCACCCGACTGTGATGCAGTGGTTGGTGGACGTTCCCAATCGGGGTATAGCGCAGCCTGGTAGCGCACTTGTCTGGGGGACAAGTGGTCGTCGGTTCGAATCCGGCTACCCCGACCAAATTTGCGAGAACACCAGCGGCCCGCGAGCGATGCTCCGGGCCGCTTTTTCGTGGCGGAGGGAATTGCTCGTGCAGCTACACTATCGGACTTGTCGCCTGTTTCCGGAAAACCATCATGCGCAGCCTGTATTCCCCGATCGAACCTTATGACAGCGGCGAGCTGGTGGTGTCCGACCGCCATCGCCTGCATTACGAGCAGTGCGGCAATCCGCAGGGCAAGCCGGTGGTGCTGCTGCACGGCGGGCCCGGCGGCGGTTGCAGCCCGGCGATGCGGCGTTTCCACGACCCGGAGCGCTACCGCATCATCCTGTTCGATCAACGCGGTGCCGGGCGTTCCACGCCGCATGCCGATCTGGTCGACAACACGACCTGGCATCTGGTGGCCGACATCGAGACCCTGCGCCGCCATCTGGGTGTGGAGCGCTGGCAGGTGTTCGGCGGCTCGTGGGGTTCCACGCTGGCGCTGGCCTATGCGCAGAAGCACCCGGAAGCGGTCACCGAGCTGGTCTTGCGCGGCATCTTCATGCTGCGCCGCTGGGAGCTGGAATGGTTCTACCAGGAAGGCGCCAGTCGCCTGTTCCCGGACGCCTGGGAGGAATATCTGGCGGCCATTCCCAGCGTGGAACACGCCGATCTGATTTCCGCCTATCACCGTCGTTTGACCTCCGATGACGCCACCGTGCGGCTGGCGGCGGCGCGCGCCTGGTCGGTATGGGAGGCGGCGTGCAGCTTCCTGCATCAGGACAAGGAGTTCATCGATTCGCATCGCGGCGAGGATTTCGCGCTGGCGTTCGCGCGGATCGAGAGCCATTACTTCGTCAACGCGGGCTTCTTCGAGGTCGAAGGCCAGTTGCTGCGCGATGCGCACCGCCTGCACGGCATCCCCGGCACCATCGTGCATGGCCGCTACGACGTGGTCTGTCCGATCCAGAGCGCGTGGGATCTGAAGAAGGTCTGGCCGCAGGCCGATCTGGTGGTGTGCCCGACATCGGGCCATTCGGCGTTCGAGCCGGAGATCACCGACGCGCTGGTGCGTGCGACTGAGGTCTACTCCGCGCGCTGAGTGGGTTTGCGGTGGCCGCTCTGCGGGAGTCTGAAAACGGTCTGCTCCGGCGTGCTTATTCGAAACGTTCGTGCGTGGCCGGGCTGGCGCGGCGCCAGTAGCTGGCGGCACGGACGCGGCTTTTGTCCATGCCGTGCAACTCGACCAGATGGCGGCGCAGCGCCTTGATCTCGCTGTACTCGCCAGCGGCCCAGGCATGGCCCTCGCCGTCTGGCAGGGTCAATTGACGGACGGCACTTTCCAGTACGCCGGCGCCGCTGGCGGCATCGCCGGGTTCGCCCACCAGCCACTGGATATCGAGCGGGCCGTTGGCCTGCAACGGCAGTTTTCCGTCCTCGCGTGTGATGCGGATGCGCACGATCGCGCGGCTGCCGGCCGGCAGCTCTTCCAGCCGTCGCGCGATCGCCGGGATCGCGGTTTCATCGCCGATCAGCAGGTGCCAGTCGAATATGTCGGGAATCACCAGCGAACCGCGCGGCCCGGCGGTGCCGAGGAGGTGTCCGGGTTGCGCGTGGCGCGCCCAGTCGGTCGCCGGACCGTCGTGGTGCATCACGAAATCGATATCCAGTTCGCCACCTTGCGCGTCGTAGCGGCGCGGGGTGTAGTCGCGCATTGCGGGACGCGGACGGGTGTCGTCGAAGACCAGACCGGTTGCGGTCAGTGTCGGCAAAGAGGGCTTGGCGCCGGGTGTTTCGGGCAGCACCAGCTTGACGTGATCGTCGAACGAGGCCGAGACGAAATCGGCGAGGTCGCCGCGCAGCGTGATGCGCCGCATCGACGGGCCCAGCTCGGTGACGCGAGCCACTTCCAGCAGGCGGATGCGGATCGGGTGCTGGAGTTTCAGGGTCTTGTAGGGATCGTGGGACATGTTCGGCTCGGTTGAGGAAAGGTCAGGGTGCGGCAGTGTTGCGGTGCATCGCGGCCAGTTCTGCGATGGCGTGCTGGAGTACGTCGATGATCCGGCGCTGCGCGTCGTGGTCGGCATCCTCCAGCGCCAGCAGCGCGGATTTCAGCGCGCGGCGGGCTTCGACGTATTCGGGCAGCCAGCCGGTCGCGGCGGTGGCGGCAGCCTGATCCAGGCTGGCCTGTTGCAGCCACAGCATGCGGCGCCCGGCGTGGCGCAGGATCGCGAGCAGCGTGTCGGCCTGTTCGCGTTGCTGTTGCAGCTGTTCGATGCCGGCCGCCGTGATGTCATGGGTACGGCGCTTGCCGCTGGTTTCACTGCGCAACAGGCCATCGGATTCCAGTTGCGCCAGCGCCGGATACAGCGCGCCGGGGCTGGGTGCGTAGTAGCCGTGCGAGAGCTCACGCAGGCGCTGGGCCAGTTCGTAGCCATGGCCCGGCGATTGCTGCAGCAGCCAGAGCAGCATCAGGCGCAGTTCGGCGGCGTCGAACTTGCGTCCACGGCTCAGCTGGCTGCCGCGTGTGAGGATTTCGGTATCGGGGAGGTCACTCATTGCTGAGCTCCGTAGGAAAAACACATCACAAGATGTATCGTAAGATATATTGGGTGAGGTGAACCCCGATGCAACCCGTGCACCCGTCGGTCCGCCTGTGGGCGCCGGACAAAGAAAAAGCTCCGGCACGGGCCGGAGCTTTTTGCAGGATCAGCGTTGCGGGAAAGCTCAGGCGGCGGCCGGAGCTTCCCTGCGCGGGCCGTTGAGCAATGCGTCGCGCACCTGCGCCACGATCAGGTCCACTTCCTGGCTGCTGATGCGGAAATGCGGAGTGAAGCGCAGCGAGTTTTCGCCGCCATGGATCACGCCGATGCCGCGCTCGCGCATGAATTCCTCGATGCTGTTGTCGCCAAAGCACTTGAACACCGGTGCCAGCTCGCACGAGAACAGCAGGCCGGTGCCCTGCACCTTGGTGATGAGCGCCGGCAGCTCGCGCTGCAGTGCTTCGAGCTTTTCGACGAACTCGCGCCCGCGTGCGGCGATATTGTCACGGATCTGCGGGGTCAGCTGCGCCAGCACCGTGGAGGCCACATCCATCGCGCGCGGATTGGTGGTCATGGTGTTGCCGTAGATGCCGACGCGGTACAACTCGGCGACCGGCTGGCGCACGGCCAGCACCGAAAGCGGGTACTGGCCGGCGTTGAGCGCCTTGGAATAGGTTTCCATGTCCGGCGGCGGCAACTGCTCGAAGCCGGGATAGTCGACCACCGAGAGCACGCCATGGGCGCGCAGGCCGGCCTGAATCGAGTCGACCAGGAACAGGCTGCCGTGTGCGGTGGTCAGTTCGCGTGCGGCGGCGTAGAACTCCGGCGTGACGCCACGGCCCGGGTCGCCTTCGCCCATCACCGGCTCCAGGAACATCGCTTCGATGAACCAGCCTTCACGCTCGGCCTGCGCGAAAATGCCGCGCAGCTGTTCGATGTCGTACGGGTCCACGATCAGCAGCGAGTCGTCGTCGCGGTAGCTGGCCAGGTGCTTCATATAGGCCTTGCGGCTGGAATCAGAATAGCGCGCCGGGCCTTCGGTGCGGCCGTGGAAGGCGCCCTTGACTGCCAGGTGCTTGATCGTCTTGCCGGCGTGGCGTGCGCCCGGTTCGGTTTGCAGCTTGGCGTGGATGTCGACGATGCGGCAGGCCAGCGTCACCGATTCCGAGCCCGAGTTCAGGCACAGGAAGCGGGTGTACGGGCAACCATCGCTGCGGCGCTGGCCGATCTCGGCCCGCAGCGCACGCGCCAGGCGCAGCTGCGAAACCGACGGCGTCATCACGTTCGCCATCGCCTGCGGTTTGGCCATCGCCTCCAGCACTGCTGCCGGGGTGTGGCCGAAACCGAGCATGCCGTAGCCGCCGGCGTCATGCAGCACCGCACCCTTCAGCGTCACGATCCACGGCCCGCGCGCGCTCAGTGCGACATACGGATTGACCGCGTCGCCGGGATAGAAGTTGACGAAGTCCGCCTGCAGCAGTGCGCACTGCGCGTCCTCGTCCATGCCGACAATTTCGGGGAACTCGCGTCGCACCTCATCCAGTTGTGCGCGTGCCGCATTGACCGCTTCCACCAGATCGGGGTGATGCGGAGCCAGTTCCAGCAGGGTCTGGTCGGACAGGCCGTGGGTGCGGACAGTACCGGGCTGCTTGCGCAGCTCGGAGAGGGTGTCGATGAGGTTCATGCGTGCTCCTGCAAGGCGTGATGCGGAAACTCGGCGGTGCGGGCGGGCCGCGTGCCGGACTTCCGGTGGAAAGGGAAACGGGCATTTTAGCATCGCGGCCAAAAGCGCCGTGCTGCGGCGCCGCAGGCAGCTGCTGTCACGCTGCGGGTCAATGCGCTTCGTCACGCTGTCGGGGCGCGTCATAATGGGCGGATGTTTCCAGCCGTGGCGCTGCTTTGAAGAAGTCCGATTTCAACTACGAGCTGCCACGCGAGCTGATCGCGCAGGCGCCTCTGGCACAGCGTTCGGCCAGCCGTCTGCTGTTGCTGCCGCCGGCCCCGGCCACTGCGCAGGACCGGATGATCCGTGAGCTGCCGGAACTGCTGCAGCCCGGCGACCTGCTGGTGTTCAACGACACCCGGGTGCTGCCGGCGCGATTGTTCGGGCGCAAGGAGAGCGGTGGCCGGGTCGAGCTGCTGATCGAGCGGGTGCTGCCCGGCAACGAGGCGCGCGCGCAGCTGGGTGTCAGCAAGTCGCCCAAGGCCGGTGCGCGGCTGCTGCTGGACGATGGCACCGGGGTCACCGTACTGGGCCGCGATGGCGAGTTCTATCTGCTGCGTTTCGAGGGCGATGATCCGGTCGAAAAGGTACTGCTGCGCAGTGGCCGGATGCCGTTGCCGCCGTACATGACGCGCGAGCCCGATGCCGCCGATGCCGAGCGTTATCAGACCGTGTTCGCGCGCGAGCCGGGCGCGGTCGCCGCGCCCACCGCCGGGTTGCATTTCGACGAGCCGCTGCTGGCTGCGCTACGCGCGCGCGGCGTCGGGTTCGGCCATGTCACGCTGCATGTCGGGGCCGGCACCTTCCAGCCGATGCGGGCCGAACATTTCCACGAGCATGTGATGCACAGCGAATGGCTGAATGTGGGCGCGGCGCTGTGCGAACAGATCGCCGCCACGCGCGCTGCCGGCGGGCGCGTGATCGCAGTCGGCACCACCGTGGTGCGGGCGCTGGAATCCAGTTTCCACGAGGGTCGGGTGCGGCCGTTCGCCGGCGAGACCCGCCTGTTCATCTTCCCCGGCCGGCAGATCCGCAGCGTCGACGCGCTGCTGACCAATTTCCATCTGCCCGAATCCACGCTGCTGATGCTGGTCAGCGCGTTTGCCGGCTATCACCGTGTCATGGCCGCCTATGCGCATGCGGTGCGCGAGCGCTACCGCTTCTTCAGTTATGGCGACGCGATGCTGGTGTTTCCGTCGCCCGACACGGCGGGCGGAGTTTGATCCAGGACAGGTTCCAGCAGGGGATCTGGCAGTATCATTGATTGCCTATGATTCTCATTCCCCTTCCCGGGTCGTGCCGGGAAACTTGAACCAAGCCCTGAAGGAGCTTCCGATGCGATCGCCGCAGTTCCCCCGTTCCACCCTGACCCTTGTCGCTGCATTGCTCGGCACGCTGTTGCTGGCGGCGTGTGGCCGTTCGCCCAGTGAGGACGCCGGCGTCAGTGGGGCCGATGCAGCCGCGCCGGCGCCGTCGGCCGGAATGGTCACGCTTTACACCACCCGCGAGCCGGGCCTGATCCAGCCGCTGCTGGATGCGTTCAGCGCCGACACCGGCATCAAGGTCGATACCGTCTTCGTGCGCGACGGTCTGAGCGAGCGGCTGCGTGCCGAGGGCGAGCGGTCGCCGGCCGATATGCTGATGACGGTGGATACCGGCAACCTGCTGGATCTGGTCGAAAACGGCCATGCCCAGGCGATCGAATCGGCCGCGCTGACGGCCGCCATCCCTGCCAATCTGCGCGATCCGGACGGGCGCTGGTACACGCTTTCGCTGCGCGACCGCGTGCTGTACGCCGACAAGGATCTGGATCTGGACAGCTTCGCCTACGAGGATCTGGCCAATCCGGAGTGGAAGGGCAGGGTCTGCATCCGCTCGGGCCAGCATCCGTACAACATCAGCCTGATCGCCGCGATGATCGCGCACCAGGGCGAAGCCGCGACCGAAGCCTGGCTGCGCGGGGTCAAGGACAATCTGGCGCGCAAGGCCGCCGGCGGCGACCGCGAAGTGGCGCGCGACATCCTCGGCGGCATCTGCGACATTGGCATCGCCAACGCCTATTACGTGGGCCGCATGAAGAACAGCGAGGAAGGCTCCGAGCAGCGCCAGTGGGGCGATGCGATCAAGGTGATCCGGCCGGTGTTCTCCAGCGCCGACGGCGGCGGCACCCACGTCAACATCAGCGGTGCGGCAGTGGCGCGCCACGCTCCGAACCGTGACAACGCGGTGCAGCTGCTGGAGTACCTGGTGTCGGACCAGGCCCAGAACCTCTACGCCAAGGCCAACTACGAATATCCGGTCAAGGCCGGGGTCGAGCTGGATCCGGTGGTGGCCAGCTTCGGCGAGCTGAAGATCGATCCGCTGCCGCTGGCGCAGATCGCGGCCAACCGCAAGCTCGCAAGCGAACTGGTCGATCGGGTTGGATTCGATCTCTGAGCCAGCGTGTGCAGGTGTTCCGATGACGCGAACCGCCCTGCGGGGCGGTGATCGTGGCTGGGCGCTGGGCGCCGGCCTGATCGCCGTGCTGGTGGCGCTGCCGCTGCTGGCGCTGTTGTGGACTGCGATGCAGGGCAGCCAGGGCCTGTGGTCGCACATGATGGCGCACGTATTGCCGCGCGCCAGTTTGAATACCGTGGTGCTGTTGCTCGGTGTCGGCGTGCTGGTGGCGGCGCTGGGCACCGGCAGCGCCTGGCTGGTGACGGCCTACGATTTCCGTGGCCGCGGCATGCTGTCCTGGGCGCTGCTGCTGCCGCTGGCGATGCCGACCTACATCATCGCCTACGCCTATCTGGATCTGCTGCACCCGCTTGGTCCGGTGCAGTCGCTGATCCGTGCGCTGCTGGGCATCGACAGCCCGCGTGATTTCCGCCTGCCGGACATCCGCTCGCTGGCCGGCTGCATCCTGCTGCTGGGCGTGGTGCTGTATCCGTATGTCTACCTGACCACGCGCGCGATGTTCCTGACCCAGGCCGGCGGTCTGCTGGATGCGGCGCGTTCGCTCGGGGTGCCGCGTCGCGCGCTGTTGCGGCGGGTGGCGCTGCCGCTGGCGCGCCCGGCGATCGCGATCGGGGTGGCACTGGCATTGCTGGAAACCCTCAACGATATCGGCGCTTCAGAGTTCCTCGGGGTGCAGACGCTGACGGTGTCGATCTATACGACCTGGGTGTCGCGCAGCGATCTGCCGGGCGCGGCCCAGATCGCGCTGGGGATGTTGGCGATCGTGGTGCTGCTGATCGCGCTGGAGCGCTACGGGCGGCGGCGACAACGCTATGCCGCCGGCCAGCGCCCGCGTCCGATGCAGCCGCAGATGCTGCGCGGTGGTGCCGCCTGGTTCGCGCTGGGTCTGGGTCTGGTGCCGGTGCTGTTCGGTTTCCTGCTGCCGGCGTTGTATCTGGGCTGGGCCAGCGTCGAGCGTCTGCAACAGCATGGTCTTTCGCGCCAGTTGCTGGACAGCGCCTGGAATACCGTCACCGTGGCTGCCGCCGCTACCGTTGTGACGCTGGTCGCGGGCGTGGTGGTGGCCTGGGCCTGGCGTCTGGCACAGGCGCGCCGGCGCACGCGCATGGCCGGTGTGTGCCTGCGTGTGGCTGGGCTGGGTTATGCAGTGCCCGGCACGGTGCTGGCAATCGGCCTGCTGGCGCCGCTGGCATGGTTCGATATCGGCGCCGGGGAAATCCTCAAGTGGTTCGGCGCGCAGCCGCGCATGTTGCTGATGGGATCGGCCACGGCGCTGGTACTGGCCTATGTGCTGCGCTTCCTGGCGATCAGCGTGGGCAGTGCCGATGCCGGCCTGACCCGGGTATCGCCATCGTTGGACCAGGCCGCGCGCAGTCTGGGTGAAAGCTCCGGTGGCGTACTGCGCCGGGTGCATCTGCCGTTGCTGCGCCCGGCGCTGGCGGCGGCGGCGCTGCTGGTGTTCGTGGATGCGATGAAGGAACTGTCGGCCACCTTGATGCTGCGCCCGGTGAATTTCGAAACCCTGGCCACCTGGCTGTATGCCGACGCCGCACGCGGCACCTATGAGGACGGCGCCGTGGCGGCGCTGCTGATCGTGCTGGTGGGCCTGCTGCCGGTGGTGCTGCTGGCGCGCAGCGGCACGCAATGGCAGGCGCCGGCGCGGCCGATCATTGATGAGGAAACAGCATGACCACGCCCGCCGTGCTCGAACTTGAGCATATTTCGCTCGGCTACCCGGTCGCTGGCGGCCTGCAGATGGTGGTCCAGGACCTGTCGCTGTGCCTGAAACGCGGCCAGATCGGCTGCCTGCTGGGCGCCTCCGGCTGCGGCAAGACCACGGTGCTGCGCGCGGTGGCCGGCTTCGAACCGACCCGTGCCGGGCGCATCGTGCTGGCCGGCGAAGTGATTGCTGAGGGCGACCTGCAATGGCCGCCGGAGCAGCGTCGGGTCAGCATGGTGTTCCAGGATTACGCGTTGTTCCCGCATCTGGATGTGGCCGCCAATGTCGGGTTTGGCCTGCGCCGGATACCGCGCGCGGCGCGCGATGCGCAGGTGCGTGCGATGTTGGAGCGCGTCGGACTGTGGGCCTATGCCGCGCGCTATCCGCATGAGCTTTCCGGCGGGCAGCAACAGCGCGTGGCACTGGCGCGGGCACTGGCGCCGGAGCCGGAAGTGCTGCTGCTGGACGAGCCGTTCTCGAATCTGGACATCCACACCCGCGCGCGCCTTGCAGCCGAACTGCGTGATCTGCTCAAGGCCAGCGGCACCACCGCACTGCTGGTCACGCACGACCAGGCCGAAGCTTTCGCGATGGCCGACATGATCGGCGTGATGCACGGCGGCAGCCTGCTGCAATGGGCCAATGCGCAGGATCTTTATCGCGCGCCGGCGCACCGTTTCGTCGCCGGCTTCATTGGGCGTGGTGCGTTGGTGCCGGCGGCGGCACTCGGGCTGGCGGGCGATGACGACGTGCTGCTGCGTCCCGAACACCTGCTGCCCGACGCCGAAGGCCCGATCCGCGCGCGTCTGCTGGAAGCCGCGTTCCTCGGACCCGGTGGCGTCGGCGAACTGGCCCTGCCCGGCGGCGAGCGCATCCAGGCTGATCTGCCGCCCGACAGTGCGTGGCAGGTCGGCCAGATGCTGGGTTTCCGGCTGGCGCCCGGCGCGCGTCTGCGCTTTCCCCGCGAACCGCAGCGATAACGGGAAAAACACGGCCTGATACGCGACAATGACCGGCTTTCCGCCCGGCGTCGCCCGCATGTCCCGATTGCAGTTCCAGTTTCTCGGCCAGGATGGCCAGGCCCGCCGTGGCCGCCTGAGCTTCCCGCGTGGTGTGGTCGAAACCCCGGCCTTCATGCCGGTCGGCACCTACGGCACGGTCAAGGCGATGACGCCCGATACGCTGCGTGCCACCGGCGCGCAGATCATCCTGGGCAACACCTTCCATCTGTACCTGCGCCCGGGACTGGATGTCGTGGCCGCGCACGGCGGCCTGCACAGGCTGGCGCGCTGGGATGGGCCGATCCTGACCGATTCGGGTGGTTTCCAGGTGTTCTCGCTGGCGCACCGGCGCAAGATCACGGAAAAGGGCGTGGCCTTCTCCTCGCCGGTGGATGGCGCGCGCGTGTTCCTTGGGCCGGAGGAAAGCATGCACATCCAGCAGGTGCTGGATTCGGACATCGTGATGATCTTCGACGAGTGCACGCCGTATGCCACCGATGGCGTGGTGACCAGCGAAAAGCGTGCGCGCGAATCGATGGAGCTGAGCCTGCGCTGGGCCGCGCGCAGCCGGGCCGAACATGATCGCCTTGGCAATGACGCGGCGCTGTTCGGCATCGTGCAGGGACATGTCTACCCGGAGCTGCGCACGCGCTCGGCGGCGGGCCTGATCGACATCGGATTCGATGGTTATGCGGTGGGTGGACTGGCCGTGGGCGAGCCGGAAGACGAGCGCAATGCGATGCTCGAACACACCTGCCCGCTGCTGCCGGCGGACCACCCGCGCTATCTGATGGGCGTGGGCCGGCCGCAGGACATCGTGGAAGCGGTGCGGCGCGGCATCGACATGTTTGATTGCGTGATGCCGACGCGAAATGCCCGCAACGGGCATTACTTCACCCGCTTCGGCACGGTGCGCATCCGCAACGCCAAATATGAAAAGGATCTGCGCCCCATCGACCCGGAGTGCAGTTGCTACGCCTGCGCCGGCGGTTTCACCCGCGCCTATCTGCGCCATCTGGACCGCTGCAACGAAATGCTCGGGCCGATGCTGGCGACGATCCACAACCTGCACTATTACCAGGAACTGATGGCCGGCATCCGCGCGGCGATTGAGGAACGGCGTTTTGAAGCGTTCGTGGCGGACTTCTACGCGCGGCTGGCCGCCGGCGAGGGCTGAACAGGCAGGAAGCCGGTGCCGCATTCGACGGCGCGGGGTGAGTGGAGAAACGCACTCGCCGTTGGGCAGCGCACTGACCGCATCAACGCGCGGCCAGTGCGGAATCCGCTGCAGCGGCGATCAGTCCAGACTTTCGTCCTTCAGTGCCGCCTTCACCCCGGCATCGGCCTGCATGTGCTTGAAGAATCGCGCGAGGTTGTCCAGATCGGACAGGTCCACGCCCATCGCATGGGCCCAGCGCAGCACCACGAACAGATACGGGTCCGCGATCGAGCGGCGGTCATCGACCAGCCAGGTGTTGGCGCCGAGCTGCGCATCCAGCTGCTCGAACTGGTCGCGCAGACGCGCCAGCGCCTTTTCCTTCAAACTCTGTTGCGCCTGCTCGCCATCGACATGGCGATCCAGCCCGAACAGCGGCGAGAAGTTCTTGTGCACATCGGCATTGAGGAATGCAGCCCAGCGGATCACGCGAGCGCGCGACAGCAGCGTGCCATCCCCGCACAACCCGGCTTCGGGTGCGAGGTTGGCCAGATAGTCCAGGATCGCCAGGTTCTGCGTGATGACCGCGCCATCGGCCAGTTGCAGCGCCGGCACCGAGCCGGCCGGATTGATCTTCAGGAACGCGCCCTTGAGTTCATCGCGCGGTACGGCGGCTGCTTCGTAGGGCAGGCCGGTCCATTCCAGCACGATGTGGTCGGCGAGCGAGCAGGCGCCGGGCAGGTAGTAGAGTTTCATCATCACCATCCGCAGTAGGGGGACGGTGGAACATGGATGCGGCCCGGTCTGCCTTCAAGCGGGAAACGGGCGCATCGGGCAACTCACAGACGCGAGACGACCTTGTAGAAGGTGTGATCGCCGATCGTGGCGACCGGTGCGCCCTGGGCCCAGGCCGGCGAGGCCAGTGCACGCACCACGAAATGGTCGGCGCCGGGCACCACCAGACTGCGCTGCGCGTGCGGCTTCTGCCAGTCCTGCTGCACGTCCAGCGTGATCGCCACGGCGCGCTCCCAGGCGCGCAGGTTGTCCATGTCGTATTGCGGGGATACCAGGGTGGGCGCGAACTGCTTGGGCGCGGTGACCACATCGCACAGGCTGTCACCCCAGCGGCCACTGTCGAGGCGGCGCAGCGCCACTTCGGCGACGGCACGCTGGCCCAGTTCGGATTGGTTGCGGGCTTCCAGATACACCGTGGTTGCCAGGCAGACCTGATCGGCATACGGCTGCGGCATGATCTGCGCAAGCCAGAGGACGACGGCCAGTTTCATCGCGGACTCCTTCTCCGTTGCATCGGGCCGACCCTTGCCCGGAAGTTCATCCGGTCGCATCCATCCAACGGCACGGGCCGTATGGAGTGATGCACAAAAAGGGGAGGCTGATATGGCGTCTTCGGGGTACGCCTGGCGCGGGCCTGTCTTGGGCATCGCGGCGCCAGCCGCAGGACAGGAGGCGGGATTCCGCATCTGCCTGTCTCAAGATTCCGGGCCGGACCGCAGGGGCGGCGGCTGGGAACCGGCGCAAGGTAAGTGTCAGTGATTTAACGAAACGTGAATGGGTCGTTCAGCGGTTCAGGCAATCGCAAGCCTGCCGGATCATGCGCTGTGTCGAAGAAACCGCATGTTGACGCCATTTCACTTGATCGACACCTGCTTCGGATTGATGAATAAACCATCAGTTCCGCAGTCCTTGGGAAAAGTCAATGAGTGCATGCGGGCGGCGCAGCGGGCCGATGTGCGCCGACGCTGGCATCGCGCCCCGCGCAGCACCTGTTACAGCCGCGCCGCCAATTCACAGCCTTGGGCGATGGCGCGCTTGGCATCCAGCTCGGCGGCCAGATCGGCGCCACCGATCACGTGAACGGACAGGCCGGCGGCACGCAGTGGTTCCAGCAGTTCACGCTGCGATTCCTGCCCGGTGCACAGCACGATGCTGTCCACCTTCAATGTCTGCGGCTGGCCGGCGATGCTGATGTGCAGGCCCTCATCATCTATATGGTGGTAACTGGCGCCACCGAGCATCCGCACCTTCGCCTTTTTCAATGTCGCGCGATGGACCCAGCCGGTGGTCTTGCCCAGACGTTTGCCGAGCGCACCCTCGGTGCGTTGCAGTAGCCAGACTTCGCGTTGCGGCGGTTCCGGCTGATGGCTGATGCCTTCGATGCCGCCGCGTGCCGCAAGCGTGGTGTCCACGCCCCATTCGGCGAGCCAGCGCTCGCGCTCAAGCGTCGGGGACGGTTGCGACTGGACCAGATATTCGGCCACATCGAAGCCGATGCCGCCGGCGCCGAGCACCGCCACTCGTGCACCGGCCTGACGGCGGCCGTCGAGCAGTTCGGCATAGGACATCACACTGGGATGGTCGACTCCGCTGATGGCAGGAATGCGCGGCACCACACCGCTGGCCAGCACGATCTCGTCGAAGCCGGCCAGCATGGCCGTATCGGCGCGGGTGGAAAGGCGTAGTTGCACGCCGCAGGTTTCGATCTGGCGGCCGAAGTAGCGCAGGGTTTCGTTGAACTCCTCCTTGCCCGGAATCTGCCGCGCCAGATGGAATTGCCCGCCGATCCGTGAGCTGGCTTCGAACAGCGTGACCTCGTGCCCGCGCTCAGCCGCGACCGTGGCACAGGCCAGCCCGGCCGGGCCGGCACCGATCACGGCGATGCGGCGCTTTGTGATGGTGGGCGTGTAGTTGAGTTCGGTTTCACGGCAGGCGCGCGGGTTGACCAGGCAGGTCGCGGGCTTGTTCAGGAAAACGTGATCCAGGCAGGCCTGATTGCAGGCGATGCAGGTGTTGATGTCCTGGCTGCGGTTCTCGCGTGCTTTGCGCACCCAGTGCGCATCGGCCAGCAGCGGCCGTGCCATCGACACCATGTCGGCCTCGCCGCTGGCCAGGATCCGTTCGGCCACATCCGGCATGTTGATCCGGTTGGTCGCCACCACGGGAATCGACAATTCCGGTTTGAGCCGCGCCGTGACCCACGAGAACGCCGCGCGCGGCACGCTGGTGACGATGGTCGGGATGCGCGCCTCGTGCCAGCCGATGCCGGTATTGATGATCGAAGCGCCGGCCGCCTCGATCGCCTTGGCGCTGGCCACGGTTTCTTCCCAGTTGGCGCCGCCTTCGACCAGCTCCAGCATCGACAGCCGGAAGATCAGAATGAAATCCCCGCCCACCGCCGCGCGGATGCGGCGCACGATCTCGGTGGCAAAACGCAGCCGGTTCTCGAAGCTTCCGCCCCACGGCGCCGCGCGGTGATTGGTGCGCGCGGCGAGGAACTGATTGATCAGGTAACCCTCCGAACCCATGATCTCGACCCCGTCGTAACCGGCCTCGCGTGCCAGACGGGCGCAGGTGGCGAAGTCCTCGATCTGGCGCTCGACCCCGCGGTCGGACAGCTCGCGCGGCGCGAACGGCGTGATCGGCGATTTGATCTTGGACGGTGCGACATTGAGCGGGTGATAGCCATAGCGCCCAGCGTGCAGGATCTGCATGCAGATGCGACCGCCTTCGGCATGCACCGCATCGGTGATTAGGCGGTGCTTGCGCGCCTCCCACGGCCACGACAGCTTGCCGGCGAACGGCTTGACCCAACCGGACACGTTCGGCGCGATGCCGCCGGTGACGATCAGCCCGACACCGCCACGCGCGCGTTCGGCGAAATAGGCTGCCAGTTTGGGGAAGTCGCGCTTGCGGTCTTCCAGACCGGTATGCATCGAACCCATCAGTACCCGGTTGGGCAGCGTGCAGTGGCCAAGATCGAGCGGGCTGAACAAATGGGGATAGACGGACGGCATGGGCATGGTGGTGGCTGGTGTGATTGATGGCACAATGCCCGTCACGGGGGCTCTGCGGCAAGCGGCGGGGGGCGGTGGTTCGCAGCGGGGCATCGCTGGCGTTGTGTTATCAATGTGTTAAACTTCTGACGCATACCGGACTGTAGACTGCGCGTCGTCGGCATTTGTCACAGAATGCCGTTAAGGATTGGATCGTGTTTTGGAATTCCCACGAAATTTGAGATTGAAGGAGCAACAGATGAAGAAGACACTTCTTGGTTGTGCACTCCTCGGCGTGCTGGGCCTCGGCGCCCAAGCTGCGACCGCGCAGGAGTTCGACGACCGCTGGTACCTCACCGGCACCGCTGGTTTCGCGATCCACGATGGTGACCGCCACGTCAGCGATGTGCCGATCTTCGGCCTCGGTGTGGGCAAGTTCTTCACTCGCAACTTCTCGCTCGATCTGGACCTGAACTCGGTCAACCCGGAGAAGGACGGCAGCGAGCTGAACTGGAGCAACTACGGTGCGATGCTGACCGGCCGTTACCACTTCAACAACCACGACCGCAACTGGTGGCCGTACCTGGCGTTCGGTGCCGGCGTGCTGCGTCACGAGTCGGAATACTCCGATCCGGCTGGTGGCCGTCCGTTCGAGCGCAAGGACAACAACCTGGCCGCACAGCTGGGCTTCGGTATGCAGGCCGACCACGACCGCATCGCGATGCGTGCCGAAGTGCTGGGTCGTTGGGACTTCGACAACCGCAGCGTGGCAGCGCCGCAGGAAGACAAGTTCCTCGACGTGCTGGCCCAGCTGACCATGGCCGTCAAGCTCGGTCCGCCGCCGGCAGCCCCGGTGGAAGTGGTTGAGGACATCGTTCCGCCGCCGCCGCCGCCGCCGAGCTGCGCCGACCTGGACGACGACGGTGACGGCGTCAACAATTGTGATGACCGCTGCCCGGATTCGCAGCCCGGCCAGACCGTTGGTCCGGATGGTTGCCCGGTGGCAGTGACCATCGACCTGCGTGGCGTCAACTTCGACTTCGACAAGGCCACCCTGCGTCCTGACGCGGAAGCCACCTTGAACGAAGCCATCACCGTGCTGCGTCAGTATCCGGAGCTGCGCGTTGAAGTGGCCGGCCACACCGACCTGTGCGGTGCCGAAACCTACAACCAGCCGCTGTCCGAGCGCCGCGCCAAGACGGTCTATGACTACCTGGCCGCCAACGGTATCGACAGCTCGCGTCTGGTGGGCCCGAGCGGTTACGGCGAAAGCCGCCCGCTGGAGCCGACCCCGCAGACCCTGCCGGGCTGCAAGAGCGAGACCAACCGTCGCACCGAGCTGAACGTCGTCCAGTAATGTGATGGAAACGGCAGGGCGCTACGGCGTCCCGCCTTCCCGCTGGAAGATGCATCCAACGCCCCGATCGTCATGATCGGGGCGTTTTTTATGCCTTGGATAACCGGATCGGCCCGCAGCAGCTCAGGGCAACCGGCGCAAACACGCCGCCGTGGGTATTCCGGCTCCGGTGGAAAGTGACCGGCGTATCCAGGGATTTACAGCGGGCGCAGTTCCGTCGCCGGACGGGCGCGTTCCCAGACTTCGTCGAAATAGTTTTGCAGCTGGCGCTGGCGTGCCGGATCGTGCAGACAGGCGCTGGCCTCGAAACGGGTCGCCAGCGGGCGGAACAGATAGCCGGCCTGGTCGTTGAGGATGAAGGCCGAGGCGTACTGCACGTCCGGCTCCTCCTCGATCACGCGGATCGCGAACAGGCTCGGCAGGCGCTGCACCAGACCGATCAGCGCATGGCCTTCGCTGACGGCACGGCGCAGATCGTGCACCAGCACGCGCACCTGCGCGCCGCGCACATCGGTGGCGAAACGCCGCAGCGCATCAGTGATTTCCGGCTGATCCAGCACCACCGGATCAAGATCGCGGGTGTAGAGCGCGATGCCGCGGCGGGCGCGCTGGATCAGTTGCAGCGTCACGGCCAGCACTTCCGGCTGGCTGTCCAGATTCTGCAGGGCGCGCTCGGTGTCAGCGGTCGCATTGCCCGCTGCGCCGCCGGGTTCCTGTTCCAGACTCCGTCGCATCCGCCGGTGCGCGATGCCGGCCTCGTCGAACTCCTCACCGAAGGCGCTGAAGCCGTATCGCTCGTAGAACCCCAGCGCATGGGTCTGGGCGTGCAGTTCCAGTTCCGGATAGCCCAGCTCGCGTGCGCGCTGGATCAGGGCTTCCAGCATCGCGGCGCCGATGCCGCGTCCGCGCCAGGGCTGCAACACCGCCATGCGGCCGATGCGGTGGTCAGGCGTCAGCCGCGCAGTGCCGATCGGGGTGCCGTCGGCTTCACGCGCCAGCACATGGACGCTGAGCGGATCGGCTTCATCCCATTCCAGTTCCTCGGGTACCTGCTGCTCGATGATGAACACCGGCACGCGCACCGCGCGCAGGTCCGGCAGGTCGGTATCGAAGCGGGCGAAATGGATCTGGAAATCGGTCGAAGCCATGGCGGAAGTCCGGCGGAGTTCAGGCGTGTGAGAGCGCCAGAATGCCGCGTTTTGCCAGTTGCTGCACCCGTTCGCGTTCTTCCTGCGTGAGATTCTCGTAGAAGGCGGCGTCGATGCTCAGACGCTGGCTCAGGTGCTGGGAAAGACGCTGGCTGGTGTCGAAGCGCTCGCCATCGATATACAGCGCCACCGCACCCGCCTCGGCGTGCCAGGCGCAGCGCGCCAGCGGATGCAGATGCAGCCCGGCGCCGGCGTGCAATCGCTTTTCCAGCTGAGCAGGCGAAGGCGGGCGTGGCGGCGGCATGATCTGCCCGGCACTGCGATAACGGGTGACAAAGGCAGCGAACCAGTCCGCCAGCGCTGCATCATCGATCTGCTGGAAACTGGCCAGCGCGGCGCGCGCACGCCGCAGCACGGCCGCATCAATGCGCCCATCGGCACTGGCCAGGTCCAGATCCGGATCGTGATAGCGCAGCGATTCGGGCAGTCTTTCAGCCAGCGTGTCGGCCAGATCCACCAGCAACTCCGCGTGCGACGGTGCGCGCATGCCGACCGACAGCGTCAGGCAGGGATCCAGCGCCACGCCATGGTGCGGAACTCCGGGCGGCAGATACAGCATGTCGCCAGGTTCCAGCACCCATTCGTGCGTCGGGGTGAACTGGCGCAGCAGTTTCAGTTCGACATCCTCGCGGAAATCCTGCGGCGGATTTTCGCCGGCGTCAATCTGCCACCGGCGTCGCCCCAGCCCCTGGAGCAGAAACACATCGTATTGGTCCACATGGGCCCCGACCGAGCCGTCCGGCGCGGCGAAACTGACCATGATGTCGTCCACGCGCCAGCCGGGCAGGAAGCGGAAATGCGCCAGCAGCGGCGCCACATCCTCGTCCCATTTGTCCACGTCCTGCACCAGCAGCGTCCAGTCGCGTTCGGGCAGATTGGCGAACACGTTTTCCGGCAGCGGGCCGCTGCGCACCTGCCACTCGTCGCTGGCGGCATCGTGCACGATCAGGCGCGACAGTGTGCCTTCTTCGCAGGCCAGCCCGGCCAGTTCATCGGGTGAGATCGGGCTGCTGAAGTCCGGCAGCGCGCGGCGGATCAGCAGCGGACGTTTCTGCCAGATATCGCGCAGGAAGTCTTCGGGCGGCATGCCCAGCAGCTGTCCGGCGCCGGCGGTGATTTCAATCATGTGATGCTCCTGCACCGCCCGCGCGGTGGCAGGCGGCGGTGTCCAACGTGACGTGGTTCAGATCGCACGCGCCAGTTCGGTGGCGGCACCGATATAGCCGGCCGGGGTGAGTTCCAGCAGGCGCTGCTTGTCTTCTTCCGGCAGTTCGAGTGTTTCGATGAAGGCGCGCATCGAGTCGCGCGTGATGCCCTGGCCACGGGTCAGTGCCTTGAGCTGTTCGTAGGGGTTGGGCAGGCCGTGGCGGCGCATCACGGTCTGTACCGCTTCGGCCAGCACTTCCCAGGCCGCGTCCAGATCCGCATCCAGGCGTTGCGGATTCACCTCCAGCTTGCCCAGGCCCTTGGCCAGCGAATCCAGCGCGATCAGGCTGTGGCCAAACGCGGTGCCGAGCGCACGCAGCACGGTCGAATCGGTCAGATCACGCTGCCAGCGGCTGATCGGCAGCTTGGTGGAGAAATGCTCGAACAGCGCATTGGCGATGCCGAAATTGCCTTCCGCATTCTCGAAGTCGATCGGGTTGACCTTGTGCGGCATCGTGCTGGAACCGACTTCGCCTTCCTTCAGCCGCTGCTTGAAATAACCCAGCGAGATGTAGCCCCAGACATCGCGGCACAGGTCGATCAGCACGGTATTGGCGCGTCGCGCCGCATCGCCGATTTCGGCCACACAGTCATGCGGTTCGATCTGCGTGGTGTACGGGTTGAACACCAGCCCCAGGCCTTCGACGAACCCCTGCGCCAGTGCCTGCCAGTACACATCCGGGTAGGCGGTCAGGTGCGCGTTGTAGTTGCCGACCGCGCCGTTGATCTTGCCGCTCAGCTCCACCTGCGCGATCTGCCGGCGCTGGCGCGAAAGGCGCGCGACCACGTTGGCGATTTCCTTGCCCAGTGTTGTCGGCGAAGCGGTCTGGCCGTGGGTGCGTGACAGCATCGGCTGTTCGGCCTGAGCATGGGCCAGCGCGCGCAAGGCTTCGATGATGTTGTCGATGGCGGGCAGCAGCACCTGTTCGCGGGCATCGCGCAGCATCAATCCGTAAGCCAGATTGTTGATGTCCTCGGAGGTGCAGGCGAAGTGCACGAATTCCTTGGCCGCGCCCAGCTCCGGGTGCTCGGCGATCTTTTCCTTGATGAAATATTCCACCGCCTTCACATCGTGATTGGTGGTGGCCTCGATCGCCTTGATGCGCGCGCCATCGGCTTCGGAAAAATCATCCGCGATGGCCTGCAGGAACTGCCGCGCCGCCGGTGAAAGCGCCGGCACTTCGGCAATCTGCGGCGTATCGGCCAGCAGGATCAGCCACGCGATCTCGACTTTGACGCGGTTGTGCATCAGGCCGAACTCGCTGAAGATCGGTCGCAGCGCGGTGACCTTGCCGGCATAGCGGCCATCGAGCGGGGACAGGGCGGTTAGGGCAGAGGTCATGGCGGCTACCGGCAGTGCGAAGGAGTCCCCGATTTTACCCCGAGGGCATGGCGCCGGGCCGGTACCGGTGCGGCACTCCGGCCGGTTTGGCTGGACACCTGTCGAAACACCCTTCGAAGGCGTCAGGCATTGGCGGCAGTGCCATCTCGCCCTGTGCCGTTTCTGCGCATTTTCAAGCCAGGCCGGGGCAGCCATGGTTCATCCAGCGCCATGCAGCAGCCATGGCGACGGCCTAGAATGGTCCGATCTTGTAACGAGAATCATTCCCATGAAAAAGACTCCGAACACCCGCATCGAACGCGACAGCATGGGCGAACTGAAAGTACCGGCTGATGCGCTCTACGGCGCGCAGACCCAGCGCGCGGTGCAGAACTTTCCGATTTCCGGCCTGACCATGCCGCCGGCCTTCATCCACGCACTGGGCCAGGTGAAGGCCGCCGCCGCCCGCGCCAATCACGGCCTCGGACACCTGGATGCAGCACGCGCCAAGGCCATCGTCGCGGCTGCCACGCAGGTGGCCAGGGGTAAGGTCGATGCGCAGTTCCCGATCGACGTGTTCCAGACCGGCTCGGGCACCTCGACCAATATGAACGCGAACGAGGTCATCGCGCATCTGGCCAACGCAGAAGGCAAGGCGCAGGTGCACCCGAACGACCACGTCAACATGGGCCAAAGCTCCAATGACGTGATCCCGACCACGATCCAGGTCTCCGCCTGGGTTGAAGTCAACGCGAAACTGCTGCCCGCGCTGGCGCATCTGCGCAAAACCATCGAGAAGCGCGCCAAGGAACTGACCCGCGTGGTCAAGACCGGCCGCACCCATCTGATGGACGCCATGCCGATCACCTTCGGCCAGGAACTGGCGGCCTGGGCCGCGCAGATCCGTTCGGCCGAAGCGCGTTTCACCGATACCGGCAAGCGCATCCGCCGCCTGCCGCAGGGCGGCACCGCCGTGGGCACCGGCATCAATGCCGATCCGCGTTTCGGCAAGCGCTTCGCCGAAGAACTGACCAAACTCACCGGCCTGCGTTTTGAAACCGCGCCCAACCTGTTTGAAGGCATCGCCTCGCAGGACGCCGCGGTGGAACTGTCCGGCCAGCTCAACACCTGGGCCGTGTCGCTGATGAAGATCGCAAACGACCTGCGCTGGATGAACTCCGGCCCGCTCGCCGGCCTGGGCGAAATCGAACTGCCGGCGCTGCAACCCGGCTCCTCGATCATGCCTGGCAAGGTCAACCCGGTGATTCCCGAAGCGGTGTGCATGGTCTGCGCCCAGGTCATGGGCAACCACACCGCGATCACCGTCGCCGGCCAGAGCGGCAACTTCCAGCTCAACGTGATGTTGCCGATGGTCGCGTACAACCTGCTGCAATCCATAGAACTGCTCGCCAACGCCAGCGTGCAACTGGCCGATGCCGCCATTGCCGGCTTCACCGTGCGCGAAGATCGCGTCGCCGAAGCCGTGGCGCGCAACCCGATCCTCGTCACCGCGCTGAACCCGGTCATCGGCTACGAAAAAGGCGCCGCCACCGCCAAACAGGCCTACGCCGAAGGTCGCCCGATCCTTGACGTAGCGCGCGAAACCACCGGCCTTTCCGACAAGCAACTGAAAAAACTGCTCGACCCGGCGGTGCTCGCCAAGGGCGGGATTCATGGTGGGGCGGGTGGGGGTGGCTGAGCCCCATCCCCCGATGCCATTCCGATAGCATCAGCGCCCAGCCCGCCATTTCGCCCGCCCATGACGCCCACCTCCATCGACCACTACGGCATCCTCACCGCGATGCTCGCGCCGGCCTTCTTCCTCACCGCCACCGCGTCGCTGATCCTTTCGGCCAACAATCGCCTGGCGCGGGTGGTGGACCGGTTGCGCGCGTTGATGTGCGAGATCGGGGAATCGCAGGACGAAGAAGACCTCGTCGTGCTGGAGCACAACATCGCCACCCAGCGTCGGCGCAGCCTGCGCATCCTCCAGGCCGGCCGCCTGCTGTACTGGGCCATCAGTTGTTTCGTCGCCACCAGCCTGACGGTAGCGGTGGACGCTTTCATCGGCTATCGGGTGGAAATGCTGCCGACGCTTTTCGCCACCGCCGGCGTGCTCGGCCTGTTCGGAGCCAGCTTGCTGCTCTCGCAGGAATCGCACATGGCCCTGGCGGCAGTGAACGAGGAAATGGACCAGGCCCACGCGCGGGCGCGGCGGCATCGCAAGGTGATTGCAACGGGCGAGTGAGTTGCTTTCTCTGGCTGCGACGCCGGTTGTCGCATTGATCGGCACACTGGGGCCGGCATCCGGCAGCCTTTCGCCCGTCTCATGAAACACCGACGCGCCGCTCTCCGGATGGATTTCCGCCGGAGAAGCGCCAGCATGACCACAGCTCCCACCCTCAAGACCACCCGCACGGGCAACACCTCCAGCGAGACCAGCCTGCGCCTGATCCAGTTGTTGCGATTGGTGCCGCGCCAGCGCAAGAAATCGGTGCGGGAGTTCCAGCGCGAACTCGATGCGCAGGGCTATGCCACCACGGTGCGCACGGTGCAGCGCGATCTGGAAAAGCTCGCCGAACTGTTTCCCATCGAGTCCGATGGCGCCAAGCCCGCCGGCTGGCGCTGGACCGTAGGCGCTGCCGATGTCTCGTTGCCCTTCATGGAACCATCGGTGGCGCTGACCTTCCTCATCCTCCAGCAACACGCCCGGCACCTGCTGCCGCCGCAGGTGCTGGAAGACCTGCAACCCCGATTCGAGGAAGCGCACAAGGCGCTGGAGCGCCAGCCCGACTCCGGCCTGCGGCGCTGGCCGCAGCGCATTGCCGTCACCAGTCGCTCCTTGCCGATGATTCCGCCGGATATCGACCCGACCATCCAGCGCGTGGTGTTCGATGCCCTGGCGCGACGCCGCCAGTTGCAGGCCGAGTATCGTCCCTACGCCAGCGAGGCGATCAATCGATACGTGCTGCATCCACAAGGGCTGATCGCACGCGAAGGCGTCATCTATCTGGTCGCGCTGGTGGACGATTACGCCGATCCGCGCTCGCTGGTCCTGCATCGCTTCGTTACTGCGCAGAGCGTGGAATTCCCCGCACGCGACCTGCCGGATTTCGACATCGACCGCTACGTGGCCGAAGGCGGCGTTTCCATCGCCACAGGTGGGCAGGTTGTGTTGAACGCCGTGTTCCGTAGTACCCGTGCCCATGCGCTCACCGAAAGCCGCATCTCGCACGATCAGCAGGTGGAGAAAGTTGCGTTCGCCGATGGCGGCACGGGCCATCGCCTCATCGCCACCGTGCAGGACACGCTGAAACTGACCTGGTGGCTGCAATCGTTTGGCAATGAATTGGTCGAGTACACCAAGGTGCCCGTGACCTGAAAGCCGCCAGGTCCCGTCATCCCGTCATTCCAGCGCAAGCTGGAATCCGTGTGGCTGCGGGCCTCCTGCCCGAGGTGGGTTATGCGCTTGCTGTAGCCGTAGAGCGATTCCAGCTTGCGCTGGAATGACGGGTTCGATTTCCTCTTGTCTGTGCGGATGCGACATTATCTGTCGCATCTTCGTGTGGAAATGGCTTCCGGCCCCATCCGGCCAGAACCCATCACCACATGAGGAAACCGCACCCGCATGAAAGTACGCATTCACCGTGGCACCCGCCAGATTGGCGGCACCTGCATCGAAGTCGCCGCCGAATCCACCCCAGGCCGCATCGTGCTCGATCTGGGCCTGCCACTGGATGCCGACACCGACGACATCGCCAGCCTGATGCCCGACGTGCCCGGCCTGCGCGATGCCAGTGATGACCTGCTCGGCGTGCTGATTTCCCACCCGCATCAGGATCACGTCGGCTTGGTGCATGACATCCACCCGGACATTCCCATCGGCATCGGTGCCGCCGGGCAGCGGATTCTGGATCGCGCTGCCGATTGGCTGGATCGCCCGAAGCTCGATGATCGTGTGCTGATCCACTGGCAATCCGGCAAACCCGTCACGCTCGGCCCGTTCACCATCACGCCGCTGCTTGTCGATCACTCCGCTTATGACGCCTATGCCTTGCTGATCCAAGCCGATGGACAACGACTGTTCTACAGCGGCGATTTCCGAGGCCACGGGCGCAAGGCCAAGCTGTTCGAGAAACTGCTGGCCAATCCGCCGCGCGACATCGACGTGCTGATGATGGAAGGCACCGTCATCGGGCGCGAGGGTGAAGGCACGCCGTTCCCCGACGAAAGCGCGCTGGAGCGCGATTTCGTCGAGGCGTTCAACAGCACCGAGGGCCTGCGCCTGGTGTGGACATCCACCCAGAACATCGACCGCATCGTCACCCTTTACCGCGCCGCCAAACGCAGCGGCAAGCGGCTGGTGCTGGATGCCTTCACTGCGGAAATGCTCGCCGCCACGGAAAACCCGAACTTGCCGCAAGCGCACTGGCCGCACATCGGTGTGTATGTGCCCGAATGGATGCGCCGCAGGATCGTGCGCGACAAGACCTTCACGCGGCTGGACCCGTTCAAGCCCAATCGCGTATTCCTAGAACACCTCGATCCGGCACGCGACATCCTGCTGTTCCGCCCCGGCATGCTGAAGGAAGTCGCCGCCAAGGCCCCGCTTGCCGGTGCGCAGCTCATCTACTCCAACTGGCGCGGCTACCTGGAGGACGACAGTACAAAACCCGTGCGCGACTGGTTGATGCAAGGCGCCATCCCGCTGCGCCGCATCCACACATCCGGCCACGCCAGCGTGTCCGATCTCCAGCGTTTCGCCACCGCGCTGGCAGCAAAAAAACTCGTGCCGATCCATTCCTTCCACGGAGACAGGTTCGACGAACTGTTCGCCAATGTGGATCGGCGTGACGATGGGGAATGGTGGTCGGCAGGAAATCAGGGAGGTGCATCATGGAAATCGTGATTCCAGACCGCTGGAGGGGAAGGTTCACCCAGTTCACACAGGAAATGCAGCCACGGTACGACTGGCTGCGCCAACAGCTTTACCTTGCCGAGTCCTGGCTCGATGGTCATGCGAACTGGCTCAAGCGCCTGGCGGCAACGGACCATCCAGACAAGCCGGGTGGCCCGTGGCAATTGGGCGTCCGCATCAGTTTCGTGCTGGATGCAGACGATCCCGAGCACGATGAGGATTCGGACAACATCATCTGCGAAATGTTCGATACGCTGCCGCTGATTCCAGGCGATGAAGGCCACTGCTATCCGCTGACCGACTGGCATAACGATTTCTGCCATATATCCGATCACCCGCTGTGCATCTGGGCGCATGGCTGGCTGACGCGCGTACTGGTGGACAGGAGCAATCCGTCGCTGGGCTGGGAAAATATCCTGCGGATCGGGCAGGTATGGGTCGATGCCTTCCTCGCCTTCGACAAGACATTTCCGCTCGATCCGTCTGCGCCAGCCGCCCCTGCATCGCCGGTAGGCATCTTCGCCCGCAACAGTTACGAGGGCGACAACTGGAAGAAAACCCTGTTCGCCAACAGGCGCCCACAGCCCGGTCCATCCAGTGACCTGATTAGCCCCATCCCTCAGCTGGCCGTCTCAGGATATGAGACGCCGCTGCGAGACGATGCCCCCGCCGAACACGCAGGAGGAGGGACATGGGCATCAATGTCGTGCAGTTCCAACACGGGTTGTCGATGAACGAGTTCATCCAACGCTATGGCACCGAGGCCAAGTGCTACCGGGCCTTGTATCAGTGGCGTTGGCCGCAGGGGTTTCGTTGCCCGAAGTGCGAGGGCCGAACCCGATCGCGCTTCCGGCGTGGAGCGACGGTGTACTACCAATGCCGCGCCTGTCGCCATCAGACCACGCTGACCAGCGGCACCTTGCTCGCCTCCACCCGATTGCCGCTGACCACGTGGTTTCAGGCGATCTACCTGCTCACCACGACCAAGACCAACATGGCAGCGCTGGAGCTCATGCGTCACCTGGGGGTGAACTACAAGGCCGCCTGGCGGCTCAAGCACAAGATCATGCAGGCCATGTTGGAGCGGGAAGAACCCAGGAAACTCAAGGGTTTCGTACAGATCGACGACGCCTACCTGGGCGGTGAGCGCAACGGTGGCAAGCCCGGGCGCGGATCGGAGAACAAGCAGCCCTTCCTCATCGCCGTACAGACGGACGAGAACCTGGAATACCCCGTCTTCGCCGTGATCGAGCCTGTGAAGGCGTTCGACAACGCGTCGCTCCGGGACTGGATCGAGCGCCGGCTGGAACCGGAATGCGAGGTCTATACCGATGGCCTGGCCTGTTTCCGGCAACTGGAAGAGGCCGGACACGCGCACACCACGTTGGTCACCGGCGGTGGTCGCGCCGCGACGCAGGCCAAAGGCGCGTGTTGGGCGAATGTGGTGCTGGCCAACGCCAAGCGTGCCATCAGCGGCGTGTACCACGCGGTGCGTCAGGCCAAGTACGCACGTCGCTACCTGGCCGAAGCCGCGTATCGCTTCAACCGCAGATTCCGCCTGCGCGACATGCTGCCTCGACTGGCGACGGCGCTGACGCGCTGCAAGCCTTGCCCAGAGCGGGTTCTGCGCTTGGCGAACAACTTTCATGGCTGAGGGATGGGGCTAATCAGGTCCAGTGATGAGCTCACCTGCGACGACATCGCCAGACTGGACCAGATGAACTCCCTCATGGCTGGCGTGGAAACGTACTTCGACACCTGTGGCCGCTGGTTTCATGCCGTCCGCAGAAA
Source organism: Denitratimonas organivorans (assembly GCF_037478135.1). NCBI lineage: Bacteria > Pseudomonadati > Pseudomonadota > Gammaproteobacteria > Lysobacterales > Lysobacteraceae > Denitratimonas > Denitratimonas organivorans. The sequence continues at coordinate 224,410 of NZ_JBBHDV010000001.1, forward strand.
GGATGGCCACGACGCACCGAAGGAGGAAGATGGCGGATGGAACATGGAGGCGCAGATGGAGTTTGTGCTGGAGCCGTGCGACCCGCTGTTCCAGGCCGGCGGTGAAAACGCCATATATGCCAAAGACCACCATATCGCCAGTTGCATATCCGGAAAATACAGCGATCTGTCGTCAATCACCCGCACGGTCTGGAACTGGAATGAATACGAGCACTGGGCCGAACACCCGCTCGCGCACCAGCACCATTGGTGGCTGTTCCACGATCTCTACGACCATTCCTCTCCAAGGCTGGGCTGGCAGAACATCCTGCGCATCGGCAGCGTGAGAACGTACACACGGATTCACTTTTCCCAATCGTTTCCGCCTCTGGAAAGGGAGTAATTGCACGATGACAACCGTTGTTTTCTCCCATGGCAAGGAAGCGCCCCCTCTGGTTTCCAGTTCGGGATGCAGTGTCATGGAAGGCGTAGCCGCCAAGCCTGGCATCATCGAATGAACCTTTACATCGACACCGAGTTCACATCGCTGTCCGACCCGCGCCTGATTTCGATTGGTGCCGTGACGGATGATGGGCGCAGCTTCTACGGCATCGTCGGCGACTTCCCGCAAAGCGCGTGTACCCGATTCGTCCGCGAACAGGTGCTGCCTTGGCTGGACCTGCATGCTGCCGATGCGAGTGCTTCATTCGAGGTGCTGGCATGGCGCTTCCGCGATTGGCTGGCTGAAGTCTCAGCCACCTCCGCGCGGCCCTGCCGGCTGTTCGTCGATGATGAGGCCGACCTTGAAATGCTGCGGCAACTCCTGCGCAAAGGCGGCTGGATGCCAGTGGACATCGAGGCCTACTGCGTGCTGCACCCGCTGTCTTCGGCGAATGATGCGCTTCCTGCGCTCGAGCGTTGGTTCAATGAAAATCCCGGGCGATGCAGGCACAATGCACTGGATGATGCCTGGGCCTACCGCCATGCGATAACAAGCAATGGCACCTCAGACGCATGAAGACCTTTCTCGATGAGGAGCGCCAGACGCCCGAAGGACGGAAAGAATTCGTGCCGCCGATGATCCAGACACATTCGGCGAATGTTTCGGCACAGAAGAAGATAGTGGCGGAAATTCGGGCAATGAAATTGCGCTGTGTGCAGTCCGCCGGTTATTGGAAACGCTTGCGTCAATGATTGATTTTATTAGAATTTTACGGGAGAATAAAATATGACCATTCCATATCTGGAAGCTAGGGCATGGGACGCATGGACTCGTGATGAAAGGTTCTTCTGTTCTGCTCTGTATTGGGGCGCGCGCCAGAGAAGTTCTGCTGAATTTGCAAAATGGACTATTGAAAAATGCGACCTCCCAATCTCGGCGGAGGGTGGCTGGGACATGGGGTTTGAGGTTGTTTTTTATCGTGATTTCCTTGCCAGGAAAGGCAAAAGCGCTAAACTTCTTGGATACAGCCCGAAGCGAACGTTCGATCTTTGCCTGTTCGGTGAAAAAAGCATCATCATCATCGAAGCCAAGGCTGACAGTGCGTTTGACTTCAACCAGGTCGGCAGTTGCAGGCAGGACAAGATTGCCATTCCCAAGATTCTCAAGGAGAGCTTCTCCGATTCCGCTATGGACTTCCCTGTCTACTTGGTAGCCTTGATTTCGAGCGCATATAAAAAAAACCACGAGACCCATGGAAAGACCGATTGCAATGGAGACAGTACCTTAAGCGTCTTCGACGGAATAGTGACGTGGGAGGAGGTATCTGGGTTTTTCCAATGCGATGAGGAAATACAAAAATTGCTGCTGCGGGCTGATGGCATCTATAAGGAAAAATACACGCCCTCTTGCGATTGAGCAACGCCTTGCGCCTGATCGATCACGGCAGCTTTCTAGATGCGACTCAGCGCAAGCACCTCCACGCGCGAACATCACTCAAACCTCCCACTCACCCCACTCGCCGCATTCTCGAACCGCGTGTACTGCCCGCGAAACGCCAGTTTCACCGTGCCGGTGGGGCCGTTGCGTTGTTTGCCGATGATGACTTCCGCCAGGCCCTTGTCCGGCGAGTCGGGGTGATAGTACTCGTCGCGGTAGATGAACATGATGATGTCGGTATCCTGTTCGATGGCACCGGACTCTCGCAAGTCGCTCATTATCGGACGCTTGTCGCTGCGCTGTTCCAAGCTGCGGTTGAGTTGCGAGAGGGCGATCACCGGCAGGTTCAGTTCCTTGGCCAGTGCCTTGAGTGAGCGGCTGATTTCGGAAATCTCCGTGGCGCGGTTTTCCTTGTTTCCCGGCACCTGCATCAGTTGCAGGTAGTCGACCACGATCAATCCCAGTTCCTGCTCGCGTGCGAGGCGGCGTGCGCGTGAACGCAGTTCCGCCGGAGAGAGCGCGGGCGTGTCGTCGATGAACAGCTTGAGGTCACTGAGCGAGACTAAGGCCTGGCTCATTCGTGACCAGTCTTCATACTCAAGCTGTCCGGTTCGCAGGCGCTGGGCATTGATGCGCCCCAGCGAGGAGATCAAGCGATAGGCAAGTTGCTCGATGGACATTTCCATCGAAAACACGGCAACGGCCTTTCCGCTGTGCATCACTGCATGCTCGGCGATGTTCAACGCCAGGGCAGTCTTTCCCATCGAGGGGCGGGCGGCAAGGATCACCAGATCGGCCGGTTGCAGTCCGCCCGTCGTCATCCGATCCAGGTCGATGAAGCCGGTGGAGAGTCCGATGGATGCGCCGGGATTATCGTGGCGCCTGCTCACCTCAACCAAGGCGGCCTTGAGTGCATTGCGTACGATGACGAATCCCTGCCCCGGGCGCTGGCGGCTGTTGGCGATGGCGAGCAGGCGGTTTTCGGCTTCGGTCAGGACTTCTTCGCTGGAGAGTCCCTCCGGGTTGAAAGCGCGATCCGCACTGGCGGTGCAAACGTCTATGATCTGCCGCAGAGTGGCCTTTTCCCGAACGATGTCGGCACAGGCAGTGACATTGGAAGCCGATGGCGTGGTGCTGGCCAGTTCGAGGATGTAGCCGCTGACGACATCCTTGTATTGGCTGGCATGGGCGTCGAACCACTCGGCCAGGGTCACGGCATCCCAAGGCTGGTTGCGTTCGGCAAGCTGGCAGATGGCGCGGAAAATCAGGCGGTGTTCGATGCGGAAAAAATCGGCCTCCGAAACACGGCCCTCGATGCGCTCGATGGCCTGTGCGGAAATCAGCAACCCGCCCAGCACCGCCTGCTCGGCCTCGATGGCGACCGGGCGGAATCGTCCGGATGGCTTCATGCCTGCGCCCCGTATGCCAACGCCAGCATCGAGAAATTGTCCGGTGCACCACGCTCCAGCACGGCCCGGCGGGTGACTTCGACCATTTTCAGCGGATCGGATGGGGCTGCCATCGCCACCAGCCATGCCGTTTCGTCCAGCACATCGTGCACACCATCGCTGCACAGGATCAGGCGATCACCGGGTTTGAGTTCGGTGGTTTCGCGGTGTACGGCAAAATCTTCGGCTTCCGGGTCGGCGATCAGGCAGTCGCTCAAGGCGTGGTAGACGCTGGCGTACTCGATGCCGGCCTGCGCTTGTCCGCTGTCGATCAAATGCTGGAGTTCGGTGTGATCCCGGCTCAGTTGCGTGGTGTCGCCATTGGCGCGGATCAGATAGGCACGGCTGTCGCCGCTGTTGACAATGGCAAGGCGGTTGCCGCGCAGGTGTGCGGCAACGAGGGTGGTGGATGCGCCCCATGCGAGGCGACGCGAGGCGAGCGCGTCGCAGAGTGCGGTTTGTGCGGCGCGCACATGGCGGGTGCCGAGCAGGCCATCGAAAGACCAGTCGGATCGCGCCTGGAGCTGTTCGGCCAGCGCCTGAACCACGAGCAGGCTGGCGCGTGCAGGTGTGGGGCTGGTGGCGACGCCATCGGCGATGGCGAGCAGGGTTTCGGCGGCAGCGGGGATTTCGCGCGGCGGCATGTCGGCGTGCTGGCAGGCGCAGCCGGCCAGCCACATGGCATCCTGCTGCTGCCGGTTGCGGCCCCGGTGCATGGTCGCTGCGATGCGCAACCGGGAAGCGCTGTGCGGGGATTCGCCCGGCATCAGCGCAGGTCCTCGTCGATCAGCGCCACATCCACATCGCCCAGGTCGATCCGTCCACCGCCGCCCACGGCTTCAGCCCATGAAGGGAACCCGCCTATCGCAACTTCCAGCATGTAGCCGCTGGGTTCGCAATCGGCCTCGACCTCTGCCGCCGTCGTCGTGCCGGCCCATTCGAGCAGGCGGGCGGTCTGCTCGGCGCTCAACGTGATCTGCATCCGGGTGGTGTGCGTGGGCATGCGTGCTCCTCGTGGTTGTCTTTCCTGAGAAGCGTATTTCGGCATACCGGTGCGACAGGGGTCGTCGCATCGCCGGAGAAATCGTGCAGGGGCATCCGAAGGCGGGGGTCTTCATCATTTCGATACGACTGTCGCTGTCGCACTTGCCTGCATCATGCAGCGCATCCATACGCGATCCATTACATGCGAACGGCCTTCTTCCAGGGAACGGTGCCGGTTTGGCCTGGGTTCGACCCGCTCAGGCCAATGCTTCGGCCCGCAATCCCAACCTGGCGGCCCAGCGTCGCAAGGCTTTGTTGACGGTCAGGAGCGGCTCGCCGCCTGCGGGATAGCCTCCGGGCGCACACGAAAAGGCCGCCGTAAAACCGGCGGCCTTTTCGTGTGGTGTGGTCAGGCCATCAGCGCCTCACGCATCATCGCGCCTGCGCCGCAGCCAGATCGCCAGCGCAATCATCGCGGTGCCCGCCGCCATGCCGATCCAGACATCGGCGCCGGCGAAGATGTGCCAGCCGCGGCTCAGGTCGATGACGCGCATCAGGTCCGAAGGGTTTTCGATGTGCTGTGCGCTGGCGGCAAGGCGGCCGACCAGGGTACTGTCGATGTACCAGGTGCCCGGTGCGATGCTGAGCAGGCCGCGATAGACCAGCGTGTACCAGATGCTGCCGTGCGGCATCGAGATGCCGGGCAGGGCGCCCATCCAGCTCAGCAGCGTGGCCGACAGCACCGGCACCAGCACGGCCCAGAGGAACGGTTTGCTGCGCGCGAACGCCGAGCACAGCATCAGCCAGCCCACGGTCGGCAGCGACCAGGCGGCGTAGACCGGCACGATGCTCAAGGCGTTGAACGTGACCCTTATCGGGTGCGAGTGCCAGATCATCGCCCAGCTGCCGTCCATGCCGTTGATCGCCATGGTCAGCGCCGAAATCAGCAGCAGGCAGGCGCCGATGGCAAGGCCGATCCCGATCGCCAGCACTGGCGCCAGCAGCAGCGCCCAGGCCAGTTTGGACAGCACGGTCAGCCAGTCGGAGACCGGCAGCGATTTCCAGAACAGGATGCTGCGGTCGCGGCGGTCGTCGTAGAGCGCCCCGAGGCAGTAGAAGAACACCACGAAGCCCAGCACCAGCACGACGATGCCGACGCCGGCCAGCAGGCCGCCGTCGCCGATGAAACCCATCTGGCGGGCGAACTCGTCGCTGCTCATCGCGGCATTGAGGTTCTCCGGCTTGTCGATGCCGGAAAGGTGCAGGCTGCCGGCCAGTGCGCCGAGCAGGCTCAATGCGCAGATCACAATGCCGGCGATCACCGGTGCCCAGAAGAAGCCGCCGCGGTTTTCCCAGAATTCGCGCCGCAGCAGCCAGCCGAACTTGCGTGCCGGCGAGAGGGAGGAGGTGGAGGCGTTCATGCGTAGGTTCCTTTCATCGTGGCCACGAACAGATCGGCGACATTGGGCGTGCGCAGCTCGCCCAGTTGCGCCAGGCGCGGGCGGGCGATGCCGTCGAACAGGAAGATGGATTTGCCGAACACGGTGCGTTCGTCCAATGGGCCGAGTGCGCGTGCGGCCTCGGCGTGTTCTGGCCCGACCATCACTTCGGTGAAGCGCTCGGCGACTTCGTCCATCGTGGCGGCCAGCGCGATCTGGCCGGCGCGCACGAACAGGATGTCGGTCAGGATGTGCTCGATCTCTTCGACCTGGTGGGTGGTGACGACGATGGTTTTTTCCTCGTCGAAATAGTCGTTCAGCAGGCTCTGGTAGAACTGCTTGCGGTAGAGGATGTCCAGCCCGAGCGTGGGTTCGTCCAGTACCAGCACCTTGGCGTCGATGGCCATCACCAGCGCCAGATGCAGCTGCACGATCATGCCCTTGCTCATCTCGCGCACGCGCTGTTTGGGCTGGAGCTTGGTGCGGGCGAGGAAGGCTTCGCACTTGGCGCGCGAGAAGCGCGGATGCACACCTTCGACGAAATCAATCGCCTGCGATACGCGGATCCAGCGCGGCAGGATTGCGACATCGGCGATGAAGCAGACATCGTTCATCAGCTTGTCGCGTGATACGCGCGGGTCCTGGCCCAGCACCGACAGCTCGCCCTCGAACGAGGTCAGGCCCAGGATCGCCTTCAACGCGGTGGTCTTGCCGGCGCCGTTGGGGCCGATCAGGCCGACGATGCGGCCCGGCGCGATGGAGAAGCTGACATCGTCCAGCGCCGGCTTGCCGTTGTATTTCTTGGTCAGATTGCGGGCGACGATGGCGCTCATGGGGTGTCTCCTGCGGAAGCGGTTTCGATCTGCGCGCGCAGCGTGTCCCAGGCCAGGCCGAGCCGGTTGATGCGCTCGACGATGGCCGGCCATTCCTGGGTCAGGAACTGCTGGCGCTCGGAAGCCAGCAACTGTTGCGGGGCGCCTTCGGTGACGAACATGCCAAGTCCTCTGCGTTTTTCCACGATGTTTTCGTCCGCCAGCTCCTGGTAGGCGCGCGAGACGGTGATGGGATTGAGTTGATAGTCGGCGGCCACCTGGCGGACCGAAGGGGCTGCATCGCCGGGCTTGAGCAGCCCGTCCAGGATCATCGCGACGATGCGTTCCTTCAGTTGCAGGTAGATCGGGGTGGTGTCGCTCCAGGTCACGCTCATGCTCAGGACTCCGAAGGTGGACGCGGCAACAGCGATCCGAACGAGAAATAGGGCATCTGGAGTGTCACTCCACGCGTGCCGGAACGGGAGTGGCTTTTGTCCTGCACCGGGCGGTCGTCGGCTTCTTCGCGGACTTCGATCAGCAGCGAACGGTCGCTGGCCACCAGTTGCACCTTGGGGCTGCGGAACTGGAACAGCGCGGTTGCCGGGGCTTCGAGCTGCGTGGCCGGTACCGCGGCCATGCCTTGCGGCAGCAGCGGCATCACGGGTTCGCCAAGCACGATGCCCAGGGTCAGGGCCATGAAGGCCAGCGCCAGGCCGGCCAGGACGTTTTTCAGTTTGTGCTGCATGGCGGTTTCCTTGGGTGCGGTGATGAGTTGGTGTGCTGGTAGACTACAACACCATAATTCCCGATGCAACAGATCATTTGTAGTGGCTGTTTGGCTGCCGTTTGGCTGCGGCCGGGGCCGGCTTGGCGTATCGTTTGAAGCTGACTTGGCGGGAGCTTCGTGATGAACATGAATGGGCGTGGATGGCTGCTGGCCATCGCATTGAGCGGCGCGATGCCGGCCGCGCAGCCGGCGTGCAGCTCGCTGCTGGACCGGGAGCTGCGCCCGCTGGCCGGCAAGACGCCGGAAAGCCTGTGCCAGCACCAGGGCAAGGTGCTGCTGATCGTCAACACCGCCAGCAAGTGCGGGCTGACGCCGCAGTACGAAGGGCTGGAAGCACTGCATGCGCGGCTGGAGCCGCAGGGTTTCGCGGTGCTGGGGTTTCCGTCCAACGATTTCCTCGGACAGGAGCCGGGCAGCGAGGAACAGATCCAGGAGTTCTGCACGCTGACCTATGGCGTCACCTTCCCGATGTACGAGAAGGTCAGCGTCAAGGGCGCGGAGGCGTCACCGCTGTATCGTGAACTGCTGGCCGCCACCGGTGAAGCGCCGGGCTGGAATTTCCACAAGTACCTGCTGGATCGCGATGGCCAGGTTGTGGCCAGTTTCGGCAGCCGTACCAAACCCGATGATCCGGCGCTGCTGGCGAAGATCGAGGAACTGCTGGCGGCGCCGGCTGAATCGTCGCCATCGGCCGACGGAACCTGAGGCCCGGACGCTGGTCTGAGCTGCCGGCGTTGCATGGCCCGGCCATGCGCCGCAAAATGTCGCGTCTTACCGGGCGTCCGGGTGCCGGGCGTTTTTTCTGCTTCCCTTCTGGAGTCTTAGATGAATCTTTCCCTGCGTCACACGCTGCTTGCCGCCGCCGCAATCGCCGCCATGGGCGTGTCCGGCGCCGCCATTTCCAAGGACAAGCTCGAAACCGAACGCGACAAGGCCAGCTACCTGGTCGGCATGCAGATCGGTGGATCGCTGCAGCAGATCAAGGACGAAATCGACCTGTCGACCGTGTTCCAGGCCATCGAAACCTCGCTCAAGGGCGATGAGCCGCTGCTCTCGCAGGAAGAGGCCGGCGCCGTGCAGCAGGCCTTCGCCGAGCGCCTGCAGGCCAAGCATGCGGCCGAGCAGCAGGCGGCAGCCACGAAGAACAAGCAGGAAGGCGAAGCATTCCTGGCTGCCAACAAGAACAAGTCCGGGGTGAAGACCACGGCCTCGGGCCTGCAGTACCAGGTCGTCACCGAAGGCAAGGGCGCCAAGCCCGCCGCCACTGACACCGTCAGCGTGCATTACACTGGCACCCTGCTGGACGGCACCAAGTTCGACAGCTCGGTGGATCGCGGCCAGCCGGCCACGTTCGCGCTGAACGCGGTGATCCCGGGCTGGACCGAAGCCCTGCAGCTGATGCCGGTGGGCAGCAAGTACACCCTGTGGATTCCGTCCGAACTGGCCTACGGCGACCGCGGCACCCCCGGCCCGATCGGCCCGAACTCGACGCTGAAGTTCGAGGTGGAGCTGCTGGAAATCGTCAAGCAGTAAGCCTGCACACGCGGCAATACCGAAAAGGCCGGCGCGCAATCGCCGGCCTTTTTGTTGCGCGGACGGAAGGGATTTGTGGGGCTGGCTTGCCTGCGATGGGCCGCGTCGATGCGGTATCGTTCGTTTCCTTTTCTTGTAGGACAGGCAGCCATGGGGCGGTCGGTGGCGTGGTGGTTCCGGATTCCGTTCTGGCAGCGCGTGATGGGCGCGTTCGTGCTCGGTGCGCTGGTGGGCTGGCTGATGGGCGAACCGGCGGCGCGCTGGTTCCAGCCGCTGGGCACGCTCTACATCACGCTGATCCGGATGATCGCGGTGCCGCTGGTGTTCTTCGCGGTGATCGATGCGGTTGGCCGCCTGCACGGGCAGAAGAGCATCGCCACGCTCGGCGGCAAGACTTTCCTGTGGTTCGCGCTGACGGCGGTGTGTGCGGTCGGCATTGGGCTGGGCGTGGCGCTGCTGCTGGATCCGGGCGAAGGTGTGGAAAACCTAGTCGCGTCGGAAAGCTACGCGCCGCGTCAGGTGCCCGGCCCGGTACAGGTGCTGCTGGACGTGGTGCCGGCCAATCCCTTCGGCGCACTGGCCGAAGGGCGCATCCTGCAGGTGCTGTTTTTCGCCGCGCTGATCGGTGCGGCACTGGTGAAGATCGGGCACAAGGCGGAGCGGCTGCGCGCGCTGGCCGGCGAGGCCAGCGGGGTGATGATACAGATCACGCGCTGGGTGCTGGAAATGACACCGCTGGGCACCTTCGGCCTGATCGCCGCGCTGGTGGGCAGCTACGGTTTTGAGCGGCTGCTGCCGCTGGGCAATTTCGTCATCGCGCTGTATCTGGCCTGTGCGCTGCACATCGTGCTGGTCTACGGCGGCTTGCTGCTGGCGCACGGGCTGAATCCGCTGCGCTTTTTCCGTGGCGCGGCGCCGGGCATGCAGGTGGCGTTCGTCAGTTCATCGAGCTTCGCATCGATGCCGGTGGCGCTGCGTTGTGTCGGCAATATGGGCGTGGACCGCGACTATGCGGCCTTCGCGGTGCCGCTGGGCGCCAGCGTGAAAATGGATGGCTGCGGCGCGATCTACCCGGCCATCGCCTCGGTGTTCATCGCGCAGTATTTCGGCATCGAGCTGAGCCTGGCGCAGTATTTCGCGATCCTTCTGGCTTCGGTGCTGGGCAGTTTCGGCACCGCTGGGGTGCCGGGCACCGCCATCGTGATGGCGACCGTGGTGCTGGGCGCGGCCGGCCTGCCGCTGGAAGGGCTGGGTTATCTGGTCGCGATCGACCGGGTGCTGGACATGATGCGCACCATGACCAATGTCACCGGCCAGATGCTGGTGCCGGTGCTGGTAGCGCGCAGTGAAGGCCTGCTCGACCGCGACGCCTACAACGCGCCGCACAGCGTGGGCATCGATGAGGCGGAGGAAGTCCAGGCATGAAGTCGCGCATCGTTACGCTGGCGGTGTCGGCCGCTTTGTTGCTGGCCGCGTGCGCGCCCACGCGGCCATCGCCGGAAGACCCGCGCGCCGGACGTGTCGGTGTTACGGAAGTGGATGCGGCGGTGCCGGCGGAGATGCGTCTGGTGCTGGCCGACAACGAGAGCTTCCAGCCGCCCTTGCCGGATTTCGACAACGCTTTGCCTGATTATCCGGCCGATCTGCTGGCCTTGCGCCTGGCGCCGCGCAGCGTCTGTCTGCGGTTGTCGATCGACGAACATGGTGCGGTGAGAGACACCGAACCGGTCGACCAGGGCCCGGACTGTGCCGTCGGCATGGACATCGAAAGCGCCTTCCACGCCGCTGCTGCACAGGCCGCGATGGGCTGGCGCTTCGAGCCGGCGTTCCGCTGCATCTTCCCGGAAGGCACGCCGCCAGACAGCGCCTGCGGTTTTGACGGCACCCTGGAAGTGCCGCAGCCGGTGAGCCTGATCTACCGCTTCGTGTTCGAGCAGATCGACGGTCAGGGCCGCGTCGGCATCGAGTGAATCCCGCGCATGTCCTGTGCGCCGATGCCGCGGGCCAGCAGTCGCCTCAGCGTGGGGCCGTGGCAGACGATTTCGATGTGGTTGCCGTCCGGGTCCAGCACGAAGCCGGCGTAATGCTCGGCGTGCTGCGGATGTTCGCCCGGCGCACCGATGTCGCGACCACCGTGCACCAGCGCGATGGCATGCACGTTGTCGACCTGTTCGCGCTGGCCGGCGCGGAAAGCCAGATGGTGCGGCCCGCCCGGATGGCCGAGCGCGGCGGTCGAGCCTTCGCGGCAGACGAACAATTCCTCGGCCCAGAAGCAGTCGTCGCCCTCGCCGCCCAGCGGAATGCCGAGCGAGCCGAGCACGGCTTCGTAGAAATTGCGGCTGGCGGCAAGATCGCGCACCACCAGCATGATGTGGTCGATCAGGCGGCCGCGCGGCGGGGTGGATGTGGCCATGGCTGCATCTCCGGAAAGCGACAAGTGGCTTCAGCATAGGCAGGCTCAGCTCCCGTTCATTTGATCTATGTCGGCCCGGATGCAATTGCTCCGCCGCTGGTCTGTCGGAAGTAGGCGTTCGTCGACCGGTACACGCATTGGCTCCCGCGCAGCGCCGCTGCGGAGGCGGAAACCCGGATGGCCGGGGTGGTCACGGCTTCCGGGCGGCGTCGCCAGTAGCCTGATTTCACAGGGACTTGGGTGATCTGCCTGCGCTGCGCACAGCGCCAGGGTTGACGCAGCTGTGGCGATGTATTATCCAAACCGTTTTGTGCAGTGCGGCAATCATTCTGCCGCTGCCAGTTCCGGGGGAATCCACGATGTCCGAGCAACAACCGACCGGTGCCGAAATCGTCGTTCGCGCCTTGCAGGATCAAGGCGTGCAGCACATTTTCGGCTACCCCGGCGGGGCGGTATTGCCGATCTACGATGCGCTGTTCCAGCAGGACGTCATCCAGCACATTCTTGTGCGGCACGAGCAGGGCGCGGCGCACGCCGCTGAAGGCTATGCGCGCTCCACCGGCAAGGTCGGCGTGCTGCTGGTCACCTCCGGTCCCGGCGCGACCAATGCCGTCACCGGGCTGGCCGACGCGATGATGGATTCGATCCCGCTGGTGTGCATCACCGGGCAGGTGCCGACGCATCTGATCGGTACCGATGCCTTTCAGGAATGCGATACCGTCGGCATCACCCGCGCCTGCACCAAACACAATTTCCTCGTGCGCAACGTGGATGAGTTGGCTGGTGTGCTGCACGACGCTTTCCATATCGCCACCAGTGGCCGCCCCGGGCCGGTGGTGGTGGATATTCCCAAGGATGTGCAGTTCAAGCGTGGTGTCTACACCGGCCCGCAGGCCGATCTGGTGCACCCGACCTACCAGCCGCAGACCGAAGGCGACCCGGCGCGCATCGCGCAGGCGGTGGAACTGATCGTTTCGGCCAAGCGCCCGGTGTTCTATACCGGCGGCGGCATCATCAACGCCGGCCCGCGCGCCACGGAACTATTGCGTGAACTGGCGGCGCTGACCGGTTTTCCGGTGACCTCCACGCTGATGGGGCTGGGTGCGTTCCCGGCCAGCGATCCGCAGTGGCTGGGCATGCTCGGCATGCACGGCACGTATCAGGCCAATCTGGCAATGAACCGCTGCGATGTGATGATCAACCTGGGCGCGCGTTTCGATGACCGCTGCACCGGCCGGCTGGATGCGTTCTCGCCCGGCTCGCGCAAGATCCATGTCGATATCGATCCGTCTTCGATCAACAAGGTGGTGCCGGTTGAGGTGCCGATCGTGGGCGACTGCGCGGTGGTGCTGGAAGCCTTGCTGGCCGGCGTTGCGGCGCGGGCCGGGGAAATTGATCGCAGTGCGCGCGATGGCTGGTGGGCGCAGATCGATGTCTGGCGTGCGCGTCGATGCCTCGCGTATGCGCATTCCGATGATGTCATCAAGCCACAGTACGCGATCGAACGGCTTTACGCACTCACGCGCGGGCGGGACACCTTTATCACCACCGAAGTCGGCCAGCACCAGATGTGGGCGGCTCAACATTTCCATTTCGACGAACCCAACCACTGGATGACCTCCGGCGGTCTGGGCACGATGGGTTACGGCATCCCGGCTGCGGTTGGCGTGCAGGTGGCGCATCCGGATGCGCTGGTCATCGACATCGCCGGCGAGGCCAGTGCGCAGATGACGCTGCAGGAGCTGTCCACCGCAGTGCAGTACCGGCTGCCGATCAAGATTTTCATCCTCAACAACGAGTACATGGGCATGGTGCGCCAGTGGCAGCAGCTGCTGCACGGCGGGCGCTACGCGCATTCGTATTCCGAAGCGCTGCCGGATTTCGTCAAGCTGGCCGAAGCCTACGGCGGCAGGGGCATCCGGGTGTCGTCACCGGCGGAACTGGATGAGGCGATCCGCGAAATGATCGAATACGACGGTCCGGTGATCGTGGATTGCCGGGTCGACAAGGCCGAAAACTGCCTGCCGATGATTCCGTCGGGCGCGGCGCATTTCGAAATGATCCTGCCCGATGCAGCCGAGGCCGAAGTGACCGAGGCGGGCAGGATGATGGTGTGACGCTTTTTCTCCCTCTCCCCACGCGTGGGGGAGAGCGGGTTTCTTTTTTATCGCCACAACCTGCCACACAGGGGATGCCCCATGAGCAACCAACCCGCTTCCGCCTATTTCCTCACCGATGACGTGCCGCAGGCGGTGCGCACCACGCTGTCGGTGGTGGTCGACAACGAAGCCGGCGCGCTGGCGCGCGTGGTGGGGCTGTTTTCCGGGCGCGGCTACAACATCGAATCGCTGACCGTGGGCGAGACCGACCACCAGAAGCACACCTCGCGCATCACCATCGTCACTTCCGGCACACCGCGCATCATCGAGCAGATCAAGGCCCAGCTCGGGCGTCTGGTGCCGGTGCACCGTGTCGTTGACCTGAGCGCCGACAAGTCCGGCGTGGAGCGCGAGATGGCGCTGGTGAAGGTGTCGGGCACGGGTGAGCAGCGTGCAGAAATGCTGCGCCTGTCCGACGTGTTCCGCGCCCGCGTCATCGACATCACCCACACCAGCTTCACCTTCGAGTTGACCGGCACGCCGGTCAAGATCGACGCCTTCGTGGACCTGATGATCCCGCTGGGGATGGTCGAAATGAGCCGCACCGGCGTGGTCGCGATTGCGCGTGGTGATGGTGCGACCTGATTACTGTCCAACCTCCCAACCCGCCGCAGTGTAGGGGCGCACATCGCAGATGGGCGCGATGGGGCTTTCCGTGTGATGGGTGCCGGCCATCATCTGCAAGAGCGTAGCCTGGGGTGTTGTCGAATGTGATGCTGCGAGCGCAGCTGGTTGCGCTCTGCATGTAAGGCATGGTGCGAGCGCAGCAAGGGCAGTGTCCGGAGGTCATTGTCCGTTTCACGGTGGCGATGTCGGCTCCGCCGCTTGGCGGCTTGAGCCGACCTACATGCGTTGCTTCCTTGTGACGACGCCGGGAGGTCATCGTCAGTCTGCACCTCACGGATGAGCTGCACGCCAGCCACAAAAAACCCCCGCCGAAGCGGGGGTTTTTCGTTTCATGGGCCGATGGGTTGGCCCGGTTCGATCTTTGGATCAGTCCTCGAATCCATCCGAGAAGATGTGCGGATCAGGTGCACACTGGCCGTCGCGGTCAGTGTACAGACGCACGATGAAACCATCGTGGTCGGAGCTGCCGATCAGGCCGGTGCCGTTGTTGCGGTGGCGCGCCGGTGCGTCGGCGTTGCCACGGCCGTAGACCAGTTCCGGACACCAGATCTGTGCGGCATCGTTGACCAGGCCATGGTCGAGCACCTGCACCGAGCCGACGGTGCGCGGGGCTTCGCCCAGGATCTCGCCCAGGTTCTCGGCGAAGGTGTACGAGTAGCGGTCCTGTTCATCCACATCCAGCACCAGATTGCGCAGCGGCGGAACCGTGATGTTGGCGGTGCCGCCGTTGCCGTCGTCCGGCAGGGTGTACTGGTTCTCGGCGTTGTCGTAGGTGCCGGCGATCAGGCCGACCACGTCGGCATAGCCGTCGGTGACTTCGAAGGCGTTGTAGTCGCCGACCAGGATCAGCGGCACGCCAGCGGTGTCGGTGGGGGCCGGGTTGGCGCCTTCCAGCTCCAGACCCTGCTGGAAACGCTGCACCAGCTGCGCGATGGACTGCGCCTGGGCGAAACGCTTGGAGGGCACACGCGGGCCGTCACTGATGCCGATCAACGAGCGGGTGTGGTTGTTGAGCACCGCGAACTTCTCACCGTTGAACGTGGCTTCCAGCAACTGCGGCGGCCGATCGTGCAGCACGCAGGGCGGGGTGCCGCTGCAATCGTCCAGGGTCAGGGTCACGTCCAGATCGCGTACTGCATCCACGCTGACCCGTGCGGTGTTCACCAGGAAGGCATTGCGGATCGCGGTGGGCGAAGGCGTTGCCGGCGGCACGGTGTTGGCGATGCCTTCATGGGTGACGTAGCTGGTGTTGTATTCGGCATTCAGCAGATCGGCCAGGTCGCTGCCCACATCGCCGAATTCCTGGATCGCGATCACGTCCGGCAGGTCCAGCACCACGCCGATGTACTCGGTGACACGTGCCATGCGCGGGCTGCAATTCGGCGCGCACAGGTTCAGTACGTTGAGCGAGCCGATGCGCAACTCGTCGCTGTTTTCCGCAGCCGGCACCGGGCGCGGCTGGTCGGAGCTGACCAGGGTGATGCTGGTCGGGCGCAGCGCGTAGTTGCCGAACTGGTAGGCGATCACGCCGACGGCTTCGAACATGTCGCCGCCGAAGATCTCGGTGTCAACCGGCATCGCACCGGCGCCATCGGCATCCAGCTCGAACACTTCCGGGTTGCCGTCCCACACCGGCAGGCCGGTGACCGGCGACACCACCGACGGCAGCAGGCCCTTCTCGCGTCGTGCACGCAGACCACTGGCGGTGACGTAAGCCTCGCCGAAGTGATCGCTGCCGAAGGTCTGGTTGCCGGTGACGGTAACACCGGCGGCCACGCTGACGCGCATGTTCTCGAAACACTCGAAATTGGTTTGCGTGAGCGGACAGCTCAGGTTGTCCGGGTCCGGCGAGGGGCGGGTTTCATCCAGCGTGACCGGGGTTGGCAGGGTGCCGGTGCCGGTCACGGTGAAGCTGGAGTTGGTGATCTGGGTCCAGTCGTAAAACTCCTGCACCTGGCCGCTGACATCCACCAGGTCGCCGATGGCAACGCCGCTCGGAGCCGTACCGGTGAACACGAACACGCCGGTCGAAGCCTCGGCCGGTGCCGCGCCGGCACGCTCGTCCGGGGTCTGGATGAAGAAGCCGTTGCTGGCGATCGCGGTCACCACGTTGTTCTGCGTGCTGACCAGATCGCCCAAGCCGTCGCCACTGGCCGGCGCAAACGGCGAACGCAGGCCGGTGCCCTGGATCTCGTGGATCTCGTAAATCGCATGGTCATCGTCGATGATGCTGCCGGACTTGGAGATCTCCGCCGGTTGGCTGCTGTCGGTGCCGGTGAAGCCGCTCAGCGTGACGGTGACGGTGGCATCGCCGTTGGCCGTGGTATCCGGCATGGTCTGGACTTCGATCAGGTACGGGCTGGCGTCGCCGTCGTCCAGCGTCACCGTCGTCGTGGTGCAGGCGCTGCCACCACAGGTGTAACGGCCCGTGTCACCGCTGTAAGCAACCTGGAACGAGATTTCCTCGCCGCTGGCGATGGCCGGCGCGTAGTTGACGGTGAAGGTCAGCGTGTTGGGTGCGTCCGGATCATTGCCTTCGGCCACCGTGACCTCGGCGCTGTCGAACGACACCACCGGCGCGGTCGGCTCGGGTGCGCCGGCACACGGGTTCAGCGGGCTGGCGCTGTTGCGCGGCGCCGGTGCTTCTGCGGTGAAATCGGCGGCGTTGTCGTCGGTGTCGGTGCAGCCGGCATCGGCGCGCAGGGCGGCTGTCGTATTGGAGATGGCGGGAGCGGGGCCGGCGCCCTCATAACAACTTGCAGTGGAACTGATTCCGAGCAGATCCTGGATCGAAGGATCGGTCGGACAGGTCCCGGTCAGTGTCGTGGTGGCGCTGACCAGGGCCACCTTGCCATTGCTCCCGGCCATGGCGATGCTGCCGGTCGCATCCGGCGTCGGCAGTGGGGTGGTGCCGCCGTTACCCGCCGCCTGTTGGATCAGGTAGTACTGACCGGGTTGCAAGGTGCCGGACAACTCTGTCGTCTGCCAGGTGCCGCCGGCTGCGCTGGCATACTGCACCGTCCAGTTGGTGAGGTCGGCTGGGGCATCGCCGCTGTTGAAGATTTCGACGAAGTCATGGGTGTAGGTGGCACCGGAGTTGCCACCGCCACCGTAGGACTGGCTGATCACCACCTTCGCACCCACAGGCTCCGTGCCGGTGCCGCAGTCGGGTGCCGGCGAGCTGGCGTTGCGCGGGGCAAAGTCCGGCGCATCCACGCGGGTGAAGTCCGCAGCGTTGTCGTCGGTGTCGGTGCAGCCGTCATCGGCGCGGTAGATGGATGCGCTGGCGGCCGGCGCTGGCGCCGGGCCGGTGCCTTCATGCGCGGCGCCGGTACCGAAGCCGACCAGATCGAGCACCATCGGATCGTGCTGGCAAGCGGTGGTCTGGCAGGTCAGGCTGGTGGTGCCGTCGACCAACGCGATATTGCCGTTGGTGGCACCGGGGGAGAGGTTCACGGTGAGGTCGGCGCTGACCGGGATATCGATACCGTTGGTGCCGGCACCCACCTGCACCAGAAAATAGCTGTTGGCCGGGATCGAACCACTGAGA
Source organism: Denitratimonas organivorans (assembly GCF_037478135.1). NCBI lineage: Bacteria > Pseudomonadati > Pseudomonadota > Gammaproteobacteria > Lysobacterales > Lysobacteraceae > Denitratimonas > Denitratimonas organivorans. Next base: position 242,020 of record NZ_JBBHDV010000001.1, read on the forward strand.
TTGGCGCGTCCGGACCAGTTGGTGCCTGTGGCCGATGCGTACTGCAGCGACGTACCGTCGAGGTCGATCGCCGCATCGCCCTGGTTGTAAAGCTCGATGTACTTCTGCTTGTAGGTGGCGCCACTGTTGCCGCCGCCGCCATACACCTGGCTGATTACCACCTGCGCCGATGCTGTGCCCGCGCCAAGCGCGGAAAGCATCAACAGCCCCGTCATCGCAGCCCTGAGCCGCGCCGTTCTTGAAATTCGCATGGAATGTACCCCGACATGGATGTGAGCCTTGCTTGATCTGGCGGCGTGGCTGGTATCGCTTGCCGCAGTCAACAGCGGCGCTGAGCCTAACACCATCATGTGACGCTTTCGTGTGCCCACGGTGGGTTGGCGCCACCGTTTGGCGGAGTGTGGCGCTTACGGCTGGGGCGGCCTACTAGTGGGGGATATCACGGCCGGCGAGGACAAGATCGGCCGTTTTGAGGGCTTCAATCCGCAAGTAGCTCCGCCAGCACTGCGGCATAACGCCGTGCGATCGCGTCGGCGTGGGGGTGTTGGCCCCCTTCCACCACACGGTTGCCGCCAACGTGGACTTCGTCGATCAGGTTGCGGTTGCCGGCGAACACGAAACGGTCCATGAGGTCGGCATCGCTGGCGGCGGCCAGCGCCGGGGCGTGGCGGTCGAGCGTGATCCAGTCGGCGGCGTGCTGTTCGGCCAGGGCACCCAGCGCCATGCCGGCACTGCGTGCGCCGCCGTGCCAGACGGCGTGCAACAGGGCGGCGCCGGTGGAAGGCTGGGCCGGACTGGCGCTGATGTTGCGGCGTTGCGCGCGCAGGCGCTGGCCGTATTCGAGCCAGCGCAGTTCTTCCACCGGCGATACCGAGATGTGCGAGTCGCTGCCGATCGAGATGGCGCCGCCGGCATCAAGAAACTCGCGCAGCGGGAACAGGCCGTCGCCGAGGTTGGCTTCGGTGGTCGGGCACAGTGCGACGGTGGCGCCACGGGCGGCGATGCCGGCGATTTCGCGTTCATCCAGATGGGTGGCGTGCACCAGACTCCAGCGCGCATCGACCGGTGCATGGTCGAGCAGCCACTGCACCGGTCGCGCGCCGCGTGCGGCCAGGCATTGCTCGACTTCGGCGGTCTGCTCGGCGATGTGGATGTGGATCGGCGCCGGGTCGTCGCCGATGGCCTGCATCAGCTCGGACAGGGCGGCTTCGGGCACGGCGCGCAGGCTGTGCAGCGCGATGCCGACGCGCAGCATCGGGCTTTCCTCCTGCCGCAGCGTGGAAAGCAGTGACAGGAAGGCGTCCAGCGTATGGCCGAAGCGGCGCTGGCGCGGTTCCAGTTCGCGCCCGTCGAAACCGGCGCTCATGTACAGCACCGGCAGCAGGGTCAGACGGATGCCGGTATCGGCGGCGGCCGCGATCAGGGCGCGCGACATCGCGGCCGGGTCGTCGTATGGGTGGCCGTTGGGCTGGTGGTGCAGGTAGTGGAACTCGCAGACGGCGGTGTAGCCGGTTTCCAGCATTTCCGCGTAGAGCTGCATCGCCACGGCGTACAGCGCATCGGGATCCAGCCGGCGGGCGAAGCGGTACATCAGCTCGCGCCAGGTCCAGAAGCTGTCGGCCGGATCGGTCTGGTGTTCGGCCAGGCCGGCCATTGCGCGCTGGAAGGCATGTGAATGGGTGTTCGGGATGCCGGGCAGCGCAAAGCCGCGGGCATCCGGATCCGGCAGCAGCACGCCGATGCGGCCATCGGTTGCGGTCTGGATGCGGGCGGTTTGCCAGCCGGAGGGGCTCGGGAAACGGTAGGCGGATGAAGGATTCATGCGTGGGACGATAGCCGACACCGGCCGGATTGGTGGACAAAAAACGCCCTGAAGCAGGTTTTCGCCATCACGTTGCGCTGGCGGCTGCGCCGGCCGGGTGGGGCGCTGCATGGATGCGAGGCAACGAAAAAGGGCCGGCATTGCTGCCGGCCCTTTCCGAATGTGGCGCCCGAAGTTGGACTCGAACCAACGACCCCCTGATTAACAGTCAAGTGCTCTAACCGGCTGAGCTATTCGGGCGAGCCGCCTATTTTAACCACTCGCGGGGGCAGGTCAAGCAGGTGTCAGATGCAGGCGTTCATCGTGGCCAGTTCGCGCGAGGTGGCGCTGCGCGCGCGCCCTGTATTGCTCAGGATCAGCGCCGATTGCACGCTGCCATCGGCACAGATGCGCAGGGTCAGGTTGGTGCCGCCGGCAAGGCCGGTGGGGCGGAACGTGGCGCGCGGTCGGCCGCTGCCGCTGTGCGCCTGAAGACCAGGCGGGATCGGGTTTTCTGCACGGACCAGCGTATCCCCGGCATCCAGCCGACCATTGTCGTTGCGGTCCACGAAGATGATCCAGCCTTCGTCCCAGACGCCGTCACTGCGGCAACCGCCGGCCTCGGTGCCGGGGCAGATCGTGGTCAGCCGGCGCTGGCTCACCGCATGCACGCGCGCAGTGGCGAAACTGGACATCAGCAGGTTGTGGGTGCCGGTGGCTGCATTCCGGGCCTTCAGCGCGGCCATCGACGGCGCGGCCACGGCCAGCAGGATGGCCAGCACGGCCAGGGTCATCAGCAGTTCGATCAGGGTGAATCCGAGGGTGCGGCGGGACATGACGGCGACTCCGGTGGGAAGGTGCTGCCATCGTGGCGCTGGCGTCGGGGGCGGCCCATCGGAGTGCGACGGGACATGGCCTGGGCAGGTTTCACCATTTCGCGCTAGGAAAATTCCCAGGACGGCATCATCGGGCAAACCGGGGCATGCGCTGTCGGTCCGTCCACGCGAGGGGTGGTGGCGTAGATTCGTATAGAATCCGGCGGTCTGGGAGCATCAGGGAGCGGTGCGTCCAGGCGATTCCAGCCGGGCCAGGGGTGCTACAGGCCCGCGCGCCATTCCAATGCATTGTTGAGGGGGCACCATGCGATTTTTCCGATCGTGGTCTTTGGCCACGGGGTTGTTGTTGCTGTGCGGTCTGGCTGCGTCGGCGCAGCCCCAGAAACTCCATGTGATTCCTGCCGGTGAAGCCGTAGCAGCTCAGAAAACCGGCGCGGCAGTTTTGGAGCGTGCCGGGCTCGACGCCTTGCTCAGCCGCGCCCGGCAGGAAGGTCAGGTCAATGTCATCGTGACCCTGAACCTGGGCACCAGTTTCCGCGCGGAAGGGAGTGTTTCCCTTGCCGATGCGCAGCAGCAGCGCACTGCCATCGCCCAAGCACGGAGCCAGGTCATTGCTGGCCTGGCCGGCACCGATGCCCGCGTCAATCGTGAGTACGAGACCGTTCCGGCCGTGGCACTGCGTGTGGATGAGGCGGGGCTGAAGCTGTTGAGCCGATCGGCCCAGGTGGCGCACATCAGCGAAGATGCGCTGGCGTTCCCATCGCTGCAGCAGAGCGTGCCGCTGATCGGTGGCAACAATGCCTGGACGGCAGGCTTCGATGGCAGCGGCTGGGCTGTGGCAATCCTGGATACCGGCATCGACATCAATCATGCGTTCTTCCACGATGCAGCCAACAACTCGCGCATCGTGGCGGAAGTCTGCTTCTCCAACGCCGGCGGTGCCGGTGGCAAGGTCAGCCTGTGCCCGAATGGAAGCAGCAGCCAGTTCGGTGCCGGTGCTGCCAATGCCAACACCAGCGCCTGCCTCTCCGGTGGCAGCCAGTTGTGTGACCACGGCACCCATGTGGCCGGCATTTCCGCCGGCTATAGCGCTACCCGCAAGGGCGTGGCGCCCAATGCCGGCATCATCGGCATGCAGGTGTTCACCCGCTTCAACGGCGCATCGGATTGCAGCCCCTACTCGCCACCCTGCGTGATGAGCTACACCTCGGACCAGATCGCGGCGCTGGATTACCTCAACAGCACCTTGCGTGCCCAGCACCAGATTGCCTCGGCCAATATGAGTCTGGGTGGGGGCGGTTACAGCACTTATTGCGACGGTAGCAACAGCGGCACCAAAGCTGCGATCGACAATTTGCGCAGCAACGGCATCGCCACCGTCATCGCCACCGGCAACGGCAGCAGCAGAACCCAGATCGGTTCGCCGGCCTGCATCTCCACCTCGGTGGCGGTCTCTTCCACGACCAAGACCGATGCGGTGTCGAGCTTCTCCGATGTAGCTTCGATCATGGACCTGTTCGCGCCGGGTTCGAGCATTTCCTCCTCCATCCCCGGCGGCAGCTATGCCTCGTACGGCGGTACTTCGATGGCGACGCCCCATGTGGCCGGCGCCTGGGCGGTGATGAAGCAGGCCAAGCCATCGGCATCGGTGGCCGAAATCCTCAACGCATTCATCACCACCGGAGTCTCGATCACGGATCAGCGCTCCGGCGGCACTGTGACCAAGCCGCGCATCCAGCTTGACGCGGCAGTCAGCGCCCTGACCGGCAGCACCAGCCATACCGTCACGCCTTCCATCGGCAGCGGCAGCGGCGTGATTTCGCCGGCGACGCCACAATCGGTGCTCGAGAACAACACGGTCGGTTTCACCCTGACCCCGGCCCTGGGCTATGCGATCGGCACGGTGGGCGGCAGCTGCGGTGGCACGCTGAGCGGCAACAGCTTCCAGACTGCTCCGGTCACCGCCGATTGCACGGTCGTGGCCAATTTCGTGGAAAGCAGTGCGGGCGGTGACCTGGTGTGTTCCGGTCCGATCAACCATTCGATCAGCAACAGCATCGACGGTACCTCGGTCAACTGGATCACCGGCGATATCCAGAACGCGGACGTCGCGGGTTACCACTTCAATCCCTATAACAACGGTGTGCAGCTGACATTCTGGTGGAATACGGGTGCACCGGATGTGGCCGGTGTGTCGACCGGGCCCACGTCATCGGAATTCCGGGTGTTGCAAGCCGGTGATGTGGTTGGCCCGGCATCGATCTGGTCCACCAACAACAACCCCGGCCCGACCGCATGGGCGGCAGGTGCCGACGGCTATCTTGGTTTCCGCTTCAACTGTGCGTCGATTCCGGATGCGCCGGTATCGGGCATCTGCTACGGCTATGCCCACTTGCTGACCACGGCGCCTACCGGCTTCCCTGCAACCCTGGTGGATTTCTGTTGGAACAAGACGGGCAGTGCGGTGGTGGTTCCCGGACTCGGCACGCCTGAAATCGACGTGACCCCGGCCAGCCTTGCTGCCAGCCAGGACGCCGACACCACCACCAGCCAGACCCTGACCATCGCCAACACTGGCACTGCGGATCTGAACTGGAGCATCGAAGAAGCCCCCACCAGCCGCCCCATCGCGCTGGGCCTTGCGGGTGTCGATGCGCCAATGGCGACGGTTCCGCTGATCCTGGATGACGGTTTGGTCGAAACCAACATCGGTATTGGTGGCGCCTCCCAGTTCATCTATCTCAACCGCTTTACTCCGGCTGCCGGCGATTATCCGTTCACGTTGAATGAGATCCAGGTGTATTTCGACGGCAACGCACAGGGTGCGACCGTCGGTGACAGCCTGCTTCTGGCCATCTACGAGAACACCAGCGGCAACAGCAACCCTGCAATCGGTGCCAACCTGCTGGGCACGGTGCCGGTGACGGTTGGCGCGCTCGGAGCGTGGAATACCTACGCCTTGCCGAACCCGATCGAATTGCACGGGCCGGGTGATGTGTTGATCGGGGTGGTGGCGCAGAAGGCTCCGGGAGTTCCGTATTTCCCGGCAGCAATGGACCAGACGACCACACAGCAGCGTTCCTGGGTGGGCTGGTGGAGCACCCCGACGGCACCCACGCCGCCGACATTGCCTCCAACCACCTGGACTCTGATAGACGCGGCTGGTCCTGACCTTGCTGGAAACTGGATGGTACGTGGCAGCGGCGAGACCTTCGTCGACGGCTGTACCGCGCTGGCCGATGTGCCGTGGCTCGATATCGATCCGGATTCGGGAATGACTCCGGCATCAGAGAGCACGGGTGTCACGGTTGGCTTCGATTCCTCCGGCATGTCGCCCGGCACCTATGCGGCCAATCTGTGTATCGCCAGTGACGACCCGCTGAATCCGCTGCTGGCGGTGCCGGTGGAACTGACGGTCAACGCCGCGCCGGTGACCCATACGATCACCGTGAATACGGACCCGGCTGGCAGCGGCAGTGCGTCCTGCGTGCCGAATCCGGTGCCGGACGGCGGCAATGCCAGTTGCATCGCAACCGCGGCGGCGGGTTACAGTCTCTCCGGCTGGACGGGTGACTGCTCTGGCGGCAGCTGTGAGCTGGCCAATGTGGACGGCCCGCGCACGGTCACGGCGAACTTCGTGCACATCAGCCATCCGGTGACCGCTTCCGTAGCCGGTAGTGGTGGCTCGATCGGCCCGGGCAGCCAGCTCGTGGTTCATGGCGGCACCGCCAGCGGTACCTATGCGGCGGATGCGGGCTGGTCGCTGGGCAGTCTTTCCGGCAGCACCTGTTCACCACTCGACAACGGCAACGGCACCTGGGCCGCCGCCGGAATCACCGGCGCCTGCGCCATCACCGCCAGCTTCGTTCAGGATCCGGTCGATGGCGTCTGCGGCCCCGCGCACGGTGGCACCTTCACCTCGGCACCGGTCACGGATCTGTGTTCGGTCGGCAATGCCGGTGCCGTATCCGGTGACGGCCCGTGGAGCTGGACCTGCGCCGGTTTCGCCGGTGGTGCCGATGCCAGTTGCTCGGCCGCCATCCAGACCTACACCCTGACCTACACGGCAGGTGTGGGCGGATCGGTTTCCGGCAACAGCCCGCAGAGCGTCAACCATGGCGGCAATAGCACGCCGGTCACGGCGCTGCCGGATGCCGGCTACAGCTTCGTCCAGTGGAGCGACAGCAGCTTGGCCAATCCGCGCACCGATACCGGGGTGGCTGCGGACATCAGCGTCAGCGCTGAATTCGCGCCGCTGCCGGTCTCCGGCTTCACGCCCGGCAACATCGTGGTGTACCGCGTGGGCGACGGCTCGGGAACCCTGGCCGGCAACGCCACCCGCGTCTTCCTCGATGAAATCGATGCGAACAGCGGGGCCGTGGTGCAGAGCATCCCGCTGCCTACCGTTGCCGATGGCGACAACATGCGTTGCGTGGCGAACGGCACCTCCTCGGCGGAAGGCATGTTCACCCGCAGTACCGATCGCGCCTATCTGGTCGGCGGCTGCTATGACCAGACGCTCGGCGGTTCTGCGCCGGGAGGCGCGCGTGTGGTGTTCCGGGTCGGCGCCGATGCCGGCGTGGATACGCGTACCACGCTGACCGACCAGACTTCGGGTGCACCGCGCACGGTCGCCAGCACTGATGGTGATGCGCTGTGGGTGGCGGGCAACAGCTTCACCCGCTATGCCAATCATGGCGACAGCACCAGTACGGAGCTCAACGGCAGCGTCAACGGGCGCGTGGCGCAGATTTTCGACGGCCAGTTGTACGTCTCTGGCGCCAGCGCCATCAACGCGATCGGCAGCGGCCTGCCTACCAGTGGAGCGCAGGCGGCGTCGGCTGTGCTGAGCATCAGCGGCGGTGGCATCTATGGCTACTTCTTCGCCGACCTGTCCGAGGACGAGCCGGGCCTGGATACGCTCTACGTGGCACAGGACAACGGCAACGCGCTGGGCAAGTTCTCGAAGGTGGACGGCGTGTGGACCCAGAACATGCCTGCGATCGGCGTTGCCGCCGATGCATACCGTGGCCTGACCGGGCGTGTGGAGGATGGCGTGGTCACGCTGTTCGCCACGCGCAGGGGCGGTACCGGTGGCAACGGCGGTGGCGAACTGGTCAAGCTGGTCGATACGGCGGGTTACAACGCGGCCAACAATGGCACCCCGGCGGTGCTGACGACGGCCACCACCCGCACCGCATATCGCGGCGTGGCCTTCGCGCCGGAAGCGGTGGTGAAGCACGAGGTCACATCCAGCGTTGGTGCCGGGCTTGGTGACATTGACCCGCTTGGCACCCAGCTCGTGATCGATGGCCAGACTGCACTGTTCACCGTGACAGCGGCGGCTGGCTGGCATGTCGACGAGATCACCGGTTGCGGCGGCTCGTTCGATGCCGGTACCCATGTCTACACCACCGCCCCGATCACCGCGCCCTGCGATGTGGTGGCGAACTTCGCGATCGACACCCATGCGATCACGGTCAATGTGTTGCCTGCTGAAGGTGGCAACGCGACGTGCACCCCGAATCCGGTGCCGCATGGTGGTGATGCTACTTGCGGTGCGACACCGGCAGCGGGCTACAGCGTCGCCGGCTGGTCCGGTGACTGCTCCGGCGCAAGCTGTGAACTGGCGGATGTGGATGGTCCGCGCTCGGTGACGGCGACGTTTACGCGCAGCATCCATACCGTCACCCCGTCGGTAGCTGCCGGAAGCGGAACGATCTCTCCCGATACCGCGCAGCAGGTGGAGGATGGCAACGCCATCAGCTTCATCCTGACGCCGGCGACAGGGCAGGTGATCCACAGCGTGGCGGGTAGCTGCGGCGGCAGCCTGGCGGACGACACGTTCATCACGGCCCCGGTGACGGCCGACTGCACCGTGATCGTGCATTTCGCCGATGTGGGTATCTTCAGCGACGGTTTCGAAGACTGATCTTTGCAGCAACCTCGGCTGGCCCACCCATCGGGCCAGCCATCTTTACAAAGCCCGCCTTCACCGGCGGGCTTTTTTCTGCCCTCGGTCAACGGCGGGTGGAACAGCTCCTATACTTCCCGTCCTGATGACCGAGGATTCTCCCCGCTTCGAGCTTGTTTCCCCGTTCGCGCCGGCTGGCGACCAGCCGCAGGCGATCGCGCAGCTTGTGGCCGGGTTCGAGGCTGGGCTGGCGCACCAGACGGTGCTGGGCGTGACCGGTTCGGGCAAGACCTTCACCGTTGCCAATGTGGTGCAGCAGGTGCAGCGGCCGACGCTGGTGCTGGCGCCGAACAAGACCCTGGCGGCGCAGCTCTACGGCGAGTTCAAGGCCTTCTTCCCGAACAACGCGGTCGAGTATTTCGTCAGCTACTACGACTACTACCAGCCCGAGGCCTACATCGCGGCCTCGGACACCTATATCGAGAAAGACAGCTCGATCAACGAGCACATCGAGCAGATGCGGCTCGCCGCGACCAAGGCGTTGCTGTCGCGGCGCGATGCGCTGATCGTGGGCACGGTGTCGGCGATCTACGGGCTTGGTGCGCCGGAGGATTACCTGTCACTGCGGCTGATCCTGGCGCGTGGCGAACGGGTCGATGCGCGGCGGCTGATCCGGCATCTGGCCGATCTCCAGTTCACCCGCAACGAGTTCGAGTTGCAGCGCGGCACCTTCCGCGTGCGCGGCGAGAGCATCGATGTGTTCCCGGCCGAGAACGAAACCGAAGCGGTGCGCATCGAGATCTTCGATGGCGAAATCGAGAGCCTGGCGATCTTCGATCCGCTCACCGGCGAAACCCTGCGCCGGGTGCAGCGCTACACGATCTACCCGAAAACCCACTACGCCACCACGCGCGAGCGCGTGCTCAGCGCGATCGACACGATCAAGGAAGAGCTGGCGCAGCGGCTCGAGCAGCTTTACGCCCAGAACAAGCTGGTCGAAGCCCAGCGCCTGCAACAGCGCACCACCTTCGATCTGGAAATGATGGCCGAGGTCGGCTACTGCTCCGGCATCGAGAACTACAGCCGTCATCTCACCGGCAAGGCGCCGGGCGAACCGCCGCCGACGCTGTTCGACTACCTGCCAGCCGACGCGCTGCTGGTGATCGACGAATCGCACGTCACCATTCCGCAGCTCGGCGCGATGTACAAGGGTGACCGTTCGCGCAAGGAAAACCTGGTCGAATTCGGCTTCCGCCTGCCGTCGGCGCTGGACAACCGCCCGCTGCGTTTCGAGGAATGGGAGGCACGCGCGCCGCGCATGGTCTTCGTCTCGGCCACGCCGGGGCGCTACGAACTGGGCAAGACCGAGAACAGCATCGTCGAACTGGTGGTGCGCCCGACCGGTCTGATCGATCCGGAAGTGGAAATCCGCCCGGTCGCCACCCAGGTGGATGATCTGATGAGCGAGGCGCGAGCGCGCATCGCCCTGGGTGACCGCGTGCTGGTCACCACGCTGACCAAGCGCATGGCCGAAAACCTGACCGAATACCTCGGCGAGCACGGCATCAAGGTGCGCTATCTGCATTCGGACATCGACACCGTGGAGCGCGTGGAAATCCTGCGCGATCTGCGCCTGGGCGTGTTCGATGTGCTGGTCGGCATCAACCTGCTGCGCGAAGGTCTGGACATGCCGGAAGTCTCGCTGGTGGCGATCCTGGATGCCGACAAGGAAGGCTTCCTGCGTTCGGAAGGCTCGCTGATCCAGACCATCGGCCGCGCCGCCCGCAACGTGCGTGGCAAGGCGATTCTGTACGCCGACCGCATCACCCGTTCGATGCAGGCCGCGATTGACGAAACCGACCGCCGCCGCGCGCGCCAGGTCGAACACAACACCGAACACGGCATCGTGCCGCGCACCATCGTCAAGCCGATCACCGACATTCTGGAAGGCGCCCGCGAAGAAGTCTCCGAAGGCCGCAGCGCTGTCGGGCGTGGCCGCGGTGCGGCGCGCAAGGTGGCCGAACCGACCGCCGACTACCGCGCGCTGACGCCGGAGCAGGCGGCCGCGAAAATCCGCGTGCTGGAGCAGCAGATGTACAAGCACGCCAAGGATCTGGAATTCGAGGATGCGGCGCGGGTGCGCGACGAGATCGGCCGGATCAAGGCGCAGGCGTTCGCCGGCTGAGCCGGGGTTCCCGGCGTTTGATCGGGATCAGGGTTGCGGCCGGAAGGCGTTGATCGCGTCGCGCTGTTGCTGTGCCGCGATGGCAGCGGCTTCGGCGAAATCTTCGCCCGCGCCGGCGTACAGGATCGCACGCGAGGAACTGATCACCAGCCCGCCGCCATCGGCACAGGCACCGGCCCGCATCACCGCCTGCACATCGCCGCCCTGGGCGCCGATGCCCGGCACCAGGAAGGGCAACTCGCCGACATCGGCACGCACCTGGGCCAGTTCATCGGGCCAGGTGGCGCCGATCACCAGCGCGCAGTTGCCGTGTTCATTCCATTCATTCGCCACGCGTCGCGCGACATGGCGGTACAGCGGCAGGCCATCGACCGGCAGATCCTGGAATTCGCCCGAACCGGGGTTGGAGGTGCGGCACAGCACGATCACGCCCTTGTCGGCATGGTCTAGGAACGGCTGTACCGAATCGCGTCCCAGATACGGATTCACCGTGACCGCATCGGCACCGAAGCGTACGAAGGCTTCACTGGCGTAGTGCTGGGCGGTACTGCCGATGTCGCCGCGCTTGGAGTCCAGAATCACCGGGATGCCGGGGTGCTCGGCATGGATGTACGCGATCAGCCGTTGCAGAGCAGCCTCCGCGCCGAGTGCGGAAAAATGCGCGATCTGCGGCTTGAACGCACATACGTAAGGCGCGGTGGCATCGGCGATGGCGCGGCAGAACGCGAACACCGCATCCGGATCATCGGCCAGATGGTGCGGAAACCTGGCCGGCTCCGGGTCCAGCCCGACGCAGAGCAGGGTGTTGGCGTGCTGCCAGCGATTCCGCAGTTGGTTGATGAAGCTCATGACATCTCCAGCGCCGGGGCTGCACCCCGCTTCGCGTCCCGCCAGCCGACTTGCATGTCGGCTGGCGCTCGCAGGCTCGCAGCTTAGCTGCTCGAAAGCCCTGCTCTTCCGTCGCCAGCGGGGGAGAGGGTTGGGTGGGGCGGCGAGCGCCGCAGGCGCGAGTGCTTTTGTTCGGACCAGCAGGTTGTCGGATCCGCAGCTTCGCTGCTTGATCCGGCCTACGACAGTGCCGGACTCACCCACAATCCCGAGGCGGCCTGCCTGCCTTACTTCAGCGCCTTGAACCGCAGGCGCTTCGGACCGGCATCGTCGCCGAGGCGGCGCCTCTTGTCTTCCTCGTATTCGCGGTAGTTGCCCTGGAAGAACTCGACGTGCGAATCGCCTTCGAACGCCAGGATGTGGGTCGCGATGCGGTCCAGGAACCAGCGGTCATGGCTGATCACGAAGGCGTTGCCGGGGAATTCCAGCAGCGCGTCTTCCAGCGCACGCAGGGTTTCCACGTCCAGGTCGTTCGAGGGTTCGTCGAGCAGCAGCACGTTGCCGCCCTGCAGCAGGGTCTTGGCCAGATGCAGGCGGCCGCGCTCACCGCCGGACAGCGTGCTGACGATCTTCTGCTGGTCCTGACCCTTGAAGTTGAAGCGGCCGATGTAGGCGCGCGACTGGATCTCGATGCCGTTGATATTGAGGATGTCCGAACCGCCGGACACTTCCTGGAACACGTTGTGGTTGCCTTCCAGCGCGTCGCGGCTCTGGTCGACATAGGCCAGCTGCACGGTGGGGCCCATTTCGATGCTGCCTGAATCCGGCTTTTCCTGACCGATGATCATGCGGAACAGCGTCGACTTGCCGGCGCCGTTCGGGCCGATGATGCCCACGATCGCGCCGGGCGGCACGATGAAGCTCAGGTCATCGATCAGCAGGCGGTCGCCGAAGCTCTTGGAGACGTTCTTGAACTCCATCACCTTGCTGCCGAGGCGCTCGCCGGGCGGGATGAAGATTTCGTTGGTTTCCTGACGCTTCTGGTAATCGACCGATTGCAGTTCCTCGATCCGCGCCAGACGCGCCTTGCCCTTGGAACGGCCACCTTTGGCGTTCTGCCGGGCCCATTCCAGTTCCTTCTGGATGGCCTTCTGGCGCGCCTTTTCCTGATTTTCCTCCTGCTTCAGGCGCTCGTCCTTCTGCATCAGCCACTCGGTGTAGTTGCCCTTCCACGGGATGCCGCGGCCGCGGTCCAGTTCCAGGATCCATTCGGCGGCGTTGTCGAGGAAGTAACGGTCATGGGTGACCGCCACCACGGTGCCGGTGTAGCGCGCCAGGAACTGCTCCAGCCATTCGACCGATTCGGCATCGAGGTGGTTGGTGGGTTCGTCGAGCAGCAGCATGTCCGGCTTCTGCAGCAGCAGGCGGCACAGCGCCACGCGGCGCTTCTCGCCACCGGACAGGTTGCCAATCTTGGCGTCCCACGGTGGCAGGCGCAGCGCGTCGGCGGCCACTTCGAGTTGGTTTTCCAGGGTATGCGCGTCGCCGGCGGCGAGGATCGCTTCGAGGCGCTCCTGCTCCTTGGCCAGCGCATCGAAATCAGCGCCTTCCTCGGCATAGGCGGCGTAGACCGCGTCCAGCGCGGATTGCGCCTGCAACACTTCGCCGACGCCTTCCTCGACCGCTTCGCGCACGGTCATTTCAGGGTCAAGCTGGGGTTCTTGTTCCAGGTAGCCTACCTTGATGCCGGGCTGCGGGCGGGCCTCGCCTTCGAAATCCTTGTCCACGCCGGCCATGATCCGCAGCACGGTGGACTTGCCGGCGCCGTTCAGGCCCAGCAGGCCGATCTTGGCGCCGGGGAAGAACGACAGCGAAATATCCTTGATGATCTGGCGCTTGGGCGGGACCGTCTTGGACACGCCATTCATGGTGTAGATGTATTGCGACATGGGACTCTCGGAAATGGGATATGCGGACGGCTGCCGGACGGCACGCCGTGCTGCATGGGGGACCAGGAGGAAACCGGGAAAGCTGGCCATTATCGCCCAGCACCGCGCCGGCCGCCATGCCGCGCGCCTTGACCTGACGGGTTTGGCTCAGGTACTGGACGGACAAGAGGCGAGAGCCGGCACTTGGCTCGACATCCAGCGTGTGAATGGGGATATGGGGGCGCCACAGGAATTTGCCACCACGGCCCGGGTTGCTGCCCAACCGGACAGGTGCGCGCACGCCCGATGCCGGCGGCCGGTGTCGTTCAGCCGTCGGATTTTCCCTGCGATGGCCGGCGCTTCGGGCGGTGGTATCGGCGGGCCGGGAACAGAACACCCGACGCGCGCCGGGTTATGATGGTGAACTTGCCCAGGAGGACCAGCGCATGTATGACAAGACCAGCACGCTCGCGGCGTTCGATCCCGAACTGGCCCGCGCCATCGCCGCCGAATCGCAGCGGCAGGAAGACCACGTCGAACTGATCGCCAGCGAGAACTACGCCAGCCCGTTGGTGATGGAAGCGCAGGGCAGCAAGCTCACCAACAAGTACGCCGAGGGCTATCCCGGCAAGCGCTATTACGGCGGCTGCGAGCATGTCGATGTGGCGGAAACGCTGGCGATCGAACGCGTCAAGCAACTGTTCGGCGCCGACTACGCCAATGTGCAGCCGCACTCGGGTTCGCAGGCCAACCAGGCGGTGTATTTCGCGCTGCTGCAACCTGGCGACACGATTCTGGGCATGAGCCTGGCGCATGGCGGCCATCTGACTCACGGCGCCAAGGTCAATGCCTCGGGCAAGCTGTTCAACGCGGTCCAGTACGGTGTCAACGAGCAGGGCCTGATCGATTACGACGAAGTCGAGCGTCTGGCGCTTGAGCACAAGCCGAAGATGGTCGTGGCCGGTTTCTCGGCCTATTCGCAGGTGATCGACTGGGCCCGCTTCCGCGCCATCGCCGACAAGATCGGCGCCTGGCTGTTCGTGGACATGGCGCACGTCGCCGGGCTGATCGCGGCCGGTGTCTATCCGAGCCCGCTGCCGCATGCGCACGTGGTCACCTCGACCACGCACAAGACCCTGCGCGGCCCGCGTGGCGGCATCATCGTGCTCAGCCGCGATGCGGCCGGCGAAGCGGCCGAGGAGATCGAGAAGAAGCTCCAGTCCATCGTCTTCCCCGGCATCCAGGGCGGCCCGCTGATGCATGTGATCGCGGCCAAGGCGGTGGCGTTCAAGGAAGCGCTGGACCCGTCGTTCAAGAGCTACCAGCAGCAGGTGGTGAAGAATGCCCAGGCGATGGCGGACACGCTGATCGCGCGCGGCTACAAGATCGTGTCCGGCGGCACCCAGAACCATCTGATGCTGGTCGACATGATCGGCAAGGATGTCTCTGGCAAGGACGCCGAAGCCGCGCTCGGCCGCGCCAACATCACCGTCAACAAGAACTCGGTACCGAACGACCCGCGCTCACCGTTCGTCACCTCCGGCCTGCGCCTGGGTACGCCGGCGGTCACCACACGCGGTTATGTCGAACAGGATTGCGTCGACCTGGCCAACTGGATCGCCGACATCCTCGACGCACCCAACGACGAAACCGTCATCGCCCGCGTGCGTGATGCGGTGACGGCGCAGTGCCGGAAATATCCGGTGTACTGACTGAGAGCAGGGATTCGGGATAGGGGGTTCGGGATTTGCAAGAGCGAAAATCCCGCCCCGCCCATAACCCTGCTTTTCGAATCCCCAATCCCTAATCCCCAATCCCGGCCTCCAATGCACTGCCCCTTCTGCCAGCACGAAGACACCCGCGTCATCGATTCGCGCGTGAGCGAGGATGGCAGCAGCATCCGGCGCCGGCGCGAGTGCAGCGAGTGCGGCGGGCGCTTCAGCACCAGCGAGACCGCCGAGCTGAAGCTGCCGATGCTGGTGAAAGGCGATGGCCGGCGCGAAGCCTTCGATGTCGGCAAGCTGCGCCGTTCGATGGAGCGCGCGCTGCACAAGCGCCCGGTGCCGGAAGAACAACTCGAAGCCGCGGTGCGTGCCGTGGTGCAGCAGGCCCGCACCACCGGCGAACGCGAACTGGCTTCGCGCCGGTTGGGTGATTTCGTGATGGCGCAGATGCGCAAACTCGATCATGTCGGCTATGTGCGCTTCGCCTCGGTCTATCGCCGCTTCGAGGACGTGGCCGATTTCCGCGAGGAAATTGAAATGCTGGAACGCGACCTGCCTGATGGCGAAGAGCAGCTGCCGCTGCTGGTGGGTGAGGTGCTTCCCTTCGACAAGAGCACGGCGCGCGAGCGGAAGCGCTGAGTAATGGAAGGACGGCAGTCGCTGCTGTCGGGTGTCGGGCTGTTCGGCTCGGTGCCGGCGGCGTTGCTGCCTTGGCTGCTGACTACGCGCATCGCGCCGATCTACGAATCCGCCGGCGCGCCATTGCCGGAACTGACGCGTTTCTGGATGCACTGGTGGCCGGTTTCACTGCTGTTGCCACTGCTGGTCGGTGTGATCTGGTGGCGGCTGGAGGCGTATCCGCGGCGCGGCACGGTGACAGCCATGGCCAGTGCGATCGGCGCGATGCTGGTCGATGGTTTCAGCGTCATCGCGCTATGGCTGCCGCTGCTGCGGCTGCCTGATCTGGCCGTTTGAGAGGGCGCCGATGAAGCACGCATTTTCATCTACCGATCACGCCATGATGGCCCGCGCGCTGCGCCTGGCCGAACGCGGCGCGTACACCACGCGGCCCAATCCGATGGTCGGTTGTGTCATCGCGCAGGGCGAGGAGGTCGTCGGCGAAGGCTGGCACCAGCGTGCCGGCGGGGCGCATGCCGAAGTGCTGGCGCTGCACGATGCCGGTGAGCGCGCGCGCGGTGCCACCGCCTATGTGACGCTGGAACCCTGCGCCCATCACGGCCGTACCCCGCCGTGCGTGGACGCCTTGATCGAATCGGGCGTCACGCGCGTGGTCGCGGCGCTGCGCGATCCGTTTCCGCAGGTCGCCGGCACCGGCTTCGAGCGACTGCGCGAGGCCGGGATCGTGGTCGAGTCGGGGCTGATGGAAACGCAGGCGCGCGCGATCAATCGCGGTTTCCTGTCTCGCATCGAGCGCGGCCGGCCGTGGCTGCGGATCAAGCTGGCGATGAGCCTGGACGGGCGCACCGCGCTGGGCAATGGCGAATCCAAGTGGATCACCGGCGAGGCCGCGCGCGACGATGTGCAGCACTGGCGCGCGCGTGCCGGCGCGATCCTGACCGGCAGCGGCACCGTGCTGGCCGACGATCCGCGCCTGACCGCGCGCGTACCCGAAGCCGATATCGCGCCGGTGCTGCGCGTGGTGCTGGACCGCCATCTGCGCACCGCCGCCGGCATGCATCTGCTCGATGGCAGTGCCCCGACGCTGTTCTTCCATGTGCCGGGCGAAGTGCCGGATTCGCGTTTCAGCAATGTCGAATGCGAGCCATTGCCGCTGGACGAAAACGGCCTTTCGCTGCCAGCCGCCTTGCAGCGTCTGGGCGAACGCGGCATCAACGAAATCCAGGTCGAAGCCGGCCCGGTGCTTTGCGGTGCGCTGTTCGCACAAGGCTTGGCGGATGAGCTGCTGCTCTATATCGCGCCGCTGCTGCTCGGCTCCGAAGCGCGCCCGTTGCTGCAGCTGCCGGCGCTGACCGACATGGCTGAACGCTGGAAGCTGCATGTCGTGGACGAACGCAAGCTCGGCCCTGACTGGCGCTTGCTGCTGCGCGCGGCAGAGTAGACGCCAGCCGCCGCTCAGCCCGTCGCCGGATCGGTGGATGTTGTCCCGTTGCCGTTTGAAGGTTGGGCCAGCACCAGCACTGTCCAGCCCGCCTTCGGCTGCCAATCCTGTTTGCCGGTGGTAGGGCGCAGGATGCCGCGTTCGTCGATGGCGAACAGCAGCAGCGCATCCTCGCCGTGGCGCTCGCGGTATTCCTTCCAGCCGAAGGTGTCGGTCAGGCGGGTGCTGCGGATGCCGGCGCCGGCGGCAAGGCTTTCATTGAGCTGCCGGTGGGTGACCGAGTTGCCGAACAACGGCGTGCCCGACTGCACGCCGGACAGCGTCTGCCGTGGCGCTTCGCCCGGCGGCAGGATGCGCAGGCGGAAGATGCGTTCGCGGCCGAACTCGGGCGCGTAGCGCACGCAGGAGAGCGAATTGAGTTCGCGCCGCGTGGATATCGCCAGCAGCGAGCCGATGCCGGTCAGGTCCAGATGCACATCGGCATGTTCGGAAACCGGGTTGCCGAAGAAGGTGCGCAGCCCGGCCATACGCGCGGTACGGATCGCCATCCAGTCGTCATCGGCCAGCAGCACCGGGATCTTCTGCTGCTGCAACGCCAGCGCCAGGGCGCGTGCCACTGGATTGGCACCGACGATCAGCACGCCGCGCCGGTCCGGTTCCGACACCCCGAGGCGGCGTGCCAGCCGGCGAGAAGTGGCGCTTTGCAGTACCACGGTGCCGATGATCAGCAGGAAGGTCAGCGGCACCAGTTGTTCGGCACCGGCCACGCCTTCCTTTTCCAGCTTCAGCGCAAACAGCGCCGACACCGCCGCCGCCACGATGCCGCGCGGCGCGATCCATGCGATCAGCGCGCGCTCGCGCCAGTCCAGGCTGCTGCCCAGCGTCGAGACCAGCACTGACAGCGGCCGCGCCACCAGCATCGCCACGGCGAGTACCGCTGCTCCGCCCAGTGCGATTGCGGGGCTGGGCCAGTCCAGCCTCGCCGCCAGCACGATGAACAGCAGCGAGATCAGCAGCGTGGACAGGTGCTCCTTGAAATCGAGGATGTCGTCCATGTGCAGATGCGGGTGGTTGCCCAGCCACATGCCCATGATGGTCACCGCCAGCAGGCCTGATTCGGCGGCGCCGGCATTGGACAGCCAGAACACCGAAAGCACCGCGACCAGGGTGGCGTAGTTGTGCAGGTATTCGGGAATCCAGTGGCGGCGCAGCAGGAAACCCAGGCCGATCGCACCGGCGACACCGAAGCCGGTGCCCACCGCCGTGGTCAGCAGGAACTCGCCGAGCGCACCGCTGAAGGTGTCGCGCGCCATGCCCAGCAAGATCCAGTTGAACACCAGCACCGCAAACAGCGCACCAATCGGGTCGATGATGATGCCCTCCCAGCGCAGCACGTTCGCGATCTTCGCGTTCGGCCGCACCGCGCGCAGCATTGGCGCCACCACCGTCGGCCCGGTGACGCAGGTCAGCGCGCCGAACAGCAACGCCAGTTCCCACGACAACCCGACCAGATAGCGCGCCGCCGCCGCCAGTACCACGAGGCTGACCAGCGCGCCGACCGTGACCAGATTCAGCACCACCGGCGCCACGCCGCGTATTTCCGACCAGCGCAGGCCGAGACTGCCCTCGAACAGGATCACCGCCACCCCCAGCGATACCAGCGGGAACAGCACATCGCCGAACATCGCATCTGGATCCAGCAGGCCGGTGGCCGGGCCCAGCACGATGCCGGTCAGCAGCAGGAACAGGATCGCCGGCAGGCGCACCCGCCAGGCCAGCCATTGGCACAGGAATCCGAGGACCAGCAGGATCAGGGGCATCAACGAGTGATTCATCGGCAAAAGGTCCGGCGCGCGAACCCGGCAGCATCCACCGGCGTTGTTTCAGGTCGAAAACAGACGGGCGACGGAATCAGGCTGGGCAGCGGTGGTATCGGAGCAAGGGTGATCGCGAAGCGCGCAAGTGTGGGGGCGACGGGGCGCTGCTGCAAACCCGGTAGCGCCGACATGCGAAGATCGGCAGCCCGGTTTCCGCTATGGCCATCGCCCATGAACCTTGCCGCCAACCTTCTGACCGCGCTGGTCGCGCTGCTGCACCTGTGGTTCCTGGTGCTGGAAATGTTCCTGTGGACCCGGCCCGCCGGCCGCCGCGCCTTCAAGCTGACGCCCGAGTTCGCGCAGCAGACCCGGGTGCTGGCGGCCAATCAGGGCTTGTACAACGGTTTTCTGGTGGCCGGACTGGCGTGGGGCCTGTGGCTGGGTGCGGAAGGGTTCGCGATCAAACTGTTTTTCCTGGGCTGCGTGATCGTGGCCGGCGTGTTCGGTGCGCTGACGGTGGGACGCAAGATCCTGTTCATCCAGGCGCTGCCGGCGGCGCTGGCGTTCGCATTGTTATGGCTGGGGCGATGACCCACCCGCGGCGCGGTCGCTGTCCGCATGGCTGATGCGCTACGTGCTGCTGGCGGCAGCGCCGAGGCAGTACGCGTCGTTGCCGACCTGAGCGAGTCCGATCCGGTTTCACGGCCATGCGGGCCACAGCAGAAAAAGTCCCCTCCGCGCGCCTTGAACCGGCCTTGGCCGATCCCCATCATCAACAGTCCGCCGCAAGAGCCCGACAGGCTCGCGCTGGCGGGCAACGTCTTCAGGGCGGGGTGCAAGTCCCCACCGGCGGTAGGTCGCGGTTTGCCGCGATAAGCCCGCGAGCGCTTGCGCGCAGCGCAAGGTCAGCAGATCCGGTCCGATGCCGGAGCCGACGGTCACAGTCCGGAGTGAAGAAGACGATCCGCAGCGGCCATGCCGCCACGGTCACAAGCCTTGACGGCGTTTTTCGCATCCCTTTCGCGGAGAACGACCATGTTTACCGGCATCATCCAGGCCCTCGGCCGCATCATCCGCATCGAGCCACGCGGCGGCGATGTGCGACTGCATATCGAAACCGGCTCCCTTGACCTTTCGGATGTCGCGCCCGGCGACAGCATCGCCGTATCCGGCGTGTGCCTGACTGCGCTGGAACCGTCCGTGCAGGGCTTTTTCGCCGATGTCTCGAATGAAACCCTGGGCCTGACCACGCTCGGCGATGCCGCCGAAGGCGACGTGGTGAATCTGGAAAAGGCGCTGCGTCTGGCCGACCGCCTCGGTGGGCATCTGGTCACCGGCCACGTTGATGGTCTGGCCGAAGTGACCGCCATCGAAATCGATGCGCGTTCGCAGCGCTGGTGCTTCCGGGTGCCGTCCGGGCTGTCGCGCTACATCGCGCGCAAGGGTTCGGTCTGCATCGACGGCGTCAGCCTCACGGTGAACGCGGTCGACGGCGACGAGTTCGAAGTCAACCTGATCCCGCATACGCAGCAGGTCACGACGTTCTCGCAGCGGCAGGTCGGCGATGCGGTCAATATCGAAGTGGATCTGATGGCGCGCTATGCCGAGCGGCTGTTTGAAAAGGAGACGCAGGCATGAGCTTTGCGACGATCCCCGAACTGATCGAAGACATCCGCGCCGGCCGCATGGTCGTCGTGGTCGATGACGAAGACCGCGAGAACGAAGGCGACCTGGTGATGGCCGCCAGCCTGGTGCGGCCGGACGACATCAATTTCATGGTCACGCATGGGCGCGGACTGGTGTGCCTGCCGATGACCACCGAGCGCTGCGAACGCCTCGGTCTGCCGCTGATGGCGCGCGACAACCGCTCGCAGTTCCGCACCGCGTTCACGGTCTCGATCGAGGCCGCGCAGGGCGTCACCACCGGCATTTCCGCTGCCGACCGCGCCCATACCATCCAGACCGCAGTGAAGGCCGATGCAGCGCCCGATGATCTGCACCAGCCCGGCCACATCTTCCCGTTGATCGCCCAGCCCGGCGGTGTGCTGCGCCGCGCCGGACATACCGAGGCGGCGGTCGATCTGGCGCGGCTGGCGGGGCTGGAACCGGCTGGCGTGATTGTGGAAATCCTGAATCCGGACGGCACCATGGCACGTCGCCCGCAGCTTGAAGTGTTCGCGCGAGAGCACGGCCTGAAGATCGGTTCCATCGCCGATCTGATCCAGTACCGGCTGCGCACCGAACGCGGCATCGAGCGTGTCGATGAACGCGAGGTGCAGACCGATGCCGGCCCGTTCCGTCTGGTCAGCTACCGCGATCTGGTCGATGGCGCGCTGCATTTCGCGCTGCTGCGTGGTGATCCGGCAGCCAGCGATGAAGTGCTGGTGCGGGTGCATGTGGAGAACGTGCTGACCGATCTTCTTCACATCGAACGCGAGGATCTGGGCATCTCGCTGTCGCGCGCGCTGGCCGAAGCGGCCGCCGCCGAGTGCGGCATCGTGGTGATCTTGTGCGGTGCGGCACCGGCGGAAAACCTGTTGTCGCGGCTTCAGGGCCAGAGCACCGCAAGCACCACGCCTGACGGCCCGGCCGAATGGCGCCGCAACGGCGTCGGCGCCCAGATCCTGGCTGATCTGGGTGCGCGCCGGCTGCGCGTGCTCGGCACGCCACGCCGCCAGGTGGCGCTGGGCGGCTTCGGTCTGGAGGTCGTGGGCTACGCGGAGGTGTCGCGTGGCGGGTAAACTGCGTGTTTTAGTACTTCCGGTCCGTCCATGAGCCACTACGAAGGGCAGATCCGTGCCCGCGCCGGCGCGCGTTTCGCCATCCTTGCCAGCCGCTGGAATCCCCGCATCGTCGATGCGCTGGTCGAAGCGGCGCGCACCACGCTGCAGGATCACGGCGTCGACGCCGAGACCATCGACGTGATCCGCGTGCCCGGCGCCTGGGAAATCCCGCAGGCGGCCGGTTGCGTCGCGGCCGATGGCCGCTATGCGGCGCTGATTGCGCTGGGCTGCGTGGTGCGCGGTGAAACCCGCCATTACGAACAGGTTGCCGATGGCTGTGCCGAAGGTCTGATGCAGGTGTCGCTGCGGCACCGGCTGCCGGTGTTGAACGGCGTGCTGGCGGTGGAACGGCACGAGGATGCGCAGGCGCGTGCCGGTGGTGTGCACGGCAACAAGGGCGAGGAGGCGGCATTGGCCGCGATCGAGATGGTGGATCTGCTGGAGCAGCTGGCATGAGCGGGCACGGTTCGCGTTCGGTCCGACCTGATGGTGTCGATCCCGCCGCCCGTTCGCGCGCGCGGCGGCGTGCCTTGCAGGCGATCTACGCCTGGCAGTTGTCGGGCCAGAACATCGCGGAGGTCATCGCCCAGTTCCGCACCGAGCAGGACATGGAAATCGCCGATCTGGAGTATTTCGAGGATCTGCTGCGCGGGGTCGATGGGAATCTGGCGAAGATCGACGAGGAACTGCGCCGCTTCGTCGACCGCGATATCGCCCAGATCGATCCGATCGAGCGCGGAGTGCTGCGTCTGGCCGCCTATGAACTGCTGTTCCGCATTGATGTGCCGTACCGCGTGGTGCTGAATGAGGCGATTGAAACCACCAAACGTTTCGGCGCCGATCACGGCCACAGCTACGTCAACGGCGTGCTGGATCGCGCTGCGGCGCAGTGGCGCGAGCCGGAAGTCAGCGCCGCGCGGCGTTGAGTGCCGTGCGGCGGCGCGAAGGGTGTGATTCACGTACACGCGCGTGCTGGCTGACGCGAACGCCGCCCATCCTGTTTTCCGGTTCCGGATGC
Organism: Denitratimonas organivorans; assembly: GCF_037478135.1. NCBI lineage: Bacteria > Pseudomonadati > Pseudomonadota > Gammaproteobacteria > Lysobacterales > Lysobacteraceae > Denitratimonas > Denitratimonas organivorans. The sequence goes on from NZ_JBBHDV010000001.1 coordinate 264,934, forward strand.
TCATGGCCGAATTCGATCTGATCGCCCGCATCGCAGCGCAAAGTGGCCGTCGCGCCGATGTCGCGTTGGGCATCGGCGACGATGGCGCGGTGCTCGACGTGCCGGCCGGGCAGCAACTGGTCGCGGTCTGCGACACGCTCAATGTCGGGGTGCATTTTGCGGCCGATGCCGATGCGGCAGATATCGGCTGGAAGGCGCTGGCGGTGAACCTGTCCGATCTGGCCGCGATGGGCGCGACGCCGGCCTGGGCGCTGATGTCGCTGTCGCTGCCGCAGGCCGATGCGGATTTCGTCGCGGGATTGATGCAGGGATTTGGCCAGTTGGCAGCGGCCAGCGGCATCGCCTTGGTCGGCGGCGATACGACACGTGGCCCGCTTGCGGTCGGCATCACCGCGCTGGGTTTCGTGCCGGTGGGCCGAGCGTTGACACGTAGCGGCGCGCAGGTCGGCGATGCGGTATTCGTCAGTGGCACGCTGGGCGATGCCGCTGCGGCCCTGCGTCTAGGTTCGGGAGACACCGCCCCAGCGCAGCTGCAAAGGATGCAACAACGACTGCACCGGCCCGTGCCGCGTACCGCGCTGGGTCTGGCGTTGTGCGGACAGGCGCATGCGGTGATCGATGTTTCGGATGGTTTGCTGGCCGATCTGGGCCATGTCGCCCACGCCAGTGGCGTCGGCATCGTGCTGGATGCGGCCGCGCTGCCGGCTTCCGAAGCGCTGCGTTCAGTCGCCGATCCCGCCTTCCGATTGCGCTGCCAGGCCAGTGGCGGCGACGACTACGAACTGGCCTTCACGCTGCCGGAATCCCGTATCGACGCAGTGCGCACCGCGCTGGCAGGCAGCGACGTGACACTGACCCGCATCGGTCGTGTGGTCGAAAACGGTGGCGTCCGCCTGCATGATGCGGATGGCGGTGTCATCGAACTGGGTGGCGCCGGCTGGCAGCATTTCGTGGAGCCGACTGCATGAGCTCGAAGATTCCCTGCGCCGCGCGCCGCGTGCTGTCGCATCCGGCCGGCTGGATCGCCACCGGTTTTGGCTCGGGGCTGGTGCCGGTCGCGCCGGGCACGTTCGGCACGCTGGCGGCTTTCGTGCCGTGGCTGGTGCTGCGCGAACTGCCGTTGCCGGCGTATCTACTGGCACTGTTGCTGGCCTTCGCGCTCGGCACCTGGGCGGCGAACTGGACGATCCGGCGTCTGGGCGTGCACGACCCCGGCCTGATCGTCTGGGATGAATTCATCGGCCTGTGGATCGCGCTGATCGCGGTGCCGGCCGGCTGGGTCTGGTTGCTGGCGGCCTTCGTGCTGTTCCGCCTGTTTGACATCCTCAAACCCTGGCCGGTGGGCTGGGCCGACCGCCGTGTCGGCGGCGGCTTCGGCACGATGCTCGACGATGCCCTGGCCGGAATCTACGCGCTGATCTGCGTGCAGGCCAGCGCCTGGTGGCTGGCCGGGGCCTGATCCGGATTGATTGCCGTCAAACACGCTTCCAGCAATCCGCAAAATGTCGCTGGTGGTCATTTTCCAGCTGTGTTCCTGATTTCCGCTTGACGGCTGGGCATTGCCGCGATGGCGGGTTGGGGTTGCAGAAAAGTCTGTGGTGGCAAAGGTTCTCCTGATTGGCCCCATCGCTCAGCTGACTTTTCCCTCTCCCGGCGGGAGAAGGGTTCTTGTAGCCGAGTCACAGGTCAGGAAGTTATTAAAATTGCCGGAAAAACAGCGCGCGTCCCTCAGGGTTGCGGGGGGGGGCGGCGCGGTGGGGTAGGTTCGCCGCACTGATGCAGGCTGCTGGCAGGAATGATTCCAGTCCAGCGCTGTATCCACGGATGGATGGAGGTCGAAATGAACATGAAGCAAGCGATGTTGATAGTGACCCTCGGATTCTCATCGGGCGCATTCGCCGCTGATCCGGGATTCTACGTGGGTGGCGGTGGCGGCCATGCCCGCCATTCCGGTGGGCTCGTCGGCCAGATCGAGAACGCTCTGGCGCGCAGCACCGGGTATGAGCTGCTTTCAGCCGACCTGGTGGATGATTCGGATACGGCCTGGAAGCTGTTTGCCGGTTACCGTTTCGGCAACGGTTTCGGGCTGGAGGCCTCATACGTGGATCTGGGTTCGGTGGTGAGCCGGTACCACATGAGGGTGATTTCCATCATGCAGCCTTCGCCGGATTTCCTGGTCGATGGTCATTACGACCTTGAGGCCTGGGGGATTTCTGCGTTCTACGAGTGGGAGTTTTCGCCGACATTTTCCGCCAGCGTGCGTGCCGGGATGTTCAACGCGAGTCAGGATTATTTCCAGCTCAACACCACGATCTACGAGTACCCGGATTTCTCCCACAGCAGTGACGATACCGTTCCGGGGTTCGGCTTGGGCCTGAACTGGCGGGTCACGCCATCGGTTGATCTGCGCCTGGATCATGATCGCTATCAGGGCATCGGCAAGCGCTTCGGGTTCGATGCCGAAGACACCAATGGCCGTTTCGATGTCGGTGTGACCTCGCTCAATCTGGCTGTCCGCTTCGGGCGCTGAGCCAGGGCGCGTTCTTCGCCGCGTTGTGGCTTCGCGTTGTGGTTGCAGATGCGCGTTCGCAGGGGGCGTGATGGGGGCTGACGATTGCGCATCGTTTCGCGCCCTCTGCGGGTGTGCTCCTGCGCGATTGCCGGTGTCTGGGTGGACTATGCCGCGACGATGCCACCTTGCGGCGGTAACCTTTGATCATCGGTCCGGCGTGCTCAGGACGGTAACGAGGTGGCGGGGTGAGGTGGCTGAAGATCTTTGTTGTCCTGTTGCTGGTGCTGCTGGCTCTGGTTCTCGCGCTGCGTCTGTGGGCGCCGTTGCCCTCGCTGGAGGGGCGAACGGTGTCACAGGCGTTGCCGGATACCGCCGATACCGCGATTGGGCGGGCGCTGGCCGACAGCCGAGCCCGGCATCCGGAGTTGTCCGGACTGCATCTGCTCGATGACGGTCAGGACGCCTTCGCCGCGCGTGTGCTGCTGGCACGCGGCGCCGAGCGCAGCATCGACGCGCAGTACTACATCTGGCACGGCGACATCACCGGGACACTGCTCTTCAACGAACTGCGCACGGCCGCCGATCGCGGGGTGCGGGTGCGGCTGCTGCAGGATGACAACACCACGCTCGGGCTGGATGACACCCTGGCGGCATTGGATGCACACCCGAATATCGAGGTGCGCCTGTTCAATCCATTCGTGCTGCGCTGGCCGCGCTGGGTCGGCTATGTCACCGACTTCTTCCGCCTCAACCGGCGCATGCACAACAAATCGTTCACGGTTGACAATCAGGCCACGATCATCGGCGGGCGCAATATAGGTGACGAATATTTCGGTGCCGGTGATGGCAGCCTGTTCTTCGATCTGGACGTGCTTGCGGTCGGTGACGTGGTGGACGAGGTGTCACGCGATTTCGACCGCTACTGGGAGAGTGCGTCGTCGTATCCGGCCGAACGAATCCTGGCGCCGGTCCCCGCGGAACGGCTGGATACGTTGCGAGCCGAAGCGCTGGCATTGCAGCAGCGCGCCGAGGCACAGCGCTATGTGCAGGCCTTGCAGCGCCTGCCATTTGTGACCCAACTGGCGCGCGCACAATTGCCGTTCCACTGGGCGCCGGTGCGCATGGTCAGCGACGATCCGGCCAAGGCGCTGGGCAAGGCGCCGCGCGAAGGACTGCTGATCAGCCGCATCGACCGGCTGCTGCAGCACCCGCAGCACAGCCTGCATCTGGTGTCCGGCTACTTCGTGCCGACCAGCAAGGGCGTGGATGGTTTCATCGCGATGGCGCAGCGCGGCGTGGAACTGGACATCATCACCAATGCGCTGGAGGCCACCGATGTGCCGATCGTGCACGCCGGCTACGCCGATCACCGCAAGCCGATGCTGCGCGCTGGCATCCGGCTGTGGGAACTGCGCCATCAGTCCGGCAGCCTGTCCTGGCGCGAGGCCAGCGGCGACGAGCGCGCCGGCTCGGTGATCGGCAGCTCTGGCGCGTCGTTGCATGCCAAGACCTTCACCGCCGACGGGCGGCGCGTGTTCATCGGCTCGTTCAATTTCGATCCGCGCTCGGCACATCTGAACACCGAGCTGGGTTTCGTCATCGACAGCCCGGAACTGGCGCAACGCATGGCGGCGCGGTTGGATGCCGCCACGCCGCTGATCGCCTACGAGCTGCGCCTTTCCGACGCAGGGAAACTGCGCTGGATCGAACGCCATGGCGACGGCACCGAAACCGTGCACGAGACCGAACCGGGCACCACGCGCTGGCGCCGCGCGATGGTCGCGTTCTTCGCGCTGCTGCCGATCGAATGGCTGCTTTGAGCAGGAAGCCTGACGCGGTACGGGCGGACGGTTTTTCTGTTCAAGACGTGTATTGCGATCCACAGCCGCGGGTGTGATTGCGGATCGACACGAATTTCGCTGCGCCCAACGCAAAGGGCCGACCCATGCCGGGCCGGCCCTGTTTGGATCAATGCTCGCGCAGCTCAGAAATCGAAGCGGATCTGGATCTGTGCCAGATCCATGTCCAGGTCATCCATCTCGAAACGGCTGTACTCGCCACGCAGCGCGATGGTGTCACTGAAGCGGTATTGCAGGCCCAGGCCGTAGGTGGGATCGGTGCCATCCGCGCTGGCGGGCCTCACGATGCTGTGGTTGCGGTAGTCGGCATCCCAGCTGTGCACGCCGGCCTTGGCATAGCCGGAAAAGTTGTCGGTGAAGGGCAGCGTGCCGACCGCAACCAGTGACAGGGTGTCGGCTTTCATACGGCCGGAAGCGCCACGCAGATCGATATCGCCGAAATCGCTGTACGCCGCTTCCAGCCCGAAGTGCGGGTTGAACTGGTAGCCACCGAAGACCTGGAACGCGGTGTCCTCGTCATCGATGAAATATTCATCGACCATGGACTGGCCCACGCCGGCGCCGGCATAGAAACCGGTCGGATTGGCGGCGTGCGCGCCGATGGAAAGCGTGCCCAGGGCGGCAGCGAGGAGGAAAGCGGTCAGTGGGGTGTTATTTTTCATGGTTTCCTTATCCTTTGAACAAAGCAGATATCGCTCGCGAGAAAGATGGGGCCGAATATAGCGGTACAAAGGCAGTCCCGCGATACTCAGTGTTTCCGGTTCAGCAACAATCAAGAAACAGGAGGCGAGCGGGGGTGAGTGGTTCACGCGCTTTTTGTGTGAACAGGAACCCGCCAACGGGATAACGCGTGCAATACGACGTGAATGGCCGCGGCCTCAACCCGCCGTATCCACCAGCACCAGTTCGGCATCCTCCAGCGCGGTGATACGGAAGCTGTCGAGCTGGCTGATCGCGGCGCCATCGCGCGCTTCCAGCGTCACGCCGTCAACCTCCACCTTGCCCTTGGCCGGCACCAGGTAGCCGTAGCGGCCGGGGCCGGCGAAACGGTATTCGGTGCTTTCGCCGGCTTTCAGTGTGGCACCCAGCACGCGCGCGTCGGTGCGGATCGGCAGCGCGTCCTCATCGCCTGCGATACCGCTGGCCAGGGTGACGAAGCGGCCCGATCGCTCGCCCTTGGGGAAGGGCCTGGCGCCCCACGAGGGCGCGCCGCCCTTCTGGTCGGGGAAGATCCAGATCTGGAAGATCCGGGTGACGCCCGGCTCCTGGTTGTATTCGGAATGGCGCACGCCGCTGCCGGCGCTCATCACCTGCACATCACCGGCCCCGGTGCGGCCGGTGTTGCCCAGGCTGTCCTGGTGCGTGATCGCGCCTTCGCGCACATAGGTGATGATTTCCATGTCGGCATGCGGATGCGGCGGGAAGCCGGTGCCGGGCTGGATGGTGTCGTCATTCCAGACCCGCAGCGCACCCCAGTGCATACGTTCGGGATCGTGGTATCCGGCGAAGGAAAAATGGTGTTTGGCATCGAGCCAGCCGTGGTTGGCTCCACCAAGGTCTGCAAAAGAGCGGTGTTCGATCATGGCGTTTCCTGCCTGCAATGAAGAAGTTGCCCGGCAGTCTATGTGGCCGGATTTTTTACAAATACCGGCAAATCCTTCATTCATTGTTTCCAGAATGACACCAATCAGGACGAAATCGCGGGGTCGTCGCAGTCCTCGCCCAGTTCCTCGCCCAGCTCTTCGACCAGAAAATCGATGAAACGCCGCAGCCGCAAGGACATGCTGCGGGTCTGCTGGAACAGCGCATGCACCGCGATCGGCGGCGCGCTCCAGTCCTCCAGCACCCGCACCAGTGTTCCGGCCGTGATCGCATCGGCGGCGATGAAGTCCGGCACCAGCGCGATGCCGAGCCCGGCGTCGGCCATCTGGACAAGGAAATCGCCGTTGTCGGCCATCACCGGGCCGCGAGTGCGCACCCGCCGCACCTCCTTGCCGCGCGTGAGCTGGATCGTGATGCCGCTTTGCAGGCAGCCATAGTTGATGAAGGCGTGATCGGCCAGATCGTCCGGCGCCTGCGGTGTTCCGCGCTGTGCCAGATAGGCGGGGGAGGCCACCAGGCTGCGCGGCGCCGGCATGATGCGGCGCGCGGCGAACGAGGAATCGGCCAGGTCGGCGATGCGGATCGTCACATCGAAACCGCCGCGCACCGGATCGATCAGATGATCGGTCAGCGACACCTGCAATTCGATATCCGGGTAGCGTTCCAGGAAGCGCGGCACCAGCCCGGCCAGCACCCGCATGCCGAAGGACACCGGCACATTGCAGCGCACGATGCCACGGATGCCCAGGGTGCCGCGCGCGCGTTCCTCGGCCTCTTCCAGCGCGGCCAGCACTTCCTGCGCGTCCTCGTAGAACGCGGTGCCGGCCTCGGTCAGGTGCAGGCTGCGCGTCGTGCGCATCAGCAACTTCACCCCGAGCGACTGCTCCAGATCCTTCACCAGCTTGCTGATCTTGGAACGCGGCACATCCAGCGTGCGCGCCGCTCCGGCGAAGCTCTCGGCCCGCACCGCCTCGATGAACGCCCGCATGCACTCGATCCGATCCATCCACCGCTCCTTTCACGCAATGTGCAGGGATTGTTCCCGCTGCGGTGCCGTGACGGCAAGGCGGAGGGGCGGTGTGGATCAGCGCTGGCGGCCAGCGGTTCAGCCGGCGCTTGGCGTATCCTTTCCCGAGCATTGGCATTCGCGGGCAGGGGGCCTACGTGGAGCAAGCAGACATCGCCGCAGCCGCGCCCGACAGCGGGCAGCAACGCGCCGAGGAATTCATCGCCCGCTGGCAGGGTGTTGCGGCCTCGGAACTCTCGACCTCGCAGAGCTTCCTGATCGACCTGTGCCGCCTGCTCGGCGTGGACGTGCCGCACCCCACGCCCGAACAGGACTACATGTTCGAGCGCCCGATCACCTTCCGCCACGGCGATGGCAGCACCAGCGCCGGCCGCATCGACCTGTACCGCCGCGGCGCCTTCGTGCTGGAGTCGAAGAAGCTGCGCCTGGGCGCGCATACCAAGGGTTTCGACGACGCCCTGCTGCGCGCCCGCAGCCAGGCCGAGGCCTATGCCCGCGCGCTGCCCGCCGAAGAAGGCCGGCCGCCGTTCGTGGTGGTGGTGGACGTGGGCCAGCGGATCGAGCTGTATTCCGAATTCAGCCGCTCCGGCGGCACCTACGTGCCGTTCCCGGACCCGCGCAGCCATCGCATCGCGCTGGCCGAGCTGCGCCGCCCCGAACTGCGCGAGCGCCTGCGCCGGGTCTGGACCGACCCGCTGGGCCTGGACCCCAGCCGCGAATCCGCCCGCGTCACTCGCGAGATCGCCGACCGCCTCGCGAAGCTCGCCAAGAGCCTCGAACAGGCCGACCACGCGCCCGAATTGGTCGCGCAGTTCCTGATGCGCTGCCTGTTCACCATGTTTGCCGAGGACGTGAAGCTGCTGCCGGCGCACAGCTTCCGCGACCTGCTGGCGCGCCACGCCGAACAGCCCGACGTGGCCATGCGCATGCTCGCCCAGCTCTGGCGCGACATGGACGAAGGCGGCTTCTCCGCCGTGCTGGCCGGCGACGTGCTGCGCTTCAACGGCAAGCTGTTCAAGCAGCCCGAGACCCTGCCGCTGGACGCCGCCCAGATCGCGCTGCTGCTCGACGCCGCCCGCGCCGACTGGCAGCACGTGGAGCCGGCCATCTTCGGCACCCTGCTGGAGCGTGCGCTGAGTTCGAAGGATCGCCACAAGCTCGGCGCCCACTACACCCCGCGCGCCTACGTCGAACGCCTGGTGCTGCCGACCGTGATCGAACCGCTGCGGCGCGAATGGAGCGACGCCCAGGCCGCCGCCGGCACCCTGGCCGACGAGGGCAAGGCGGACGCCGCCATCGCCGAACTCAAGCGCTTCCACCACCGCCTGTGCACCGTGCGCGTGCTCGACCCCGCCTGCGGCTCGGGCAACTTCCTGTACGTCACGCTGGAACACCTCAAGCGCCTGGAAGGCGAAGTGCTCAACGCGCTGGACGAACTCGGATACCGCCAGACCGGCCTGGCCCTGGACGGCGAACGCGCCGACGCCATGGCCGGCGAGACCGTGGACCCGCACAACCTGCTGGGCATCGAACTCAACCCGCGCGCCGCCGCCATTGCCGAAGTGGTGCTGTGGATCGGCTACCTGCAATGGCACTTCCGCACCCGTGGCGACGTGCACCCGCCGCAGCCGGTGATCCGCGATTTCCGCAATATCGAGAACCGCGACGCGGTGCTGGCGCATGACGGCGTGGAATACGTCACCGACGAACGCGGCGTGCCGGTGACGCGCTGGGACGGGGAGACGATGAAGGTCTCGCCGGTGACCAGGGAGAAGGTGCCGGACGAAGCGGCGCGCAAGCCCGTGGAGAAGTATCTGAACCCGCGCAAGGCGGCGTGGCCGGAGGCGGATTTCATCGTCGGCAATCCGCCATTTATTGGCAACAAGCGAATGCGCACCGCGCTCGGCGATGGATACGTGGAAGCGTTGCGCGGCGCATGGCCGGAGGTTCCGGAATCGGCGGATTTCGTGATGTTCTGGTGGCACCACGCGGCGCAACTCACCCGTCGCGGTGCAGCGGAGCGGTTCGGATTCATCACCACCAACTCGATCCGGCAGTCGTTCAACCGCCGCGTGATCGAGCCGCACCTGGCCGACAAGAAACAGCCGCTGTCGCTGGTGTTCGCGATTCCAGACCATCCGTGGGTGGATACGGCGGATGGGGCGGCGGTGCGGATTGCGATGACGGTGGCTAAGGGTGGAACTGCCGAGGCCCTGCTGAAAGAAGTGGTATCCGAACGCGAGCAGGGGGATGGCGAAGTTGCCGTGGTCCTGCATGCCAGGCGTGGCCGCATGTATGCGGACCTCAAGGTGGGCGCAAATGTGGCGGCTGCTATTCAGTTGCGAGCAAATCTCGGTATCAGCAATCGTGGCGTGATTCCGCACGGCGAAGGAATGACGGTGGATGAGAATCAGGCGATCGCATTGGGGCTGAATTCGGTTCCAAGCTTGGATCGACGTCTTCGCCCGTACCGTAACGGTCGCGATCTCATGCAGAACCCGCGGGGAGTGCGTGTCATCGACATGTACGGGCTTACTGCGGAACAGGTTCGAAATCAGTTTCCAGCCGTCTATCAATGGCTGCTTGAACGTGTGAAGCCAGAGCGCGACCACAACCCGCGAGCGAGCCGCCGAGAGAATTGGTGGCTGTTCGGTGAGAACCAGCCCAAGATGCGGGAAGCAATTGCCGGACTGCGTCGTTACATCGCGACGGTTCAAACGAGCAAGCACCGCACGTTTACTTTTCTCGACGAAGAAATACTTCCCGACGACAAGTTGATCGCCATTGCGTCGGATGACGCAGCGACGCTTGGCGTCCTTTCCTCATCGCCTCATACGGTGTGGGCCCTTGCGGCGGGCGCGCGGCTGGGCGTTGGCAACGACCCCGTTTACAACAAGTCCGCGTGCTTCGATGCGTTTCCCTTTCCGGATCTTCATTCCGCCGACAAATTCGGCGGCCCGATCACCTACGCGCTGGAAGACGAGAACGGCCGCCCCGGTGAATACAGCACGATCGGCGAATACCCCTCCGACCGCATCTGCAACCTCGCCGAACAGCTCGACGCCCACCGCAAGCGCCAGCAGGCCGCGCATCCCGGCCTGACCCTGACCGGCATGTACAACGTGCTCGACAAGCTGCGCAGCGGCGAGGTGCTGACCGCCAAGGAGCGCACCCTCCACGAACAGGGCCTGGTCTCCGTTCTGCGCCAACTGCACGACGAACTCGACGAAGCCGTGCTCCACGCCTACGGCTGGGGCGACCTGCTGCCGCTGCTGCGCGTGGCCCACGGCAACGATGCACCACTCGAAGGCCAGTCCCGCGAAGACGCCAAGCGCGCCTTCGACGAAGCCGTGCTCGAACGCCTCGTCGCGCTCAACGCCGAACGCGCCGCCGAGGAAGCGCGCGGCGTGGTGCGTTGGCTGCGCCCGGCATTCCAGAACCCGGATTCGCCCGCGCCCGAACAACAGGGCATCGCGGTGGGCGGGGACGAGGAATCAGCCGATGCGCAGGACACACCGGCGGCACCCGCCGCAGTCAAGGCGCAACCCTGGCCCAGGGACACCGTGGATCAGGTGCGCGCCGTCGCCGACCTGCTGAGCGCCAGCCCCGTGCCGCTGTCGCTGGATGACATCGCCGCCCGCTTCACCGCACGCGGCGCCTGGAAAAAGCGCCTGCCGACACTGCTCGACATGCTCGTCGCCCTCGGCCGTGCCCAGCAGGAAGGCGACCACTTCACCGGCACCTAGGAAACCCCCGGACAAGCCGTCATTTGCCACATAGGTCGGCGGTGAGCGCATGCGAACCCCGACACATGGCATCCGGCGGAGGAAGCATGACCGCAGGCGGGATACGACGCGGTGGGCCGCACCGCGTTCGCGCACCCGCCTCACTGCGGCATCAGCACGTTCAATTCAAACCCGTCGCCAAACGGCAGACCCAGCGGCGTCAGGCATTGCTGGTTTTGGCCTTGCGGGATGAAGTGGTCGAACCAGATATCGCTGCACGGGGAGAACTCCGTGGCCGGATTGCTCCCGGAAATACTGGGATACATGATGAATTGCGGGAAGTTGCAGTATTGGTTGACGTACGCCGACGTAATGCCGATGGAGAGGTTGATCTCATTGTCGTGCCTGACGCCGAAGTTGTGCCCCAGCTCGTGTGCAAAAAGGGTGGCCCTGCCGCCGCCGGCAAAGGTCATCTGGTTGATCGCGTAGCCATGTGTCGCACTGCATAGCGCGTTGAGCCATGCAAAACCCGCCACGCTGCCATCGAAATTCTTGCCACTGAACAGGTGCGCGACGCCGTGGAACGGGATGTTCTGGTCCGGGACAAAAGCTGTGAAGGCATCAAGCAGTTGAGAGTACGCCGTCATCGTCAGCGGCCCGTTGTCGGCCAGCGCCACCAGATGATGCAGGCGCAAGCGCGTATTCGGGTGGGCATGCGGCCCCGGCTCGGCGTAGAACCCGTCCGCGACATTGAGCGCGGCCACCGCCACGCTGGCGGCGTCGGGGTAAAGCTGCTGGAACTCGGTATCCAGCACCAGCGTGATGCGCAGTTCCCGACCAGTGCTGCCCTGCGGCACCGATGGCATCCATGTGTTTGGAACCGCGAGGTGCGCCGAATGCCCGGCCACCGTATCGTCGTGGAAATCTTCGGGCGCCGTGTCTCCATGGAAATCCAGCGGCTGCGCCAGATCGGCCAAGGTGTAGACCAGCGTGGCGGCGTCATCCACACCGAGGCGCGAGGCCAGCCCTGGATGGTGGCTGGCCGGATCGAGGAACCAGACCTGTTCGCCATCGTGCACCGCGCCCAGCCACGCCGCGCCGATGCGCGTCAGCCGCACCCAACTGCCGGGCCGTCCGGCGACTTCCCCGGTGAAAACCTGCGTCCTGCCATCACGCACCGCCGCCACATGGGGCGTTGCATCACGCGTCAGCCGCAGTTGCACTTCCAGCGACATGTCCAGCGCCCGGCCATCAGGCGTGTTCAGTCGCAGCACGGTTGAGGCTTCCCGATCCGCAGTGCGGACGTTGTCGACCCAATGCAGGCCGGCATTATTGGCGCGCAGCAACTGCTCCGCAGCGGCTGGTGCAGGCAGCGCCAACACCAGAAACACGGCAATACACGCGAGGTGCAGGCGCACCGATGGCAAGAGTTTCATCTTCGTTCCCCGTAGCTTCCCCGCGCCCATGAAAGTGCATGCAGGACGTCGATGCAAATTCGGTACAGACGCTGCTCGCCCGGATTCGCGCACCGCACCGACCTGCGCGCACCTGTGCCGGATCGGATTTTTTCGCTGTCAGCGGTCGTGATGAAACGGGTCGGGTTGCCGCTTCGTCCGTTATGCTGCGGTCCCGGCGGGCGCTGTCATGCTTGTGGTGCGGCACGCGGTCGCGTAGCACTTTTGTCGCACCGGCTAGCCGGTGCGGATCACAAATGATTGATATTCATGAACTCCATTGTTTTCCCGTAGCACCATGATTCCTGTCGCAATGAAAGAAGAAAAGGTCGAAACATCAGCGTCTTATGGGGCATGGCGTGTGAGTGTGGCTCCGATGATGGACTCAACTTGTTGCAATTGTTTTCCTTTGGAAACAGGAAGATAGCCATTGGGAGCCGCCCAGTGGAGCACTACTGGACCAGGCCGAAGCAGCATCAACCCGGCTGGCGCAAAAGGAGAGTGGCCAAAAGTTGGCGCAATCCAGGTGCGGTGGCCCGGAGGTCTGGCTTGCTGCAACGGCAGGCGGGGCTTGCGCGGGAGCGCGCGGATGAGGTAGGGTCCAAACCGGCTCCAGATTCCCGTGCGCACAGAATCATGGAGTGACGCAAAAAGTTTTCGCCGCGAATGCGGCTCCAGTCCGGGCACGCCACACCCCTCCCCGGACGACACCGCAAGGTGGTGGCACTCTCCCCACGGCAGTCATGCCGACGAAGCTGAAGCGGCCATGCCGCAATAGGCTTTTCTTCCCTTGGACAACTCCTGTGTCGAACGCTGTTCGGCCGCGATGCGTTGTCATTCCCGCCCCAAAGCCAGGCATTTTGCGCCATCGCGCGCTGATTGCCCGCGCTCTTGTCTCCATTCGGTGGCCGTCCCGGTCATCGCTCTCAAGTCGTGTCTTGCCAGCGGCAACCAACGCCGTGCCTGCCGTATTTGCAGGCGAACGTGGGTAAACGAAAACGCAAGCGAACCACATCACATGCAACGAAAAACCACCGCGAAAGGAGAACGAAATGAGCAACGAACCGATCCAGGCAAGTGACCAGGAAATGGACGGAAGCAGGCCCAAATCTCGCCTGCAGCGCGGCCAGTTGTACCAATACAACGGAAGGGAGTTGGTGCCCGTTGAACCGAGCGACGTGGCGAAAGTGCCGGTGACGACCGAGGCGTTTGATTCGCTCAAGGCAGTCCGCAAGCAGGTTGCGGAAATCACCAAGGGCAGGCCGGAACTGATGATTGTCGCCAGCGCCATGCTGATTGCGGCAAGCAGGATTCCGGAAATCGACGTATTCGCGAAGGAATACGGGCACGACTTCTACAGCTGAGCCGGCCACGAACCGACACCTGTGTCATGCCGCAAGGCCCGGTGCGGTGGGCTGAGAAAGACAGTCGCCGCACCGTCGGGACACGATGGCCGTATCCACTGATGGCAGGTGGACAGCGCTACGGCCAGTCGGATTCGTGACGAAATTGGGGCAGCCGAAACCCCGCCTCCTGACGGAGCCTCCGACCAATGGAGGAGCCGGCACTTGTGAGAAATCACGGTGACGGTTGCACATCATCGCTGAGGTATTGCCAGGGCTTTGGCCCGGACCGCGCACCACGACAAATACGAACCCAGGACTGAGGAGAGGATCATGTCGAAAGGATGGAAAGCATCATTGGCTGAGATCATCGCGAAGAACTGTCGCGCAAAGCAGATCGGGACCAAGGCTAGCCTGGCAACACAGCGCAAGCGCCAGGCTGTCCTCTATCTTGGTTTCGCCGAGCTGAGGCAGTTGGGCTACCGCCTGGATAGCGTACGCAGCTTCCGCAGCACTCATATGAGTGTTCTGGCGCAGCACTGGGAAGAGCAGGGAATCGCACCCGCGACGCTCCAGAATCGCATCTCGATCTTTCGGATTTTTTGCGGCTGGATCGCCAAGCCTGGAATGATCGAAACCAGCTCCAAGTACGTGAAATCCGAGGAGTCGGTTCGGCGAACGACGATCAATAAGCAGGACAAAAGCTGGACGGCGAAGGGCGTAGACATCGCGGCCAAGCTGGAGGAAGTGCACAGGATCGATGATCGTGTGGCGCTGATCCTGGAGCTGGCCTGGCGCTTTGGTTTGCGAGTGAACGAGGCGGGCATGATGCGACCGCATCACGATGACAAGAAGCTCTGGCTCGAGGTGGAGCGCGGTGCCAAGAATGGCCGTCTTCGCAATCTTCCCATTGACAGTGAGGCCAAGCGAGAAGTGCTGGAGCGGGCCAAGCTGCGCGTCGGCCTCAACGAATCGCTGTTCGATCCTGCGCGCGGTCTGGAAGAGGCACGGGCGCACTTTTACCGGGTTATGAGGAAAGCAGGGATCACCCGTGCCCACGGCATCACGCCCCATGGTCTGCGACACGAGCTTGCGAATGATGTATTCGAAAAGCTCGCCCAGACGCCATCACCCGTGCGCGGTGGAAAACTTCCGGCGGACCCGGAGAAGCTGCGCTTCGCCAGGCTGGAAGTGGCCGAGCTTCTGGGCCACAGCCGGGAGGATGTGGTTTCGCACTATGTCGGCAGTTACCGCGAGCAAGCCCGCAATCGATGATTGATCGCGGTAGCAGGGCAGCCGGCTGGCCGAAGATGAGCCAGCCGGTTGCCGCGTTTTGCGGCAGCCAGCCTGCATTGCGTCAACCTGAAGCACGCGTCTCAAGTGAAGCAGAAGACTCATCCGCGCGCTCCCGCGCAAGCCCCGCCTGCCGTTGCAGCAAGCCAGACCTCCGGGCCACCGCACCTGGATTGCGCCAACGTTTGGCCACTCTCCTTTTGCGCCAGCCGGGTTGATGCTGCTTCGGCCTGGTCCAGTAGTGCTCCACTGGGCGGCTCCCAATGGCTATCTTCCTGTTTCCAAAGGAAAACAATTGCAACAAGTTGAGTCCATCATCGGAGCCACACTCACACGCCATGCCCCATAAGACGCTGATGTTTCGACCGATCTGCATGGTTTGATTCAACGGCTGGCCATGGGTGCGGGTTGCGCCAGTGTCCATGGATAAGCTACTTGTCAAAGTTTGGTGAATCTCGGGCGGCACACTGCTTGGGAGTCCGGAGGGTGGCTCCCCCTCTGTTTTGTCGCGCCCATACTTTCAGTCGATGGATTCCGTTAGCTCGTGTCTCAGGATTTGAGATCCGGGTACTGTAGAAGGTGACCTTCAGGCCAAAAGGGAGGCACGGAATGTCAGGCTCAGCACCATGGGGGAAATGCTCTTCTGCGGGACAAAAGCATCCGCTTGTGGATCACTGTGTCGATGTCGCCATAGTTTTCCAAGCATTGATAGAGGCCTCGCGCACTGATCTGGGATTGATGCCAAAGGAGCCACGGTTGCTAAGGCGTCTGGCCGTGATCGCCTTTCTTCACGACTTCGGCAAGTGCAACCGGGGGTTTCAAGCGAAGTCCGAGCCGCATGCAAGAGATACCGCTGGCCACGTCTTGGAGGCGCTGGCTGTGCTTATGGACCAGCAAGATCGCTGGCGTCCGGCATGGGCCGATTTGATGAAAGACGTCTGCGGTTGGTTTGCGACTGAGGAGCAGGCATTCCAAATGCTGGTGGCGAGCATCTCGCATCATGGTCGTCCAGTATCGTTGGATGATTATCATGCATCCAGCGTTGAACGCTCTTCTGCGAAGTGGTGGGCGGCCGCCAATGGCTACGATCCGATGGAGGCCCTCGACGAACTGGCGGAGGCGGCACGCCGGTACTTCCCCGGCGCCTTCGAGGTGGGCGGCCCCGTGATTGACGCCACACCTGCGCTGCAGCAACGATTTGCTGGGCTCGTGATGTTGGCTGACTGGGTCGGTTCGGACACGCAGTTTTTTCCCTATCGCCAAGCCATCTCGGAAGACCGTTTCGCATTCGCCGCCAATGAAGCTTTAAGGGCCTTGCGTGCCATCGGTCTTTCGATGCCCGAATCGCGTCATTCAAAGTCGTTCGAGCTTGTTTTCCCGTTCACTCCTACCCCGCTTCAGTCCGCTTTGGCCGAGCGAATCGCTCCAGACGCAGACAACCGGCTGCTGCTCGCGGAGTCCGATACGGGTTCGGGGAAAACAGAGGCAGCGCTGGCCTGGTTCTTTCGACTCTATGCCGATTGCTGCGTAGACGGGCTCTACTTCGCTTTGCCCACCCGTGTTGCTGCACGCGAGATTTACGACCGGGTGTTGCGTGCCATTGCGACAGCCTTCGAGGCCGACCATCGGCCGGGGCCAGTGCTGCTTGCCGCCCCAGGTTACGTGAAAGTCGACGGTCACGTTGCTGCTCCTTTACTCGCCAACCCGACGGGTACGCTTTGGGACGACAACGCGCGAGATCGACGTCGCGAGCGGCTGTGGTCTGCCGAGCGTCCAAAACGCTTTCTGGCTGCACCAGTCGCGGTGGGGACCATCGACCAAGCGCTGCTGTCGGTCCTGCAGGTCAAGCACAGTCTCTTGCGATCAGTATGTCTGGATCGCCACCTGCTCGTAGTGGACGAAGTGCACGCGTCCGACCCATACATGCGCGAGGTGTTGCAGGCGCTGCTGCGTGGGCACCTCGCGCGTGGTGGCTGGGCGTTGCTGTTGTCCGCGACCTTGGGTGAGTCAGCAGCCTCTACTTACTTTGAGCGGCCTGTCGTGCCGCTGCATCAAGCCTTGCAGCGTCCTTACCCGCTGTTGTCGGCAAGCAAGCATGCTTGGCCGATGCCCTCGATGCGGAACCGCAGCATCGAAGTGGAGTTATCCCCCACACTCACAAGCGACGAGGCACTGATACCTCGTTTGATCGATGCACTACAGAAAAGTGCGCGAATCCTCGTGGTGTGCAACACCGTGGCGCGCGCCAATACGCTGTTTCAGGGCATTGAACACGTCCTGAATCAAGGCCATCCAGAACTGCTTCCGGCGCTATTTGCGCTCGATGGCGCGCGATGTCCTCACCATGGCCGTTTTGCGCGGGAGGATCGTGAACTGATGGACGTGGCGGTTACCAAACGATTAGGCAAAGGGTCGCCCGACGGGCCCTGCATGCTCATCGGCACGCAGACGCTGGAGCAAAGTCTGGACATCGATGCCGATTGGCTGGTGACAGACTTGGTCCCCATGGATGTGCTGATCCAGCGCCTTGGTCGACTGCATCGCCACGAGCGCTCGCAACGCCCCTTCGGCTTCGAAATACCACGCGTGCTGATTCGCACCCCGGAGCAAGAGCTCACTGCCTATCTCATGAAGGACGGCACGCTCCGTGGGCCTGCTGGACTGGGCAGTGTGTACGCCGATGGGCGCGTGTTGGCCTTGACTTGGCAGGCTCTCCGTAAGAACTCGGACCTTCACCTACCCCAGCAGGCCCGCGATCTGATCGAGCGCACGACACACCCCGAGTGTTTCGCAGAATTACCGGAGCCTTGGCTCAGCCATGGCCATTTCATCGAAGGGAAGGAACTTGGCGAAGTGCGACAAGCCCTTCGTTCGGTCCTTGATGATCAGCCCTTTGGTGAACTGCACTACGCGGACAAGAGCGAACGCATCCTCACCCGGCTGGGCAGCCCCACCTATGACTTGCCTCTGGCGAGAGCCATACGTTCACCATTCGGTGCGTTGATCGAACGCGTCTCCATTCCCGCACGTTGGCTGCACGACAAAGATCTGCCCGACTCCATCCACGCCGATGAGATCAACGAAGGTTTTCGATTCTCAGCTGGTGAGACGAGCTTCAGATATACCCGTATCGGTCTGGAGAAAGATGATGCATGACCTATTGAAAGACCCTCTGATCGGCGTACGCACAGCACAAGGCGTGCGGCACGTGAGCCTGCCCGAACTCTTGGCTTCCTTGAGTGCGGGCCAGGTTGAGAACTACACAGGCCTTCGTGCCCATCAGGCCGATCCTTGGCATGTGTTCCTGGTGCAACTAGCGGCCAGCATCCAAGCGCGCCGACCGACCGAGGCGCTCCCTACGGATGCAGCTTACTGGCGTGATGGCTTGCTGGATCTCGCCGAGGGTGTGGCCGAGGCATGGCACTTGGTGGTGGAGGACGTCACCAAACCAGCATTTTTGCAGCACCCGGACTGCCACGGAGCGAACTTCAAACCCTGCGCCGATGCTCCTGACGAGTTCGACGTGCTCTTCACATCTAAGAACCACGACGTCAAATCAGCAAGGATTAGAGCTGACGAACCAGAGGCTTGGATCTATGCAATAACGACTCGCCAAACCATTTCCCCCTATGGAGGCGGTGGTGGCACGCTGAACGGAATTGCAAGGATGAATAGCGGATCCGGCAGTCGGCCAATCGTCTCTTGGGTTCGGGACCTGCATCCTTCTCAGCGGTTTCTCGATGAGGTCAGTGAGCTTCGGCGGATACGTGGAAGTATTCTTGAAGCACGTTATGGCTACAACGCGACAGGCGTTGTCTTGACATGGCTCCGTCCGTGGGATCATCGCAAGCACCAATTCTTCTTGAGTGATCTTGATCCATGGTTTGTCGAAGCCCCTCGGCTGGTTCGCTTGCGGTATGAGGAGCTGACAGACGGAATCGTGGCTCTACAAGCGGGGACCAAGGCCCGGCAAATCGGTCCCAAGGAGTCTCATAAAGGCGATGTTGGCGACCCATGGATACCGATCACCACGGAAGGGACGGCATTAACGATTACGAGCCCTGGCTTCACGCCCGAACGCCTTTGCAAGTTGATATTCAAGCAAGGCATTCAACGATCCACAGGGCTTCTTGATCCGGGATCCTCCGACTCCTATGGCTGGTTGGTGGCTAGCGTCTTGTCCGGGGGGAACTGCAAGACCGACGGGTTCCATCGTGTCGAACTCCCTGTTCCTCCGCAAGCCCGCATGGCCCTGTTTAATCGCGAGAAGCGCGACACGCTGGCGCACTTGGCCCAGAAGCTCCTGAGCGATGCGAAGGACGTGCAGGGTGCCTTGGGAATCGCGCTGACGGTGCTGACGGAAGCAGCCCCGGATAGGCTGGATTTCAAGCGCGTTGCAAGCTGGGTCAAGGCCGTGCGGAGTCAATTTGGCAAGCAATGGGATCTGCTCTACTTCTCCACGCTTTGGCGCGGTGTCGAGGAGTCACATGACACTGTTCGAGTGGACTGGCAGCAACGTCTCGTTGATGCAGGCCAGGCCCTGCTGGACGAGGGCAGCACGCACCTGCCGCTGCCTACGAATCGTCGCTGGCGGGCACTTACCCAATCGCAGAGCGCCTGGCGCGGCATGTTGCGCAAGGGCGGCCTGCCACTGCCACTACCGGGCCGAGTGGCCGCCGGACGTGTTGAACCTCTGGAGAAAGTTGTATGAGCGCACAACCCTTCGTTCCATCACAGGACTCCACCTTGGCCTCCACCGTCGCGCGCTTGGCCGCCGTCATTGGGAACCCCCACTATCCAGCCGGAGATCGTGCCGCATTGCGCCGCTGGTCGATGAATCAGCCTGCTCCTCTGGCTTTTTATCGGCTGTGGCTGCGCCACGCCAACGAAGAACTGCCACCAGAAAGCCGCACCGAGGCCTGGCTGCTTCTTACGTGGTGCATGGCGACCTTGGGCCATGACACCCACACGCCGACGCGCCGCATTGGCCAGGCTCTGGCTGAAAGCGGTTTCTCCGAGGGTCGACTGGAAAGACTGCTGTCTGCGCCTGACGCCGTACGCCCAGAGCTGTTCATGAGTGCCGTGCGCTTTCTCGCTGCCAAAGGGGAACGTTTCGACCTTGTGGAAGCCGCCCGATTCCTCCTCACGACGGATGGAGCCCAGCGCGACGGCATCAATCGACGTGTCGCCGAAACCTTCTATCGCCACCTGCCCAATAAAGACTGATTCACTCAAGGAGTACGTCCATGTTCCTGCAGATCCACACTCTTACCGCTTATCCGGCCAGCCTTTTGAATCGTGACGATGCTGGACTCGCCAAACGTATTCCCTTCGGCAACGCGGTGCGCTTGCGTGTATCTTCCCAATGCCTAAAGCGCCACTGGCGGGAGGATTTCACGCCGCGCCTCCCTGAACTTCCCGATGGGCAGCGTACCCGCTCTTTTTTCACACGTACGGTGCTGCCCAAGGCCATTGCTGCCGGCGTACCCGAGAGCGTGGCGTCCCAGCTGATCGAGCCGCTGGCCAAAGCGTTGATCGACGGCGGCGTTAAAGAAGACGGTGATCTCAGTCAGCCCGTGCTGTTCGGACTGCGGGAGGCTGATTATTTTGCGCAGATTCTCCAAGCCGTCAGTCAGGGCCCCGATCCTGTCAAAGCTCTCGCCGAGCGGCTGAAATCGAAAGCGGAGAAAGACAACTTCAAGGCGTTGAGCAAGTCCGCTGCTGGACTGACGGCATCCATTTTCGGTCGAATGGTTACATCGGATCTGTTGGCTCGCGTGGATGCCCCCGTGCATGTAGCGCACTCACTCACCGTGCATGCCGCCCATACCGAGATGGACTACTTCACCGTCGTCGACGACTTGAATCGCGATGACGAGACGGGCGCAGCTCATGCCAACCAGACCGAACTTGGCGCTGGCCTCTACTATGGCTACGTCGTGGTGGACGTGCCGCTGTTGGTCTCCAACCTCACCAGCTCGGACGCGAAGGACTGGCGCACCCAGGACCACACCACCGCTCGGCGTGTGCTGGAGGCCCTGATCGACAGCATCCTGCGTCAAAGCCCTGGCGCTAAAAAGGGCAGCACGGCTCCGTACGCGTGGTCTGATGTGCTTTTCGTTGAAACGGGGAGTAGCCAGCCTCGCGCACTGTCAAACGCTTTTCTGGACGCGTTGCGACCCGATGGAAAAACCGATCTACGTGTGGCTGCCCTTACTCGACTGGACAACTATGTCCAACAGATTGATGCCATGTACGGTACACCCGGCAATGGTGAGAACCGCTTCCTTTCCACCACGTTGGAGCAGCCCCAGCACCTGCCCTCCAGGCAGCCGGTCCCACAGACTATTGCAGCAGCACTCGACAGCCTGTTTGGCCTGAAAGCCTGAGGGTTGGGACATGAACGTACTCATGTTGCGTTTCGATGCGCCCTTGATGAGCTTCGGCGCCGTTGTTGTTGACCAGAAAAATCCCATATGGCGTTTCCCTGGCGCGGCCATGCTTACGGGACTGATCGCCAACGCTATGGGTTGGGATCATCGCGACACGGACTGTCTTCAAAGCTTGCAGGAGCGGGTGCGTTTTGCTGCACGCTGGGATTCCGAGCCGGAGCCTCTGACCGAGTACCAGACAGTCGATCTTGGGCAACCATCCATGGTGCATACCGGCTGGACTACTCGTGGCAAACGTGAGGATCGCAAGGGCGGATCCGCTGCAACTGGCACACACCAGCGCTGGCGTGATCACTGGGCCAATGGCGTGGTGACCGTTGCATTGGCGCTCGATGGTGAAGGCACGCCAAGTCTCGATGATCTGGAAACGGCATTGACCCGTCCGGCCAGGCCGCTCTTCCTTGGTCGTAAGCCCTGCCTGCCAGCCCTATTTTCATAGGTCGCCGCAGCGCTGATGGCGTCCGGGATGCCTTGTCAGCCGAACCCTTGGCCAACATCGGAGTACGAAAGCGTCCGACGCGGATCGAAGCCTTGTGGCCTCTGGATGAAGGCGCCGGCATAAGCACGGAGGAGCGCTTCGATCAGCGTGACTGGTACAACAACATCCATCGCGGAGCACGGCAC
This sequence comes from Denitratimonas organivorans, assembly GCF_037478135.1. NCBI lineage: Bacteria > Pseudomonadati > Pseudomonadota > Gammaproteobacteria > Lysobacterales > Lysobacteraceae > Denitratimonas > Denitratimonas organivorans. Next base: position 286,825 of record NZ_JBBHDV010000001.1, read on the forward strand.
TATGCCGTTGGACTGCTGGAGATCACGGCATGAGTGGCTTGCACATGCTGCGTATTCCCATCCATGCCCCGCGCTTGCTGCGCTTTGCCGCAGAGCACGGCATCACCCAAGAAGACGAAACTCTGGGCTACACCCTGCACGCCTGGTTCGCCGCATTGTTCGGTGACATGGCACCCAAACCGTTCCGTCACATGAGCCGGCGCAATGAGGTGCTGGCCTACGCCGAGTCCGACGCTGTCACATTGCTGGACCACGCTCAGGCACTTGCATCCCCCCAGGCTTGGGCAGTAATGGACGTCGCAGGCATAGCTAGTAAACCTATGCCGTCTGTCTGGAGAACGGGTCAACGACTGCGTGTGGAGGTACTCACCTGTCCGGTGTCGCGTAAGGGCGACGAGGAAAAGGATATCTACTTGCGTGCACTCGACCGGCTGGGTAGCGACGCGCCGCCAAGGGCTCAGGTTTATCAACAGTGGTTCGCTGCGCAATGGAACGATGCACTGCATTTTGAGCAGGTGGAATTGTTGGGAATGGTTGCTCGCTCCCGTCTGTTGCGGCGTGCACGTGGTGGGGCGAACAGATTGCGCGCCATTGAGCGACCACAGGCGCTCTTCGCCGGCAGGGCGGTGATTGCTAACAACGAGAGTTTCGCTGCGTTGCTCGCGCGCGGAATAGGTCGCCACCGTGCCTTTGGATTTGGCATGGTCTTATTGTCGCCTTCAAGATGAGTTCTACACCCGGCCTCATGCGTGGGCGGCTCGGGTTGGCGGCCTCGCGCATCCCCCACACCGACCGGCACGGCCTGTTATGGCTGGAATACGGCAGGTTGTCGGTGGAGGACGGCACATTGCGATTCGTGGCCGCCAAGAGCGAAACGCTGGATGCTGGGGATTACGCGATTCCCTACCAAGCAGTCTCACTTATCTTGCTCGGGCCCGGAACAAGCATTACCCAGGACGTTCTTCGACTGTGCGCACGGCACGGCACCCTGATCGCCGCAATTGGAGAAGCGGGTGTCAAAAGCTATACCGCCCCGCCGCTAGGTCAAGGGCGTTCGGACGTTGCGCGAGCTCATGCGAAGCTCTGGGCTGATCCCATTCGGAGATTGGATACTGCCCGACGACTCTACGCTTGGCGCTTCGGACGCGTGCTTCCTCATCGTCAAATAGAAACACTTCGAGGCATCGAGGGTGGCCGGATCAAGGAGAGCTACAAGCTTGTCGCCCAGCGCTTCGGCATCGAGTGGAACGGACGCCGATACGACAGACAGAATCCGAACGCCGCCGATCCTCCCAACCAAGCCCTCAACCATGCAGCTACCTTCGTGGAGGCCGCTGCCGATCTTGCCGTCGCTGCGGTCGGGGCGCTGCCGCCTCTTGGCTTCATCCACGAAGAGTCCAGTAATGCTTTCACGCTGGACGTTGCCGACCTCTACCGCGTCGATGTGACCATTCCTATGGCGTTTGGCGCGGCTCGCGCCTTCATCGACAGCGACTCTGTCAACCTCGAACGAGAGGTGCGGCGACGAGCAGCCAAGCTTTTCCGGCAGGAAAAGCTCATCCCACGCATGATTGACCGGATAAAGGAACTGTTCGATGTCGATGACCGTAGTAGTGACACGTAACGTATCAATGCGTGTTCGTGGGTTCTTGGCGTCTGCGATGCTGGAGTTGGCACCAGGGGTTTACAGCATCCCTCGAATGTCTCCGGCTGTGCGTAACAGAATCTGGGAGGTGCTCAATGATTGGTTCCCTGCGGAACAGGCCGCCTCGGTGGTAATGCTTTGGCAGGATAAGGCCGTCCCCGGTGGTCAAACGGTGAGGACACTGGGCAGCCCTCCGATCGCATTTGTGGAGTTGGATGGTTTGGTCTTGGCCTACAGAACCTGAACGCGTCCAATGTTCTTTGAAAACTTGTTTTAATAAGTGGACTCAATCACTTACCATGAAGAGTCTCCCCCGCACACGCGGGGATCGACCCTACAACATCGGTTTCGGGCGGGCCGCACAGTAGTCTCCCCCGCACACGCGGGGATCGACCCACTGCTCAAGTCGTGCGCCTGCCCGAGCGCACGTCTCCCCCGCACACGCGGGGATCGACCTTTACATGCCGCGCTGATGGCGGTTACGTTTTCGTCTCCCCCGCACACGCGGGGATCGACCTCCGACAGGCCCGAGCCAGCGCTGCGGGCGAGTGTCTCCCCCGCACACGCGGGGATCGACCCCAGTGTTGGATTGCGACGTGGTACATGTCAGGGTCTCCCCCGCACACGCGGGGATCGACCCGACAGCCAGCGGCCGCGAACAGATCGCAATGCGTCTCCCCCGCACACGCGGGGATCGACCTCCTTCGACCGGCGTGGCGACGACTGGTGCCGGGTCTCCCCCGCACACGCGGGGATCGACCCAAGATCGCCCGCACCTGCTCGCCGTAGTTCGGGTCTCCCCCGCACACGCGGGGATCGACCCACGTATTAGACGGGGACCGCCTAAACCGCCCGGTCTCCCCCGCACACGCGGGGATCGACCCGTCGCGACTCCCGCCAGCAGCAGCGCCGAATAGTCTCCCCCGCACACGCGGGGATCGACCCGTCTACATCGTCAGAATCACCAATGGCCGGCAGTCTCCCCCGCACACGCGGGGATCGACCCTTTCGAGACTACAAAACGGCGAGCACGTATGCGTCTCCCCCGCACACGCGGGGATCGACCCTACGTGCAGCCGGCCGGTGCCAGCGTTGCGAAGTCTCCCCCGCACACGCGGGGATCGACCCTGCTGCGCCAGCTGATGGGCGAATTCGAAATCGTCTCCCCCGCACACGCGGGGATCGACCTTCGCCGCCGCCACCGCGCTGGTCGCGATCCTGGTCTCCCCCGCACACGCGGGGATCGACCCGATCCGAAGCGCGGTGTGCTGCGGGTGTTCCCGTCTCCCCCGCACACGCGGGGATCGACCCGACTGCGCCGGCTGGCAATCAGCCGCTGTGCCGTCTCCCCCGCACACGCGGGGATCGACCCTACCGGCTTCAGTCCAACAAGACGCAGTACATGTCTCCCCCGCACACGCGGGGATCGACCCTCGGACCAGATCACGGCGCGCTTGATCTTCGCGTCTCCCCCGCACACGCGGGGATCGACCCTCGTGGAGATCGTCGAGCCCGTGCCGCACAAGGTCTCCCCCGCACACGCGGGGATCGACCTCCCGGAGAGACTATGAAAATCACCGAATACCGGTCTCCCCCGCACACGCGGGGATCGACCCTTCTGGATTTGGGGCGACGGCCGGTCAGCCACGTCTCCCCCGCACACGCGGGGATCGACCTCACAGCCACCAGCCCGCCAGAAAAGGCGGGAGGTCTCCCCCGCACACGCGGGGATCGACCTTCGGCATTGAGGATGCCCAGCTGCATGCCTAGGTCTCCCCCGCACACGCGGGGATCGACCCCAGCAGCGCGAGGGCGAGGATGGCGGCGGTCTGTCTCCCCCGCACACGCGGGGATCGATCAACGTGGAACGGCGGTCCGGCGCTGATCCGACTGTCTCCCCCGCACACGCGGGGATCGACCCTTGTAGGTATCGGCGCGGCCGACTTCTCGTGCGTCTCCCCCGCACACGCGGGGATCGACCCAACCCCGACCGGCCCGTGACAGCCACGCTCACGTCTCCCCCGCACACGCGGGGATCGACCCGAAGCCTTTCTGCTCAAGCTCGATGCCGGCATGTCTCCCCCGCACACGCGGGGATCGACCCTGGATCAGGACGCCAAGGCAGAGCGCGCAGCAGTCTCCCCCGCACACGCGGGGATCGACCCGTGATGTCGATTCTTCGCGCGCCGATCCCGCGGTTTCCCCCGCACGCGCGGGGATCGACCTTGCCGCTGCACTCGCCGCATTCCACGTGTCAGGTCTCCCCCGCACACGCGGGGATCGACCCCGCCGCCGCACTGGCCGCATCCCACGTATCCGGTCTCCCCCGCACATGCGGGGATCGGCTCAGTGCCGAGACTGCCATTTTCCCCAGCGGCCGATGCCCACTGTTACTCGCGCAGCTTGATATCCGCCGCTTTCAGGTTGGTATACCGCTTCAACGTCGCCCAGCTTCGGTGTCCGGTGAAGTGTGCCACTTCGTGGATCTGGTATCCGGCCTCGAACAGGCGGCAGGTGGCTTCGTGGCGAAGGTCGTGGAAGCGCAGATCCTTGATGCCCAGCATGTGGCAGGCACGGGTGAAGGCGGCGCTGACGGACTTGGAGGTGTAAGGGAAGATCAGCGGCCCCGTTCTCGGCTGCCTGTTGATGATCGCCAAGGCCTCTTGGGTGAGCTTGACGGCGACATCATTGCCAATGGTGTGTTCGGGATCTTTCATGTCCCGAATCACGATGGTCATGGCGTCTCGGTCGATGTCGTCCCAGCGCAGTCGGCAGATTTCGTCCATGCGCCGGGCGGATACGATGGCGAACGCCATGATCTCGTGCATCGGGATCTGGCGACGGCCGTCGCCACGACCGAACCATGCGGCCAGTTTCTGGATTTCAGCCTCCGTCGGGCGCCGGCTTCGGCTGCGGGATTTGGCGGTGAGCTTGAGGTGGCGGCAGGCGTGGCTGGCGTCCTCCACGGCTTGCAAGTTGACCGGCAGGCCCCAGGCGGCCCGGGCCGTCTTGAGCACGGTTCGGATCCAGATGAGGTCGTTGTTGCAGGTCGATGGCCCGGTGCCCGAGAGACGGCGCTGGCGCACGTGTTCCACCAGTTGATCGGTAGTCAGGGTGGAAGCGTCCCATTCGCCGACGAGTCTTTGCAGTAGGCGCAGGTGGTGCTCCTTGGTGCGACCCCAGCGCTGGATGTTGCTGAACTCCTTGACGTAGCGGTCGATGAGGGAAGTGATGCTGATGCCGTCTGCCAGGGGTAGTGCCGCGACCGCTTTTTCACCGGTGCCGTGGCGTTTGAGCGTTCCTTCACGCTCTCGTGCCCATTGAACAGCGAGCGACTTGGCACGGAAACTGCGTGTCTCCTGATGGAGAACGGCGTTGCCTCGCATGATGCGAATGGTTGCCCGGTAGCTCCTGGAACCGTCCTTGAGGCGGCGTGCGATGATGGTTGCCATGACTCACTGCTCCCTAAGTCACTGCTCCAGAGAAAACGGAGCAGTACGGGAGCAGTATGTATCGAAGTGGTTCTGCAAGTCATTGAATCGTAAAGACAGTGGAGCAGTGGAAAAATGCCGGAGATTGGCGCAACCAGTCCCAAAAAGGTCGAAACATCAGCGTCTTATGGGGCATGGCGTGTGAGTGTGGCTCCGATGATGGATTGGACCGATCGTCACTGCCGCGCCTTTCATCGCGTGCTGGCGCCCGGTGCGCGGCTGTATACCGAAATGGTGCATGCGCACGCGGTGATGCTGGGTGATCGCCAGCGCTTGCTGGGTTTCGATGCCAGCGAGCATCCGGTGGCATTGCAGTTGGGTGGCAGCGAGCCGGAACTGCTGGCGCAGGCGGCGCGGGTTGGGGCGGAGTGGGGCTATGACGAGATCAATCTGAATGTCGGTTGCCCGTCGGATCGGGTGCAGGCCGGGCGTTTCGGTGCCTGCCTGATGCGCGAGCCGGCGCTGGTGGCTGAATGCGTGGCCGCGATGCGGGCGGTGGTCGACGTGCCGGTGACGGTCAAATGTCGCCTCGGCGTGGATGAGCAGGAGGAATACGACACCCTGCGCGATTTCATCGACACCGTGGCGGCAGCCGGCTGCGACACCTTCATCGTGCATGCGCGCAAGGCCTGGCTCAAAGGACTGAGCCCGAAGGAAAACCGCGAGGTGCCGCCGCTTCGTCATGAGCTGGTGCATCGGCTCAAACGCGAGCGGCCGCAGCTTCGCATTCTGATCAATGGTGGCATCGCGCAGGTGGGTGCCGCGCTGGAACAGTTGCAACACGTGGATGGCGTGATGCTGGGGCGTGCGGCGTATCACGATCCTTATGTATTGCATCGGCTGGATGCGGCGCTGGCCGGCACGCCGCTGCGTTCGCGCGAGGAATTGCTGCTGGCCTATCTGCCGTATGTGCGGGCGCAATGCGCGCAGGGCGTGGCGGTCAAGCACATCGGCCGGCATGTGCTGGGCCTGTTCCACGGACAGCCGGGCGGGCGCCTGTTTCGCCAGGTGCTGAGCCAAGGCGGCGCCACAGCGGGGACCGACGCCGGCCTGATCGAACGTGCGCTGGATGCGGTGCGTCAGGTGGCGCAGGCGGCATGAAAACTAGGGTTTCCTCAGCCGGCACGGTGCCGTTGGAGCCGGTGGAGTTCCCCGTCTGCGCACGTGCCGCGTTTCTGGTGACGCCGGAAGGCTTCGCGCTGGCCGAACAGTCGGCCACGGACAATACCTATATGGATGTCACCCGCAGCGTCGATGCGGAGCGCGCGCTGGCCCAGCACCGCGCGCTGCACCGCGCATTGGCGCAGCATCTTCCGACGATCTGCTTTGCCGGCGATCCGGCCACGCCGGACGCGGTGTTCCCGAACAATGTGTTCGCCACGGCGCAGGGGCGGCTGATCCTCGGGCATATGCGCCATCCGGTGCGCCAGGCCGAAGCGCAGCGGCGCGACATCCGGGGCTTCTTCACCGGTGTGCTGGGCTATGCCGAAATCGACCTGCGTGATCAGCCGGGCATCTGCGAGTTGACCGGCTCTATGGTCATCGACCGGGGGCGCGGCATCGGGTACTGCGGCCTGTCCGAACGCTGCGATCCGGCGGGCGCGGCGGCGATGGCGGAGGCGTTCGGGCTGAGACGGCTGGTCACGTTCGAGCTGGCGCCGGGCGAATACCACGCCAATGTGGTGATGAGCGTGCTGGCCTCGCGCGCGCTGGTGCTGTGCCCGCAGGGGTTTTCCGACCCGGCCCAGGGCGAAGCGATTGCGGCGGCCTACGGCGAGGCTGCGATCCTGCTGGATGCGCAGGAAAAGAATGCGTTTGCCGGCAACTGCATCGCACTGACGGCCGATACGGTGTTCATCAGTGAGCAGGGTGCCGATTCCTTGCGTCCGGCCACACGTGGCGCGCTGCAGAAGAACGGCTTCGCACTGCACGCGGTGGCGCTGGACGAGATCGAAAAGGCCGGTGGCTCCTTGCGTTGCTGCGTGGCGGAGATCTTCTGAGATCTGCGGCGGATGCCGTCACCCATGCGCAATGTTGCAGCGCAATATATGTCGGGCACGCAAGTATCCACTATCGTGTGCGTAAGGATTGCGTTAAAAAGTTCAGACCGGATTCACCGCGTCCGAACCAGACTCGGCCCCACGGTTTCCGGCCCGGTTTTCCGGCGTCGGCAGCGGACGCGGCTTGCGGCGTTGTGTTTCCATTGGTGAAGATCACGTTCCATGGCTTGTCATTCCTCACTCATCATTGCGCTTGCATCGGTCGGGCTTGTGCTCGGCGCCGACGCGTTCGCCAAGGACAGGAACAGCCTGCCCGAGTCGGTCAACCGGGTGGAACGCGAGACCGGTGGCCGCGTCCTCTCCGCCGAACGGCGCCATCAGGGCGGCCGCGAGGTCAACCGCATCAAGGTCTACACCCCGGAAGGCCGGGTCCGCGTGATGTGGGACGAGCCCCGCCGCGATGCGCCCAACAACCAGGGTGCGAGCCAGCAGCGCCGCGAAGCTGCAGCGGATGCTCGCCGGCCTGTCCCGTCGCGGCAACGCCAGGGCGATGACCGTCGCTGAACCACCGTTCATGACATTGGCCCCGCCTCCGCCGTGAGCGATGTTCATGTTGGCGGGCGGCGGGTACACTCTTTCCTGAACGACGCCGCTGTCATGGCACCCCGCAAGCACTGAGAGGAGACCCGTATGCGCATTCTTCTGGTGGAAGATGAAGCCCCCCTGCGCGAAACCCTGGCCGCCCGGCTCAAGCGCGAAGGTTATGCGGTGGATGCCGCCAGCGATGGCGAGGAAGGCATCTATCTGGGCCGTGAAGTGCCCTTCGACGTCGGCATCATCGATCTGGGTTTGCCGAAGATGTCCGGCATGGATCTGGTGCGTCTGCTGCGCACCGAGGGCAAGAAGTTCCCGATCCTGATCCTGACCGCGCGCTCCAGTTGGCAGGACAAGGTCGAAGGCCTGAAGGCCGGTGCCGACGACTATCTGGTCAAACCCTTCCACGTCGAAGAACTGCTCGCGCGCCTCAACGCGCTGCTGCGTCGTGCCGCCGGCTGGAGCCAGCCGCAGTTGCAATGCGGCCCGATCATGCTGGATCTGGCGGCGCAGACGGTCAGCGTCGAAGAAGTCGGCGTGGACCTGACCAGCTACGAGTACAAGGTGCTCGAATACCTGATGCTGCATGCCGGCGAGCTGGTATCCAAGGCCGACCTGACCGAGCACATCTACCAGCAGGATTTCGATCGTGATTCCAACGTGCTGGAAGTGTTCATCGGCCGCCTGCGCAAGAAGCTGGATCCGGAAGGCACGCTCAAGCCGATCGAAACCGTGCGCGGGCGCGGTTACCGTTTTGCCATCCCGCGCAACGAATAAGCCCCGGCGCAGGGGCCCATGAGCGGACGGGCATTCTCGCTTCAGGTACGCCAGCTGCTGGCGGCCAGCGTTGGCGTGGTCGCGTTTCTCGGCCTGACCGGTTATGCACTGGATCAGGCCTTCGTCGAAGCGGCCGGCAGCACGCTGCGCCAGCGTCTGCAGAACTACGCCTGGGCCTATATGCGCGGCACCGAGTTGCTGCGCAACGGCGACATCATCCCGCCCGATATTCCGCCCGATGCACGCCTGTCCAGCGTCGGCAGCGGCCTGTACGCCGCGATCCTGGCCGATGACTTCCGCTGGGAATCGGATTCGGCACTGGGCCGCGATCTGCCGTTGCACGAGGCGCTCAAGCCTGGCGAAGAGCGCTACGAAGGGCCGATCGACACGCCGTCCGGCCCGATTTACCGCCAAAGCATGGGCATGGCCTGGGAGATCAGCGACATCAAGGCGGTCAACGTCACCGTGCACGTGGCCGAGAACACCGTGATGATGGACCGTCAGGTCAACGCCTTCCGCCGTGCGTTGTGGGTGTATCTGGGTGCCGCCGGGGTGCTGTTGCTGGTGGTGCAGACGCTGGCACTGCGCTGGAGCCTGGCGCCGTTGCGGCGCGTGGTGACGGACATGGAGCGAGTCACGTCCGGCCGGCAGGAGCGGCTGGAAGGACACTATCCGCAGGAACTGACACTGCTGACCGACAGCCTCAACGAGATGATCGATGTCGGGCGCGAGCAGATCGCACGCAATCGCAACATTCTTGCCGACCTTGCGCACAGCCTGAAGACGCCGCTGGCGGTGGTGCGCAGCGAGCTGGACTCGGACCATTCCCAGGACGAGGTGCGCAAGACGCTGGGCGAGCAGGTCACGCGGATGAACCAGATCGTCGCCTACCAGCTCTCTCGCGCGGCTACGTCCGGCCACCAGACCTTCGCCGCGCCGCTGCCGATCCAGCCCTGTGCCGAAGAGATCGTGCTGAGCCTGGAAAAGGTCTACGCCGACAAGAACGTGCTGTGCGAGTTCGATATCGACCCGGCCGCCTGTTTCTACGGTGAGCAGGGCGATCTGATGGAGCTGCTCGGCAATCTGCTGGAAAACGCCTTCAAATGGGCACGTCACCGGGTGCTGCTGACGGTACGTGCAATGACGATTGCACCGCAGCGCCGCGCTGCGATCCTGATCACGGTGGAAGACGATGGCCCCGGCATCGCGCCGGCGGATGTCGAACGCCTGTTGCAGCGCGGTGTGCGCGGCGACGAGCGCGTGCATGGCCACGGCATCGGCCTTGCCATCGTGCAGGATCTGGTCAAGGCCTATCGCGGCGAACTGGCGGTGGAGCGTTCAACCGAACTGGGTGGAGCCAGTTTCGTGGTGCGTTTCGCGCCGACGATCTAGGGAAGCTCTGATCAAGCCTTTCAACGTCATCCCGGCGAAAGCCGGGATCCAGCTTTTTCAATAATTTACCGAAGATCTGGATGACCAGCCATTCGGCTGTTGAAATCCCGGCTTTCGCCGGAATGACGGCTTGTTCAGGTGTTCCCTGGCTCAGCAGGACGCGCTCAGGCCGCCAGCAGGGCGGGGTGGTAGAAGCGCGCCAGATGCGCGGCCACTGCCGGCAGATGTTCGGCCAGCAGCTCCGGATCGGTGAAGTGGTATTCGGACACGACCGCGAAGAATTCGTCCGGCGCCTCGCAGGCGTAGGGATCGATCGGTGGCTCTTCGCCGGCTTCCAGCTGAGCGCACAGACGGTCATAGGCGCTCTGGAAGTCCGCAGCCCATTGCGCATGCCAGCCGGCATCGTGCAGCGGCGGCACGCCGTCGAGGCTGCCATCGAGCAGGTCGAGCTTGTGTGCGATCTCGTGCACCACGACCTGGTAGCCGCTCAGCGGCTGCTCGGCGGCCTGGATCGTGTCGGCCAGCGACAGGATCACCGGGCCCTGCTCCCAGCATTCGCCGGAAAGCGTGTCATCCCATTCGTGCACCACGCCGCTGTCTTCGTCCACGTGATGGCGGCGCACGCCGAATTCGCCGGGATACACGATCACCTCGTGCCAGCCGCGCAGCCAGCGGTAACCCAGATCCAGCACCGGTTCACAGCACAGCATCGCGATCAGCACACGGTCGGCATCGGACAGTTCGCAATCGCCGGCGGCGCTGATTGCCTTGTCGGCGAGGAAGCGGGAGGTCAGTTCGCGCCAGCGCGCGTTGCGTTCGGCGGGCAGGTCTTCGAGCCCGGGCATGCGCGCCAGTTGCGCCTGCCAGAGTGCGTCATCGATCAGTTGCGGGGTGGGGCGGGTGCCGAGCAGGCGCGAAAGCCAGTTCATGATGGCGTCACTGGCGGCGGCCGGATGCGGTGGAGTGAGGTCCGCACCCGGCGCGCCAGTGCCGGCAACGCATTGGAGTACGGAAGCCGGTGCAGGTTCCGGCTGGATGAAGTGCCGCTGGGCGATGGTTCATGTGTATGCCGACGATCCGCAGCGCAGGCGCCGGCAACGCCCGCTGGCACGCCACTATTTCATCATGCCCGGCAGGAACGAGTGCCAGCGCAGGCCGGGGCGCGTCGTGGACGGGCTCGGTGCGGTCTGCGGCGTGACTGGTTTGCCGGGCATGGTCGAGGCCGGCTCGGGTTTGATCAACTCGTCCTCGGCTGCGGTGACCGGATTGGCGGGCGGGCAGCCGGCGCCGGAATCACCGCTGGCGCTGCGGACGTTGTCCATCGATGCCTGTGCACTGAAGCCCAGGACCAGGAGAAAACTCGAAAGCAGCAGGCGAAGGGTCATGATCGCATCCATCTGGCGTGGCCGGGTGATGCCGGGTTGGAGGCACCGTGCGGCACGGGCAATCGTGGGTTTCCGGTGTGATTCCGGAAGCGGTTTCCCGATTCTAGCGTGTTTTCGGTGGCGTGTTCCGTGACCTGGTCGCGCCGGTTTCGCGCGGTCGGGGCGGTTACCATGTGCGGCCTTGGGAGCGGAGGTTTCGTGGTCGAATCGGGTACAGCACTGGATGCCGCCGTGTTGGCGGCCGGCTTGGGCGCGACGCTGTTCGCGCGGACGCGTGTGCACGCCTGTCTGGATTCGACCCAGGCGGCGCTGATCCGCGATGCCGCACGCTTGCCCGATCGCAGCGTGGTGATCGCCGACCGGCAAAGTGCCGGGCGCGGGCGGCGTGGCCGCAGATGGTCCGCGCCGCCGGGTGCCACGCTGGCCCTTTCAATGCTGGCGCATGTGCCGGAAGGGCGGCGCTGGGCGCCGGGCGTGACGCTGGCGCTGGGTGTCGCGGCGGCGCTGGCCCTGCGTGCAGCAGGCTTGTCGACGGTGGGCCTGAAATGGCCGAATGATCTGCTGGTGGATGGGCGCAAACTCGGCGGCATCCTGGTCGAAAGCTGCGCCGGGCGCGGCATTGTCGCCGGCATCGGCATCAATATCGCGCTGCCGGACGAGGCGCGTCAGGCGATTGGTCAGGATTGCGTGGATCTGCGCGAGCTGGGCAGCACCCTGTCGCGCGAACAGCTGGCCATCGCGCTGGTACCCGGCTGGAACCATGCGCTGGATCTGTTTCTGCGCGATGGTATGGACGCCTTCCAGATGCAATGGCAGGCACTGGATGTGCTGGCTTCTCTGCCGGTGCGGGTGTTGGCCGGCGAGGGCACGGTGCTGGACGGCATCGCGCAGGGCATTGATGCGCAGGGGCAGTTACAGGTTGTAGTGGATGGAAAGTTGCGCAGGTTTTCCAGCGCCGAGGTTTCAGTGAGGCCGGCATGAAGCTGTTGATCGATCTGGGCAACACCCGGCTGAAATTCGCGCTGGCCGATGGCCGCCGGGTGCAACGGGTGCGGGCGTTTCCGCATGCCGAAGTGGATTTCGTTGAACAGCTTGCAGCCTGGGTCGAAGTCACCGCGATCCCGGACAGTCTGTGGCTGGCCAGCGTCGCGCGCCCTGAACTGACCGCGCTGGTGCTGGATGTATTCGAACGTGCCGGCCATACGGTGCAGCGCATCGTCACACGCGAGCAGGCGCTCGGTTTACGCGTGGCCTATGCCAGAGTGGAACGCTTGGGTGTGGACCGCTGGCTCGGTCTGTTGACGCTGCATGCCGAACAGCATGCGCCCTGCGTGGTCGCCAGTGTGGGTTCGGCGCTGACGATCGATGCGCTCGCACCGGGCGGGGACCACCGTGGCGGCCTGATCGCACCCACACCCGAGGCCATGCGTGATGCGTTGTACGCGCGTGCGCCGCAGCTGGAGCGCAGTCACGGCGAAGTCAGCTGGTTCGCGCGCAGCACCGAGGATTGCATTGAAAGCGGCAGCGTGCTGGGCGGCATCGCGCTGATCGAACGCAGCCGCCAGATGCTGGCTGACGAGCTTGGCCAGCCGGTGCGGCTGGTGGTGTCCGGTGGTGGCGCCGACGCATTGCGCCCGTGGCTGGCACCGCACGAATTCCGCCCGGATCTGGTGCTGGAAGGCATGGCCTGCTGGGCCGATGCCGTCGAAGGTGGGCTGGTCTGAGTGGTGAAGTGGGCTGGCGTCGTGCTGCAATGCCGCCTCTTTCACATCGAACCGGAGAGGGCCGGGCCTGAATATCCGGCACTGCCGGCACTGGCCATACACAACGAAATCCGGTGCAGGCACTAGAATGTCTGGCGTCATCCCGCGTCCCGTGCCACTCCGGAAAATCCCCCGCTGATGCTTGCCCGTGCCCTCATTGCCGTGCTGTTGACGATGAATGCCAGCGTGGCGTTGTGGCTGTGGCTGCGTCCGGCTGCGGCAGTGGATGCCGGCCCGCTGGTATCGGAACAGGCGTCGGATATCCCAACGCTGGTACTGCTCAGCGAAGAGGAGCCGAAAGAAGAACGGGCTGCGGATGCGATCCAGCCCGAGCCGGATGGTCCGCCCGAGCCCACACCGGGGCTGGATCGGCTCTGGTGTCTGGAAGTTGGCCCGTTCCTGACCCAGGCCGACCTGCGCCGCGCGATGACCAGTTTCACGCCCAGTGCCGAGCGCCTGCAGTTCCGCGAAACCCGCGCGCTGGCCAGCCGTGGCTACTGGGTCTATCTGCCGGCACAGGGTTCACGCGATGTCGCGCTGGCGACTGCACGCGAACTGTCCGGCAAGGGCCTGCGCGATTACTACGTGGTCACTGCCGGTGAGCGCGAGAACACCATTTCGCTGGGCCTGTTCCGTGAAGTGAAGAATGCCGAGCAGCGCCACGCACAGGTACGCGCACTCGGTTTCGATGCGCAGTTGCAGCCGCGTACCGACGAGATCCCGCATTACTGGATTGATCTGGTGGTCGAAGCCGGCTTCGACTGGCAATCGCGCGTATCCAGCTATCCGGGCGTCTCGGCCAACTCGGTGGGCTGCCGATAAGGCACAGGATTCGGGTAGAATTGCCGGCCTTGCACCGGCGCCGCGTGCCGGTCGCGTCAATGCCGCTTTAGCTCAGTTGGTAGAGCAACCGCCTTGTAAGCGGTAGGTCGTCCGTTCGAGTCGGACAAGCGGCACCATTTTCCGGGATTGATGTGTTTGGCAGTGTGCCGCAACACAGGTGGCGCGCTCCCGGCAGCGGGAGCGCGCGTGCGGATCAGCCTTCCTTCGGCGGAATGCGCAGCACCTGGCCCGGATAGATCTTGTCCGGGTGCGAGAGCAGCGGGCGGTTGGCCTCGAAGATGCGGTTGTAGAGGTTGGCGTTGCCGTAGAACTCGCGCGAGATCGCCGACAGGGTGTCGCCCTTCTTGACCGTGTAGAACTGCGCTTCCGGCTCGGCTGGTGCGGCTTCTTCGCTGCCTTCGGCGGCGGGCGGGGTGGTCACGGTGATCGATTCATCGACCTCTTCCACGCCTTCGACGTTGCCCAGTGCCAGCAGGATCTTTTCCTTTTCCTCCTGCGTGGCGACTTCGCCGCTGACGCGCACGGTGCTGCCGTCCTGTTCGACCTTGACGCTGTCGTTGCCGAGGTTGAACTTGCGGATGTGCTCGGCCAGCGTGTCGGCGGCCTTCTGGGCCGGGTTGCGGCCGAACAGCTTTTCACCGGCGCTCTTGACGAAACTGAAGATGCCCATGGTGGTGTCTCCTTTGGGGTGGTGGGGAAGGGATCAGTTGCGCTTGCCGAACAGCGAGCCCAGCGACTGCGCCGACTTGAGCATGTCGCCCAGATCGACTTTGCCGTCGCCATCGCGGTCCAGCACCGAATTCATCAGGCCGCCCAGGGCCGAAGGCGGGGCCTGCGCCACGCGCTGGCTTTCGCCGTCGAGCAGGCCGCCGAGCGAATTGGCGTTGACCTGGCCACTTTGTGCCATGCGGCCGAGTGCGGCCATCACCATTGGCGCCAGTATGGCCAGCAATTTGGCCGAATTGGCGCCATCAAGGCCGGGCACGCTCGGCACCGCCGGGTTGGCGCTGCGCTGCACGCCGGAGCCGCCGCCGAAGATGTGGCCGAGGATGGCCATGCCGCCGCCCAGACCGGCGCCATTGCCGGAGGCGGATCCGCCGCCGCCCAGTGCACCCATGAGGCCGCCAAGCAGGCCGCTGATATCGACGCCGGCGTGGTCGCGTTGCGCGGCACCCAGCAGCGCGGCGGCGCCTTCGGGCTGGGAGGCGTTGTTGGCCATCTGGCCCAGCAGGATCGGCAGTGCCGCCTGGATGGCGTTGCCGGTGTTCTGCGGGCTCAGGCCCAGTTGTTGCGAAATCGATTGCACCGAGCGTGCATCCAGCGAGGAGAGCAAGGTTTCTGCGATACCTGACATGTTTCCGGGGTCCTTGATGAACGCGGGCCGGGCTGGCCTGCATTCTGGACAGTACCACCATGCTACGGCGTATGTCGCTGATACCAACGTCATCTTCATCGTTGGCGAGTACTGGCATAGTCTGGCGTCGGATTTTCGATGTGGATGGTGTCCCGTGTCGCGCCTGGATGAGCTTTATCGCCAGTACCACCGTTCGCTGGGTGACAAGCGGGACGCGTTGCGTGGCGCATGGGATGCGTTGTGCGACGAAGACGCAGGAACAGCACAGGCCGAGGATTTCCACCAGCAGCTGCATCGTCTGGCCGGCTCGGCCGGCACCTATGGCTATCCGGAGATCGCGCGCCAGGCCTTGGCGCTGGAACAGGGCTGGACGGCGTGGTTGCGGCAATCGGCTCACCAGCGTGCGCCGGCCTATCAGGTCTGTGCCGGGCAGGCGGCGGGCATGGTGAAGCTGCTGGCGACGATGCAGGCGGAGATCGAGGGTGGGCCTGACTAGAGCCCGCGTCCAGTCGCACGCAAGTCTCGTAACGTCATTCCGGCGAAAGCCGGGATTTCAACAGCCGAATGGCTGGTCATCCAGTTCTTCGGTAGGTTATTGAAAAAGCTGGATCCCGGCCTTCGCCGGGATGACGGCTTGTTCAGGCGTTTCCTAGGGCGTTGACGTCGTGGGCAGGTGACTGCCAGTTCCGACCACGACCCATCGGCAAGCGCTGCGGCATTGCCCGGTGCTTGTCATGTACCTGTACGACAAAAGAAAACGGGCCGCATCAGCGACCCGTTTTCGTTGGTGCAGACAGCAGGGCGTATCACTTCGCCTTGACGCTGCCCTTGAGCCCGGCTTCCTCGCGCAGCGCCTGGGCGCGATCGGTCTTTTCCCACGAGAAGGCGGTGGCGGTGCGGGACTTCTTGATCAGCTCGCCGTTCACGCTCTCCTCCCAGCGGTAGGTGTGCTCGAACGGCTTGCGGCCGAAATGGCCATAAGCGGCGGTCGACTGGTAGACCGGATGCACCAGGTCCAGCATCTGCAGGATGCCATACGGGCGCAGGTCGAAATGGCGGCGGATCAGCTTTTCGATCTTGGCATCGTCGATCTTGCCGGTGCCGAAGGTGGTCACCGAAATCGAGGTCGGCTCGGCCACGCCAATGGCGTAGGAAACCTGGATTTCGCACTTGTCGGCCAGGCCGGCGGCGACGATGTTCTTGGCCACGTAGCGGGCGGCGTAGGCGGCGGAACGGTCGACCTTGGACGGATCCTTGCCCGAGAATGCACCGCCACCATGACGGGCCATGCCGCCGTAGGTGTCGACGATGATCTTGCGGCCGGTCAGGCCGCAGTCGCCCACCGGGCCGCCGATCACGAAGATGCCGGTCGGGTTGATGTGGATCTTGTTCTTGCCCAGGCTCTTGAGCCATTCCGGCGGCAGCACCGGCTTCAGGATGTGTTCGTAGACGCCTTCGACGATGTCCTTGTGCTTGATGCCCGGGTCGTGCTGGGTCGACAGCACCACGGCATCCAGGCCGGCCACGTCGTTGCCGTCATAGCGCAGCGTGACCTGGCTCTTGGCGTCCGGGCGCAGCCACGGCAGCGGCGAGTTCTTCTTCTTGCGAATCTTGGCGTGCTGTTCCACCAGACGGTGGCTGTAGTAGATCGGCGCCGGCATGAACTCGGGCGCTTCGTTGCAGGCGTAGCCGAACATCAGGCCCTGGTCGCCGGCACCCTGTTCCTCGGGCTTCTTCTTCTTCTTCGCGGTACCGTCGACGCCGGCGGCGATATCGGGCGACTGTTTGCCGATCAGGTTCAGCACGCCACAGGTGTGGCCGTCGAAACCGACATCGGAATTGGTGTAGCCGATTTCGTTGATGACCTTGCGGGTGATGGCTTCGATATCGACCCAGGCGCTGGTGGTGACCTCGCCGGCGACGATCGCCACGCCGGTCTTGACCATCGTTTCACAGGCCACGCGCGCGGCCGGATCCTGCGCCAGGATTGCATCCAGAACGGCGTCGGAGATCTGGTCGGCGATCTTGTCCGGATGGCCTTCAGAGACCGATTCGGACGTGAAGAGGTGGCTGCTCATGGGGCGATATCCTTTGATTCGGATGAAGGGATCAAAAAGTGGGCGCGCATGATAACGCCCTGCGGCCACGCCTGCATCAATCGCAGTTGAACAGGCGTGGCGTGACCTGGTTCAGGCGCTCGTGTGGTATGGGCGGCTCAGTTCGTGCACGGCGTCCACCAGCACCTTCAGGTGGTCGGGCTGTACGTCCGGGGTGATGCCGTGGCCGAGATTGAAGATGTGGCCGGAGCCGTGGCCGTAGCTTTGCAGCACCTTGCCGACTTCGCTGCGGATGGTGTCGGGCGCGGCGAACAGCGTGGCCGGATCGAGGTTGCCCTGCAGCGCGACCTTGTCGCCGGTGCGGCGGCGGGCTTCTTCCAGTGTGGTCATCCAGTCCACGCCGACGCCTTCGGTGCCGGTGGCGGCCAGTTCTTCCAGATGCGCGGCATTGCCCTTGCCGAACAGGATCATCGGGGTGCGTTCGGCGCCTTCGCCGCGCGGCAGTTCGGCCGCGATGCGCTGCAGGTAGCGCAGCGAGAATTCGCGGTAGGCGGCCGGCGACAGCACGCCGCCCCAGGTGTCGAAGATCTGCAAGGCCTGCGCGCCGGCTTCACGCTGCGCGGTCAGATAGGCGATCACCGCATCGGTGACCACCTCCAGCAGGCGGTGCAGGGCGGCGGGCTGGTTGAACATCATCGTCTTGATGCGGGCGAAATTGCTGCTGCTGCCGCCTTCGACCATGTAGCAGGCCAGCGTCCACGGGCTGCCGGAGAAGCCGATCAGCGGCACCCGGCCGTCCAGTTCGCGCCGGATCAGTGAGACCGCATCGGTGACGTAGCGCAGTTCGGTGCCGATGTCGGGGACGGCCAGCTTCGCAATGTCGGCTTCGGTGCGGATCGGGCGTTCAAACTTCGGGCCTTCGCCTTCGACAAACGACAGGCCCAGGCCCATCGCGTCGGGGATGGTGAGGATGTCGGAAAACAGGATCGCGGCATCCAGCTCGAAACGTTCCAGCGGTTGCAGCGTGACTTCGCAGGCCAGCTCGGGGTTGGTTGCAAGGCCCATGAAGCTGCCGGCGCGGGCGCGGGTGGCGCGGTATTCGGGCAGGTAACGCCCGGCCTGGCGCATGATCCAGACGGGGGTGCAGTCGACAGGCTCGCGCCGCAGCGCGCGCAGGAAACGATCATTCTTCATGCTCGGGTTCCGTGGTTGGAGCGGGACTCAGGCGTCCCCGGTGGCCTCGTCCGGAATGGCGAAGCCGCGTTTGAGGTGCAGGGTGCGGGCGTTTTCGAAGGCCTCCATGGCCTGCGCCCGGTCGCTGAACAATTCGCGCCGCAACTGGCTCTTGCCGCCGAGCTGGCCAGTTTCCCGGATCAGTTCCCAGCTGCCCAGCAGGTCCTGTTCCAGCAGCAGGCGGACGAAACGGGGGGCGGGCTGGCCGGCGGCGGATTGCTGCATGTAGAGGCGCATCCGCCCATTCTAGCGCCGCATCCGGGTCGGTGCCGCTTACGGCCGGGCGGCCTCGTCGCGAGCCTGCTCCAGACAGGCCAGCACGATGGCCTCATCGACATCGGGAACGATGCAGGCCCGGCCCAGCCCGTGCCACAGGATCAGGCGCAGGCGGCCGGAGAGGTTCTTCTTGTCCAGCCGCATCAGTGCCAGCAGCTGCGCCGGATCCGCGTCGGGCGGCAGCGTGGTGGGCAGATTCATGCGTTGCAGCAGCGCGGCCAGCCGTTCGGCGTCCCGCGCCGGCGCCATGCCCATGCGCGAGGACAGCTGCGCTGCCAGCACCATGCCGATGGCGACCGCTTCGCCATGCAGCAGGCCGCCGTAGGCATCGGCGGTTTCCAGGGCATGGCCGAAACTATGGCCGAGGTTGAGCAGGGCGCGCTCGCCCTGTTCGGTTTCGTCGCGTGCCACAATCGCGGCCTTGTGCTGGCAGCTGCGCTCGATCGCGGTGCCGATCGCGGCCGGTTCGCGTGCCAGCAGTGCTTCGGCGTGGGCTTCCAGCCAGGTGAAGAACTCTGCATCGCCCAGCGCGCCGTACTTCACCACTTCGGCCAGACCGGCCGAGAGCTCGCGCGCCGGCAATGTCGCCAGCGTGGCGGTATCGGCGATGACGGCGGCCGGCTGGTGGAAGGCGCCGACCAGATTCTTGCCCTGCGGCAGATCGACTGCGGTCTTGCCGCCGACCGAGGAATCGACCATCGCCAGCAGCGTGGTCGGCAACTGGATGAAGGCGATGCCGCGCATCCAGCAGGCCGCGACGAAGCCGGAAAGATCACCGACCACACCGCCGCCCAGTGCCAGCACGGTGGCGTCGCGGCTGGCTCCCATGCGCGCCAGTTCGGCCAGTGCTTCGGAAAAGCGCGTCAGGGTTTTTTCCGCTTCGCCGGGAGGTACGACGAAGATAGCGACGCTGTAGCCTGCGAGCCGTTCCAGCACGCGTTCCAGATAATGCGGTGCGACATTGCCGTCACTGATCACCAGCACGTGGCGACCACGGATCAGACCGGGCCAGTCATCATGGTCGAGCAGGCCCGGGCCGATCCGGATCGGGTAGCGGCGCGTGTCCAGTTCGACATCGAGGCGGCGGATCGGATCGGGTTTCACGGTGCGGTATCCATCGGTGCGGGAGCCGGGATCTCTGGTGCGGGCGGTTGTGGTGCGGACAGCTGCCAGTGTTGTTGCAGCAGGGTTTCCAGGCGCTCCACCGCCTGCCGTACGCCGCTGCGGCCGGTATCGTATTCAAGATCGGCGACGGCGGCATACAGCGGGGCGCGTTGTTCACCAAGCTGGCGCAGGCGTTCGCGCCGGTCCGGGTGTTGCAGCAGCGGCCGGTTGCGATCCTGAACCAGCCGCCGCAGCTGGTTGTCCAGCGTTACCGAAAGGTGCACGACAAAACCGCGCGTCGGCATCAGTTCGCGGTTGGCGGGCAACAGCACCGCGCCGCCGCCGGTGGCGATTACCTGGCCATGGCCGGCGCAGACGCGGGCCAGCACATCGCGTTCGCGCTCGCGGAAGCCTTCTTCTCCTTCCAGCTCGAAGATCAACGGGATGCTGGCGCCGGTGGCGTGCTCGATTTCCCGGTCCACGTCCACGAACGGCAGTCCCAGACGTTGCGCAAGGCGGCGGCCGATCGAGGATTTGCCCGATCCCATCGGGCCGATCAGGATGAGGTTTGGCGCGGATTTCATGCCGGCGATGCTAGCATTGGCCCTTGCTCCCCATCATTGGCCGTTTGCGCCAAAGGCCCGGATGATCCGCTTCTTTCTGCTTTTCCTTGGTCTGCTGATTACGCTTTTTACCTTGCGCATCAGCACCTTCGGTCATGCCTACGTGACCGAGCCGTTCACCGGCGTGCTGGCCAGTGTCAGCGCGTTCCTGATCAAACTGTGGGACAAGGACGTGATTTCCTACGGCGTGGTGATCCAGGACCAGGTCAACGGCTTTGCGGTCGGCATCGCGCCGGGCTGCGACGGTATCGAGGCGGTGATCATCCTGATCTCGGCGATTATCGCGTTTCCGTCACCATGGAAGCACAAGATCGTCGGCATCGTGCTGGGCTTTTTTGCGATCCAGTCGCTGAACATCGTGCGTATCATCAGCCTGTTCTACATGGGCCAGTGGAGCCAGGTGATGTTCGACTGGTTCCATCTGTACCTGTGGCAGGCGCTGATCGTGCTGGATGCGCTGGCGGTATGGCTGATCTGGCTGCGCTACCTGCCCAAGCGCAAGCGCCCTGGGCCGCCGCCGGCGCAGGATCCGGAACTGTCGTCGCCGGCCTGAGTATTTGGCAACGAATTGGAAACAGCGCTGCCGTGATGCAGCATCACCGCCGCAAGGGCTGCCGGGAGAAGAGTCGCAATGACCGATCGCAACCTGATTGGACTGCTTGAAGACGACGAGGACCAGAGCCAGCTGCTCGGCTACTGGCTGACCGAGGCCGGTTATCTGGTGCGGCACTACCCCAGCGGCGCGGAGTTCCGCCGCAAGCAGGGCGCGGTGTCGGTGGATCTGCTGATCCTGGACTGGAACCTGCCCGATGAAAGCGGCCTGACGATCCTGCGCTCGTTGCGCGAGGGTGGTTCGGCGCTGCCGGTGCTGTTCCTGACCGCGCGCAGCAGCGAGGCCGATATCGTCGCCGGCCTGCGTGAAGGCGCCGACGACTACGTCAGCAAGCCGGCCACGCAAGGCGAGCTGCTGGCTAGGGTTGGGGCTCTGCTGCGCCGTACCAATGTTCAAAAAGAAGCGATGGACGAGGGTGATGTGGAGCCGTATCGGATCGATCTGGAGCGTCGCCGGGTCGAGATCAATGGCGAAGAGGTGCCGCTGACCGACCGCGAGTTCGAGCTGGTGCTGTTCCTGTTCCGCCGCCGTGGTCGCGTGGTCAGTCGCGAATCGCTGCTGGAAAGCATCTGGAACATCCGCGGCGACGTCGCCACCCGCACCGTGGATACCCATATCAGCCGCCTGCGCAAGAAGCTCGGCCTGTCCGGCGAATATGGCTGGCGTCTGAACGCGGTCTACCAGCATGGCTACCGCCTTGAACGTGCCTGAGCCCGTCACGATGAATCCCGATCTGAAAGCCGAGGCCATCGCCACCTTCATCGGCCTGCTGGATGAAGCCCGTGCCGCCGGCGATCCGGAGCCGACCGCGATGACGGTGGCCACGGTCGGCGCCGATGGCCGGATTTCGGCCCGCGTGGTCTTGCTCAAGGGCGTGGACGAGCGCGGCTTCGTGTTCTACACCAACACCCTGAGCCGCAAGGGCAGGGCGCTGGCGGTAGAGCCGCAGGCGGCGTTGCTGTTCCACTGGAAAACCCTGCGCGATCAGGTGCAGGTGCGCATCGAGGGCAGTGTGGCGCCGGTCACGGCGCAGGAAGCCGACGCCTATTTCGCCAGCCGCCCGCGTGAAAGCCAGCTCGGCGCCTGGGCCTCGCTGCAATCCGAGCCGCTGGCCGAGCGCGCCGTGTTCGAAGCACGCTACGCGCAGTTCGAACAGCAGTTTGCCGATGGCCCGGTGCCGCGACCGCCGCACTGGTCCGGCTACCGCGTGGCGCCTGAAGCCTTCGAATTCTGGTACGGCGTGCCATTCCGGCTGCATGAACGGCGCGTCTACCGTCTGCAGGAAGGGATCTGGAGCAAGGGCTTGCTGTATCCCTGATCCGGGACTGGGCACCGCTTGCAAAAAGCGGGTCGCCGTGCGGCAGCAGCAGAATCAGCCGCGTCGGCCGCGCGGTGGGTTCCTGACAACGGTCGGCGCACCGTTTTCCCTGCCCGGCACCTGCACGAAACGCGGCGTATCCTCGTCCAGCGCCATCGCGGTCAGCTTGCCGCCCCAGACGCAGCCGGTGTCCAGGCCCACGGTGTTGTGGCTGATCGACAGGCCCAGTGTGGACCAGTGGCCGAAAACGATGTTCATGCCGCGCGGTGCATGGCCGGGCACCGAGAACCACGGATAGATGCCGGGTTTCTGCGTGCCGGGCGGGCCTTTGTCGTCGAATGCGATCGTGCCGCGCGGAGAACAGAAGCGCATCCGGGTGAACACGTTGATGATCGCGCGCATGCGGTCCGGTCCGGCCAGGCGTGGGTGGAAGGTGTCCGGCTGGTTGCCGTACATGCCCGAAAGCAGTTTGCCGAACTGCTTGCCGTGCAACCGCTGGTGCACTTCCTCGGCATGGCGCTGTGCGATGTCCACGCTCCAGCGCGGCGCCAGTCCGGCGTGCACCATGGCCCAGCCCAGACGGCGGTCGACATGGATCAGGCGGCGCATGCGCAGCCATTCCAGCAGTTCGGTGCGGTCCGGTGCGAACAGCACTTCGCGCAGATCCGGATTGACCCGCGCCTGATCCTCCTCGCGTCGCAAAGAGATCGCCAGCAGCGATAGGTCGTGGTTGCCGAGCACCACCTCGCTGTGGATGTCCAGCGATTTCACCAGACGCAGGGTCTGCAACGACTGGCCGCCACGGTTCACCAGATCGCCGCAGAACCACAGATGGTCCCGGGCCGGGTCGAAGTTGATCGCATCCAGCAGGCGTGAGGTCTCGTCGTAGCAGCCCTGCAGGTCGCCAATGGCCCAGGTGGTCATCGTTCCGGGCGCCCGTTCAATGCAGCGTGCGCGGGATCGACAGTGTGAACTGCGGGATCTTCGCTTCGAAGCGGGTGCCGTCGTCGGCCAGCCACAGATAGCTGCCGCGCATGGTGCCGACATTGGTTTCCAGCACCGCGCCGGAGGTGTATTCGAAATGCTCGCCGGGGCGCAGCCAGGGCTGTTCGCCGACCACGCCGTCACCGCGCACTTCTTCCACCTTGCCGTTGGCATCGGTGATGACCCAGTGGCGCGCCAGCAGTTGTGCCGGAACCTGGCCGCAGTTGCGGATGCGGATGGTGTAGGCGAAAACGTAGCGGTGCTCGGCCGGTGTGGACTGGTCGTCCAGATAGCGGCTGACCACGGCCACGTCGATCGCATGTGGGGAAGATGTGTCCATAGGGGCAAGTTTACAAAGGCTGGCGCGCTTGCGGGCGGCAACGCGACGATATCGGGTGAGCGGTTGCCGCAGGTTGCGCTTCAGACGCGGCTGAGTGATTCGTGCACGGCATTGCCCAGCGCGATGAATCGGGCCACATCGATGCGCTCGGCGCGATCGCCCGGATCAATGCCGACGCTTTCCATCAGCGCCACGTCGCAGACGCTGGACAAAGCGTTGCGCAAGGTCTTGCGGCGCTGGCCGAATGCGGCCTGCACCACGCGCGAGAACGAAGCGCGATCACGCACGGCGATGTCCTGCGCGGTACGTGGAATCACCCGTACCACAGCCGAATCGACTTTCGGCGGTGGCCGGAATGCACCGGGCGGCACCTTGAACAGCGACTGCACCTGCGCATAGGCCTGCAACATCACCGAGAGCCGGCCGTAGACCTTGCTGCCCGGGCCGGCGGCCATGCGGTCGACCACTTCCTTTTGCAGCATGAAATGCATGTCGATGATCGCATCGGCGTGCTCCAGCGCGTGGAACAGGATCGGCGAGGAAATGTTGTAGGGCAGGTTGCCGATCAGCCGGATGCGCCCGTCGCCGGCCAGCGCGGTCAGGTCCACGGTCAGCACGTCGGCGTGGATGATCTGCAAGGGCGCGATGCGCTGGCTGATGTCATGCAGGCCGGCGATCAGGTCGCGGTCGAATTCGATCACGTCCAGCCCGCCGTGGCGGCGCAGCATCGGGATCGTCAGCGCGCCCTGGCCGGGGCCGATCTCGACGATGTGTTCGCCCGGCTGCGGGTCGACCGCACGCACGATGCGGTCGATGATGCCGGCATCGTGCAGGAAGTGCTGGCCGAGCTGTTTCTTTGCCTGATGGGAGGACATGCGGAGCGTGTTCCGGAAATTCGGGGGTCAGACCAGCAGGCGCGGCGCATGCGCGTGGCGGCGGCGGGCGAAATCATGCGCCTGGCGCGCCGCCAGGATCAGGCTGGAGGCATCGGCGTGGCCGCTGCCGGCCAGGTCCAGCGCGGTGCCGTGATCCACCGCGACACGCACGTAGGGCAGCCCCAGGGTGATGTTGGTGCCCTGCTCGAAACCGCTGTACTTGAGCACCGGCAGGCCCTGGTCGTGGTACATCGCCAGTACCGCATCGAAGCCGGCGAGCTTGTCCGGCAGAAAGGCGGTGTCGGCCGGCAGCGGGCCGATCAGATCCATGCCGCGTGCACGCAATTGCTCCAGCAAAGGTGCGATGACATCGATCTCCTCGCGGCCGAGATGGCCACCTTCGCCGGCGTGCGGGTTCAGTCCGAGCACCGCGATACGGGGCGCCAGGATGCCGAAATCCGACAGCAGCGCCGCGTGCAGGATTTCCAACGTGGTGCGCAGGCCTTCGGCACTGATCGCCGCCGGCACCGCGCGCAGCGGCAGGTGGGTGGTGGCCAGCGCCACGCGCATCTTCGGCGAGGCCAGCATCATCACCACCTCGCAGCCGGCCTGCTGCGCCAGCAGTTCGGTGGTGCCGGTGTAGGCGATGCCGGCGTCGTTCAATACGCCCTTGTGCACCGGGCCGGTAACCAGCCCGGACAGCTCGCCCGCAGCGGCAAGGCGGGCGCCTTCCAGCAGGCTGTCGTGTACGTAGGCGGCGTTGCGCGGGTCGAGCTGACCGAAATGGCTGGCTTGTGCACGCGCGCGGTGCAGCACGCGCAGCTGGCCGGGCGCCACTTGCGTGGCGTCGGGTTCGAGCAGTTCCAACGGCAGACCGATGGCGCTGGCGGCGTCGCGCAGCAGCTCGGCATCGGCGATTGCCAGCAGCGGTGCGGCAAACGGGGTATGCGCCAGCCGCACGCACAGTTCCGGCCCGATGCCGGCCGGTTCACCCGGAATCAGGCCGAGCAGCGGCGGTTCGGATGCGGGCATTGACCGGATGCGGTGGCCGGAGCGGGGCAGCGGTCAGCTGCCCAGGCGCTCGTCGATGTAGGCCTCGTCACGCAACTGACGCAGGAAACGGTCGAACTCTTCATCCGCCTTGCGCGCCACGATGGTTTCGCGCGCACGCTTGCGCTGGGCTTCGCGGGTGATGTCCTGCTCGCGGGTTTCCAGACGCTGGATCAGGTGCCAGCCGACATCGCTGGCGAAGGGCTCGGACAGTTCGCCATCTTCCAGCGATCCCAGCACATTGGCCACGGCCGGGCCCCAGGCGCTGAGCGGGAACCAGCCCATGTCGCCGCCCTGGTTGCGGGTGATCTGGTCGTCGGAAGCTTCGCGTGCCACGGTGGCGAAGTCTTCTCCGGCCGCGATCCGGGCGCGGAGCGCGTCGATCTTCGTGCGAGCCTCTTCACGCGTGACCAGTTCGCCGACCCTCACCATCAGGCCGCGGGCGTGGTATTCGGTGACGGTTTCGATCGCCTGGCTCTGGTCGCGGCTGTCGATGTAGTGGATCAGGCTGAAGCCGCTGGGGCCGCGCAGCGGCTGCGAGACCTCGCCCGGCTGCATCGATGCCAGTGCATGGGTGAACAGCGGCGGGATTTCGTCTGAGCTGCGCCAGCCCATGTTGCCGCCTTCCAGTGCAGTCTGGTGGTCGGAATAGCGCATCGCCGCGGCCGCGAAATCCATCTCGCCACGTTCGATCAGCTGGCGCACGCCGTCGATCTTGTCGCGCGCGACTTCGATCTGGTCCGGGGTCGCGCCATCGGGCAGCGCCACCAGCAGATAGCCCAGGTGGATCTGCAATTCGGAGCCGGTACGGCTGGCCAGCAGATTGTCGATTTCGGTTTCGCTGACCACCACGCGGCTCTGTACGAAGTTCTGCTGCAAGCGCGAGATCACCAGTTCATCGCGCACCTGCTGGCGGAACGCCTCATAGCTCAGGCCGTCCATGCGCACCTGCTGGCGCAACTGGTCGATGCTTGCGCCCTGCTGCTGCGCGATACGGCCGATGGTCTGGTCCAGCTCCACATCGCCCACGCGCAGACCCATGGCCTCGGCGCGCTGCAATTGCAGGCGCATCATGATCAGCTGTTGCAGCACCTGCCGTTCCAGCACATTGGGCGGGGGCAACTGATCGGTGCGGCCGGCCAGGCGACGGGTGACGTTGTTGACCGCCATATCCAGCTCGGAGCGCAGGATCACGTCCTCCTCGACCACGGCCACGATACTTTCGACCGGATCCAGCTGCAGGGCCTGGGCCTGGGCCGCAAGCGGAGTGCCCAGCAGGAAAATGAAAAAGAGGAGGGAAGGAAGAAGTCGGCTCATGATTCCAGCATCGATGGCGGTAATGTGGGGTGTGAAGACGGCAGCGCCGGTGCGGCCTGGCGGTACTGGCGGCAGACCGCGCATGTCCTGCCACCGGCCTGCATGGCGCCGCCGCAGGCGCAACGCATATGCGTGCCGGCCTGCCACAGGCGTGGCTCAATAGGTGTAGCCGAGAATAGCACGCTCCAGCAGCTCGCCGGACTTGCGTCCGAGCGTGGACAGGCCCTTCAATTCAAGTTCCAGATAGATGCTGGTGTTGCGTTCGCCTTCGATATTGCGCACGTAATGCCGGCCCAGCACGCGCGCAGCCAGGCAACAGTTTTCCCACTCCACGCCGGCGAAGGCTTCCACCGTGGCATGGTCCAGCAGCGAGTAGTTCCAGCGCCCGACCAGGCGCCAGCGCTCGTTGAGCGGGATCAGGGTGGAAATGTCGAACTGCTCCAGCGTGACCCGGTCCGGGTTGCCGGTACGGCCGTCGCGGCGGAAGCGGTAGGCGAAATTCAGCACGCCGGCCTGGCCCCAGCGGTACTGGCTGCGCAGCGTGGACAGGTGTGAAATCTCCTGATCCGGATCCCATTGCTGGCTGACGCCAACGCTCCAGCGGTCGTCCAGCATCAGTTCCATATCCCCGACCCAGGCCGAACCGGCGCGGTCCACCCGCGAAACGCCGGGCATCTGCACTTTCTGGTCCTGGAAATAGCGGATCTGGCCGAGGCTGGCCGAGAGCCGCTCCTGTCCGCTGGCTTCATCGAACAGGCGGGTGCTGACCGCCAGCGTGGCCTGGTTGGCGTCGGATTGGCGGTCGCCGCCGGCAAAGCGGTTGTTGCGGAACAGCTGGCCCCAGCTGAAACCCAGCTCCTGGGTATCGAAGATCGGCAGATCGGTCTGATCGCGGTAGGGCACGTTCAGGTAATACAGGCGCGGCTCCAGCGTTTGCAGCATGCGCTGGCCGAAGAAGCTCATCGGGCGCTCGAACACCAGCCCGGTATCCAGGCTCAGGATCGGCGTGGTGCGCGAGGGCGAGGTGCTGGGAAAGCGCTCCAGATAATCGCTGTCGAGCGAATAGGCGGTGTGGCGCACACCGATTTCCGGACGGAAGAAGCCGGCCGCGCGTTCATACGGAAACGCGACGTAGGGGTGCACATCCACACGCATGGCGCCCGGGCGCTGGCTGTGGTCGAACACCACCGCCTCGCTGCGTACCCCACCGACCACGCCGGCGGCCAGCGGCTGGTCCCAGCGGAACAGCATGCGTGGCAGGCGGCGGAACGGTTCGGCCGTGTCCGGGGTGTACGGATCTGCGATGGTCCAGCCCTGCAGGCTGACGCTGGCGGTCCAGTAGCGCCCGCGCCCGTGCAGGCCGACATGGCTTTCCAGCAGGCTGGTGGCGGCGGTCGAGAGCGAATCGCCGAAGTCCTCGAAATAGCGGTCGTCGGAGATGTGGTTCAGATCCGAGATCAGCTGCCAGTGCGCGCCGAGCTGGCCGCGGTGCTCCCAGGTCACGGTGCCGCGGTCGCGGCCGGTCTGGTCGTCGTTGGGCAACCAGGTGCCGTAGATTTCGCCACGATGGTTGTCGCTGAGATAGCGGAACTGCGCGCCCAGCATCACGCCGCGCTTGGTCATCAGGCGCGGTGCCAGGGTGGCGTCGAAATTCGGCGCCAGATTCAGGTAGTACGGCACCGTGATATCCACTCCGCGCGAGCGCGAAGCACCCAGTGACGGGAACAGGAAGCCGGTCTTGCGCCGCTCGTCGATCGGGAAGCTGGCGATCGGCAGGTACAGGATCGGCACATTCCCCAGGCGCAGCGTGGTGTGGCGCGCGGTGGCGATGCCGTCGGCCTGGTTGATGTCCAACTGGCGGGCGCGGATCAGCCACTGGCGGTCATCCGGATCGCAGGTGGTGTAGGACACCTGTTGCAGCTGGCTGTGATCGCCCTGGTTGGTGGCCAGTTCGGCCTCGCCGTTGCCGCGCGCACTCAGCAGTTGGTAGCGCAGTGATTGCAGCGAGGCGTAGTCCTCTTCGAGCCGGCCTTCGGCGCGCTCGGCACCGATCAGCATGCCGGCGTCCTGGTATTGCACGTCGCCCTTGGCCTGCCAGGTTTCGGTTTGCGGATCAAAGCGCATCAGCGCAGCCGCCACGCGCTGATCGGCGCGCAGGATTTCCACATCGCCGCTGAGCAGGTAGTTCTGCTGGTCGCGAATGTCGAAATGCTCGGCGAAGATCGAGGTTTCACCGGTTTCCCGGTCGGCCTCGGAGCCAAGATCCGGGCGATGGAACTGGTACAGCGCATTCGGCTTGCACTGCACCCACATCGCGGGGTCGTAATCGATCGCGGCCGCAGTCGATGGCGGCAGCAGGGCCAGGCCGCCGGACAGCAGCGAGGCGAGGGAAAGTGCGAGGCGGGTGCGGGGCACGGCAGGGCTTGGTCGCCAGAACAACCCCTAGCTTGCCGCAAGCACGTGACCGGCGGCAATGAATGGTGGCTGGGCTGCCGTATTGCCGGGCTCCCGGGCAAAAGGGTACAATTTCGGTCCCCTATCTTTCCGCAACGGCCCGCAGCGCGCGGCCGAGCCTGAAAACACCATGATCCGCGTCACCCGCCTGACCGACTACGCCACCTTGCTGATGACCGTGCTGGCCACCGCGCCGGACACCGTGCACAGCGCCAGCATGCTGGCCGAACGTACCCGGCTGGAGCCGGCCACGGTCAGCAAAGTGCTCAAGGCGCTGGCCCAGAGCGGTCTGGTCGAAGGCCTGCGCGGCGCCAATGGCGGTTACCGCCTGGCGCAGGCGCCGATGCAGATCAGCCTGCTGGAAATCGTCGAGGCGATCGAAGGTCCGCTGGAAATGACCGAATGCAGCGGCGAACACTCGCGCTGCGAACACGAAACCTTCTGCGGCGTCGCGCCGCACTGGCGTCTGGTCAACGACGTCATCGCCGACACCCTGCGCGGCATGACCCTGGCGCAGATGCTCGAACCGCTTCCACCTCCTTCCCGCCAGCGTCGCATCGACCTGCGCCTGGCCACCTCCTGAATCGCACAAGGCAGCCCGTCATGGCCACCGAACTCGCTGAAGCACCCATCGCCAACAAGGAAATCCACGAACAGCTCGGGCGTCGCTACGACGCCGGCTTCATCACCGACATCGAATCCGATTCGTTGCCGGCCGGGCTGGACGAGGACACCATCCGCGCCCTTTCGGCCAAAAAAGACGAGCCCGAGTGGATGCTCGAATGGCGCCTGGCCGCCTACCGCCACTGGCTGACGATGCCGATGCCGCAGTGGGCCAAGCTGAAGATCGCGCCGATCGATTTCCAGGCGATCAGCTACTACTCGGCGCCGAAAGGCCCGAGGTACGAATCGCTGGATGATGTCCCGCAGGAATTGCTGGATGCCTACGACAAGCTCGGCGTGCCGCTGCACGAGCGCGCCAAACTTGCCGGCGTGGCGGTGGACGCGGTGTTCGATTCGGTCTCGGTCGGCACCACCTTCCGCAAGGAACTGGCCGACAAGGGCATCATCTTCTGTTCGATGTCCGAGGCCATCAAGGACCATCCGGAACTGGTACGCCAGTATCTGGGCACCGTGGTGCCGGTGCGCGACAACTTCTTCGCGGCGCTGAACTCGGCGGTGTTTTCCGATGGCAGCTTCGTGTTCATCCCCAAGGGCGTGCGCTGCCCGATGGAGCTCAGCACCTACTTCCGCATCAACGCCGGCCACACCGGGCAGTTCGAGCGCACCCTGATCATCTGCGAGGACCGTGGCCACGTGTCCTATCTGGAAGGCTGCACCGCGCCGATGCGCGACGAAAACCAGTTGCACGCCGCGGTGGTGGAACTGGTCGCGCTGGAAGATGCCGAGATCAAGTATTCGACGGTGCAGAACTGGTACCCGGGCGATGAAAACGGCGTCGGCGGCATCTACAACTTCGTCACCAAGCGCGCCGAATGCCGTGGCGCACGCAGCAAGGTGGTCTGGGCGCAGGTGGAAACCGGCTCGGCGATCACCTGGAAATACCCCAGCTGCGTACTGCGCGGCGACGATTCTTCCGGCGAATTCCACTCGGTCGCGCTGACCCATCACCGCCAGCAGGCCGATACCGGCACCAAGATGATCCACATCGGCAAGAACACGAAATCCAAGATCGTGTCCAAGGGCATCAGCGCAGGTCATGGGCAGAACACCTATCGCGGCCTGGTCAAGATCGAGCGCGGCGCCAGCGGTGCGCGCAACCACACCCAGTGCGATTCGATGCTGATCGGCAAGAAGTGCGGCGCGCACACCTTCCCGTATGTGGAAGTGAAGAACCCCGACGCCATCCTCGAACACGAGGCCACCACCTCCAAGATCAGCGACGACCAGCTGTTCTACTGCCTCTCGCGCGGCATCGGCGAGGAAGATGCGGTGTCGATGATCGTCGACGGCTTCTGCAAGCAGGTGTTCCGCGAGCTGCCGATGGAGTTCGCGGTGGAAGCCAAGAAGCTGCTGGACCTTTCGTTGGAAGGCTCGGTCGGATGAGCATCGCGCTGCTGCCGTTGGCGCTGCTGGCTGCTACAGCGACCGCCGCCGCTGCACCGGACGATGCTGCGCAGGACACCTTGCAGTCCTGGATAGAGCTGTGTGAAACCAGTTCCAGCCAGATGGGCGTGACGGCGTGCCAGATTGTCGAAAACGCAAAGGCCAGCGACGCGATCGATGCGGTGATCGCGGAAGTGGCCGAAGCCTATGCCGACAGCGATGAAGACCGGGGCGAGCAGTATATCGCCGGATTGCGCGCCGCCCAGGCTGGCTGGGAAAAGCAGATGAAGATCGACACCGACGCGCTGTTCCCGCTCGGTCCTGGCGAACATGAATCCGTCACCCACGGTTCGGGTTATCTGGGCCGTCTGGAATATCTGCGCGCATCGCTGCGCCGCCAGCGCCTGGAATTCCTCTGCGAAGCCTGGTTGCCGCCACGGATGCGCCGCGAGCGCGCGCCCGATGAGCTGCCTTCAGCCTGTGCCGGCATTGGCCCCGGCAGCGCGTTCGCCACACCGGCCACCCGCAACTGAACCACCCGACGCCACCTGGAACCCCTTTCATCCGCGCCAAGCGCGCACCGGAACCACGAAGCCATGACCATGCTGAAAATCGACAACCTGCACGCCACCGTCGGCGGCGACCGCCAAATCCTCAAAGGCCTGACGCTGGAGGTGAAGCCCGGCGAAGTGCACGCCATCATGGGCCCCAACGGCGCCGGCAAGTCGACGCTGGCCAATATCATCGCCGGCCGCGACGGCTACGAAGTCACTGCCGGCAGCGTCAACTTCGATGGCCGCGATCTGCTGGAGCTGGCGCCGGAAGAACGCGCCGCCGCCGGCGTCTTCCTCGCCTTCCAGTACCCGGTGGAGATTCCGGGTGTGAACAACACCTACTTCCTGCGCAGCGCGCTCAACGCCCAGCGCGTGGCACGCGGCGAGCCGGAACTGGATTCGATGCAGTTCCTGAAGCTGGTGCGGGAAAAGCTCGCGGTGCTGCACCTGGATGACAAGCTGCTGCATCGCGGCGTCAACGAGGGTTTTTCCGGCGGCGAGAAGAAGCGCAACGAAATCTTCCAGATGGCGGTGCTGGAGCCGAAGCTGGCGGTGCTGGATGAAACCGATTCCGGCCTGGACATCGACGCGCTCAAGGCTGTGGCCGAAGGCGTCAACGCGCTGCGCTCACCGGATCGCGCCTTCGTGATCATCACCCACTACCAGCGCCTGCTGGACTACATCAAGCCGGATGCAGTGCACGTGCTGGCCGATGGCCGCATCGTCGAATCCGGCGGCCCGGAACTGGCGATGCAGTTGGAAGAACACGGCTACGACTGGATCCGCCAGCGCGTCGGACCGGAGGCCGCATGAGCGCGCTGCTGCAATCCCTGGCCGAAGGTTTCGACACACTGCCACGGCGCGACGCCGGCGGGCTGGCATCGGCACGCGGCGCGGCACTGGAGCAGGCGCTGGCCGATGGTCTTCCCGGCATCCGTAACGAGCGCTGGAAATACACCCCGCTGCGTGCGCTGGAGCGGCGCAATTTCAGTCCCGTTACCACCTTGCCGGATTTCGATGCCGCCGCGCTGGAACTGCCGGACGGACCGCGAATCGTATTCGCCAACGGCGTGTTCGCACCGGCGCTGTCGGAGCTGTCCGGCCTGCCGGAGGGCGTCCAGTTGCAGCCGCTGTCGCAGGCGCTGGAACGGGGTGTCGCGCCGCACGCGGAATTTCTCGCACGCCGTTTCGATGCCGCCGACGAAGTCTTCGCGCGCCTGAATGCCGCGCTCGCCACCGAAGGCGCGTGGTTGCAGGTCGCAGCCGGCGTTGACTGCCCGCAGCCGCTGCATCTGGTGTTCATCAGCGTGCCGGATGAAACCGATCGCGGCTTCGCGCTGCGCCATGTGATCGATCTTGCCCCCGGCGCGCAGGCGCGCGTGGTCGAACACCATCTGGCGCTGGGCGAACACCGCCATCTGGGCAATGCGCTGAGCCAGATCCGGCTCGGTGCGCAGGCCGGGCTGGCGCATCTGCGGATCCAGTCCGAGAGCGGTAGCGCCACGCTGATGCAGCGCACCGACGCCACCCTGGCCGAAGCCACGCAGTACCGCCGCGTGGATCTGGAACTGGGCGCGGCCCTGAGCCGGCATGAACTCAACGTCGGACTGCACGGACGGCAGGCGCAACTGCATGCCAACGGCGTGCTGCTGGGCGGCGGCACCATGCATCTGGACACCCGCCTCGGGATCGAACACAACGCGCCGGACACCGCCTGCCAGCTCAACTGGCGCGGGCTGGCGGCACAGCGTTCGCGCGTGGTGTTCCACGGCGGCATCCTGATCCAGGCCGGCGCCGACGGCACCGACGCGCGGCTTTCCAACAAGAACCTGCTGCTGTCCGACAATGCCGAGATTGACACCCAGCCGGTGCTGGAAATCCACGCCGACGAAGTCCAGGCCGCGCACGGCGCCACCGTCGGCAATCTTGACCCGACCGCGCTGTTCTACCTGCGCAGTCGCGGGCTGGACGAAATGCAGGCGCGGCGCATCCTGACCGCCGCGTTCGGGCGCGAGGCGCTGGCGGTGATCGAAGACGAGGCCATGCGTGGCTTCGCTGCCGGGCAACTGGACCGGCGCCTGGAGGAACTGGCATGAGCACCGCCGTACACGCTGAAGGTGTCGCCACCACCACCCCGGACTGGGCCGCGATCCGTGCCCAATTCCCGCTGCTGCAACGGCGGGTGCACGACAAGCCGCTGATCTATCTGGATTCGGCCAATACCTCGCAGAAGCCGGCAACGGTGATTGAGGCGGTCGATGATTTCTACCGGCAGCACAACGCCAACGTCAGTCGCGCCGTGCATGCGCTGGGCAGCGAGGCGACGGCGGCCTACGAAGGCGCCCGCCGCCGGTTGGCTGCGTTCCTGAAGGTGCAACCCGATGAACTGGTGCTGTGCAGCGGCACCACTTTCGCGATCAATCTGGTGGCCTACAGCTACGCGCTGCCGCGCCTGAAGCCCGGCGACGCGATCCTGCTGACGCGCATGGAACACCACGCCAACATCGTGCCGTGGCAACTGGTGGCCGAACGCACCGGCGCGGTCATCAAGGTGGCCGAGCTGGACGCCAATGGCGATCTGGATGTGGAGGCGATGCTGGCGAAGATGACGCCGGAGGTGCGCATCGTTTCGCTGGCGCATGTTTCCAATGTGCTGGGCACGGTCAATCCGGTGCGCGAGATCTGCCGCCAGGCGCGCAAGCGCGGCATCACCAGCGTGGTCGACGGCTCGCAGGCCGCACCGCATCTGGGCCTGGATATTCCTTCGCTGGATTGCGATTTCTACGCCATCACCGGCCACAAGATGTGCGGCCCGACCGGCACCGGCGTGCTCTGGGCACGGCGCGAACATTTACAGGCGATGCCGCCGTTCCTGGGCGGCGGCGAGATGATCCGCGAGGTGCGCTTCGAAGGCACCGTGTTCAACGATCCGCCCTACCGCTTCGAGGCCGGCACGCCGAACATCGCCGGCTTTGTCGGCCTCGCCGCCGCAGTGGATTTCCTCGACGGCATCGGCATGGAGGCGATTGCCGCGCGCGAGCATGAACTGGGCCATTACCTGCGCAGCGCGCTGGAGCGCGAGCCGGGTGTGCGCATCTTCGGCAACCCGCGCCAGCGCACCGCCGTGGTCAGCTTCCTGGTCGAAGGCGCGCATGCGCATGATCTGGCCACACTGCTGGATCTGCAGGGCGTGGCGGTGCGTTCGGGCCACCATTGCGCGCATCCGCTGATGCAGCATTTCGGCGTGCCCGCCACCTGCCGCGCCTCGCTCGCGTTCTACAACACCCACGCGGAAATCGACGCTTTCATCACGGCACTGCAAAAGGTGCGCGGGCTGCTGGCATGAGCGGCTCCGGCGATGCTTCCGCATTGCGTTACCGTAGTGCCACTGCGGCCGATATTCCGGCGATCGTGGCATTGGTGGAGTCGGCCTATCGTGGTGATGTCAGCCGCCAGGGCTGGACCACCGAGGCCGATCTGCTCGATGGCCAGCGCGTCGCGCCGGAAGTGTTGCAGGCCGATATCGAACGCCCTTCCAGCCGCATCCTGCTGGCCTGGCAGGGCGAGGTGCTGATGGCCTGCGCGCATGTCGCGATCCAGGACGGGCAGGGTTATTTCGGCATGTTCGCAGTACGCCCGGACGCGCAGGGCGGCGGTGTCGGCAAAGCCGTGCTGGCCGAGGCCGAACGCATCGTGCGCGACGAATTCCATGCCGCGCGCATGCGCATGACGGTGATCGACCTGCGTGAGGAATTGATCGCCTTCTACGAACGCCGAGGCTACCGCCGCACCGGCCGCAAGCTGCCTTTCCCGTATGGGGACGAGCGCTATGGCACGCCGTTGCGCGACGATCTGCGGTTCGAAATGCTGGAGAAAGCGTTGTGAGTCAGGACTGGACCGTACTGTGTGCCACCGCCGAAGTGCTGCCCGGTGAAACCCATGTCGCCTGGTTCGGCGATGTTGCGCTGGTTGTTGTCAATCACGACGGCCAGTTCTACGCGCTGGAAGACCGCTGCACGCACGAGGATTTTGAACTGTCGGCCGGCCCTTTCGATCCGGCTACCGGCCAGATCGAATGCGTGCTGCATGGCGCCCGTTTCAACGTGCGCAGCGGCGAAGCCCTGTGCCCACCCGCCTACGAACCGGTCCGCAGTTATCCGCTCAAGGTCGAAGACGGCCTGGTGTACGTACGCGAGCCGTAGCACCGGACAGCCCTGCGTGGCTTGTGGTTGTTGCCGGATCACGGCCACGCCCGGCATCGCGGTCTTCAACCACCGATGCTGACCATCGCCAGCGCCATCAGCGCGACGACACAGGCCATGCCGGCCAGCCACGCCAAGCTGCGCATCAACGCCACTGCGCGCAGATAGAGCACGCCGTGCAGCACGCGCGCCACGATGAACGCGATAGCCAGTTTCGAAATCAATGCCGGTGAGACGCCGGCCAGCTGCGCCATCAGCACCGCCGCGGCGAATGGGGCAAACGCTTCGAACGCATTCAGATGCGCCGCATGCGCGTTGCGCACGCGGTAACTGTCCTGCCTGGCGATCCAGCCACGCGGATTCTTGTTGTTGTAACCGGGCGCAGCGGTCTTGGCGAAGGCGACCCAGACATAAGGCAGCAGCGCGGCGATCAGGATGCAACAGTAGGCGATGGACATTGGAACTCCCTATGGTTTCACGCGAGGGCTGGATGGCTCAGGGACTGGGTGCATTGGGCAGGCGCGCCTGGCGCAGTTGTGTCGGACAGCCGGCCTACGCCTCCGGCGGAACATAGCCGATCGGTTTTTCCGCGCCTTCGCCGAACAGGAATTTCTCCATTTCCGCCTGCAGGAATTCGCGGGTTTTCGGGTCGCGCGGGGTCAGGCGGTTTTCGTTGATCAGCATGGTCTGGTGGGCGAGCCACTCGGCCCAGGCCGGTTTGCCGATGTTGTTGAATACGCGTTCGCCCAGCGGGCCGGGCCACGGGGCGAAGTCCAGTCCTTCGGTCTGTTTTTGCTGCTTGACGCAGAACACGGTGCGGCTCATTTCAACTCCAGCGATTGAAGCAGTTTGCGGATCGGTGCGGGCAGGCCGATGTCCGGCCATTCGGCCGCTGCAGCCCAGCGCAGGGTGGGGCCATTGTCGGCGATACGCGGGCGCAGGTTCACCCCGCGCTGGAGCCAGGGCGTGATGCCGAGGCGGTAATGGCTGAAGACATGCTCGAAACGCGGCAGCGCGGTGGGCGGGCCGGGGGCGTGCAGCCATGTGTCGAACTGTTGTTGCAACTGCGCGACATCGGCGGCTTCGGGCAGGCTCCACAGGCCACTCCAGACGCCGGGGCTGTCGCGTTTTTGCAGCAGCACGCGGCCGGATTCATCCAGCGCCAGCAGCATCGCGCATTCGCGTGTAGGCACGGACTTTGCTGGCTTGGGCGTGGGCAGGCTGGAAGTGAGGCCGTGGTTGCGGGCGCTGCAATCGTGCTGCAGCGGGCAGATCGCGCAGGCCGGTTCGGCGCGGGTGCACAGTGTGGCGCCGAAATCCATGATCGCCTGGGTGTAATCGGCCAGGCGGGCGTCCGGCAGCAGATTTTCGGCCAGTGCCCATAACTGTTTTTCCACTGCCGGGCGTCCGGGCCAGCCTTCGATGCCGGCCCAGCGGGTCAGTACGCGCTTGACGTTGCCGTCCAGGATCGCGAAACGCAGTCCGTGCGCCTGCGCCAGGATCGCGCCGGCGGTGGAACGGCCGATGCCGGGCAGTGCGATCAGCGCGTCGATATCGGCGGGCAGTTCGCCGTCGTGTTGTTCCACGCAGATACGTGCGGCGGCGTGCAGGTTGCGGGCGCGGGCGTAGTAGCCCAGACCGGACCACAGTGCCATGACCTGATCCTGCGGCGCGGCGGCCAGCGTGGCGACATCTGGCAGCGCGGCGACGAAGCGCTCGAAGTACGGGATCACAGTCTGCACCTGGGTTTGCTGCAGCATGATTTCCGACAGCCAGACGCGGTAGGCGCTGCGCGGATGCTGCCAGGGCAGGTCGTGGCGGCCGTGGCGCTCGAACCAGTGCAGTAACCGATCAGCGAATCCGGCGTCAGCGGCGGTGGGAGGCGTGGGGTGCAGCGGAAGATTCATTGGCAAAGACGGGAAATCATGGTGGATCGGCCGAAGCTTCTTCGGCCGGGTCCAGCTGGATACGGATGCCGCTGGCCTGCACCGGGCCGTACTCCAGGCGCGGGATGTCGATGTCGGCCTGCGCCGGCGGCAACGGTGAATCGCGTTCGCTGCTGAGCCAGGCCAGGGTCTGGTTCAACGTGGCCTGGCCGCGCAGACCGTCTTCGCCGCGCAGCAGGCTGAATTCCAGCCGGCCGCTTAGTGCGCTGTCGCCGTCGTAGCGCAGCGCCAGTGCCACCGCATCGTCGTCGGCCGGGGGCAGTGGCAGCGGCGGCCAGTCATCGGGCCAGGGCGCGATCAGGCTGCGCAGGTCGAAAGTTAAAAGACCGGCCGGATTCCATCGCAGTTCGCCTTCCACATGCGGGCGCCAGGCCGGCAGCGCATCGATCACCAGATCCAGTGTCAGCGGCGAAAGATGCAATTGGTCACCATCGGCGCGCGGCGTGGTGGCCAGTTCCAGCGCCAGGGTGTGGCTGCCCTGTTCAAGCTGCACGCGGCCGCGCAGGCTGAGCCGGGTGGGGCGGCCCTCATGCAGGGAGGGCAAGGTCAGGTCCAGCGCCTGCAGCGACCAGCCTTCGGCGTTGATCTGACCATCGCGGATTTCCAGTGGTGCATCCAGCTGTGGCAGGCGCAGCGGCGGTGGCGGTCCGGCATCGGTATCGCGCGCGAAGAATTCGAGTGTGGCGGGAAGATCCAGCTGCGGTGAACGCAGCCGCAGCCCGAGCAGGGTGATGTCGCCACCCCGCAGGCTCGACCACGGCAGCGCGGCTTCGACCCGCGCCACGCGCAACAGCGGCTGCTCGGCGCCCGGCGCCTGCGCGCGCAGGCCGTCCAGTTCGATATGCAGATCCGGGAAAAGGCCGATATCGGCCGGAGAATCCAGCGCCAGTTCCAGCCCGGTGGCCTGTTCGGCCTGGCGCAGCAGGAAGGCGCTGAGGCGTTCGGGTTGCAGCAGCGCGCGCAGCATCAGGAAGGCGATGAGCGCCAGCGCCAGCAGGATCAGCGGGATCAGCCAGCGGCGGCGCATCGGCATGCTCCGGTGGCGGCGTGAATGATGCGGTGCAGGCGTTCCGGCAGCGGCCGGAGCTGCGGCCTGTCCCGGACGGTTGCCTTC
Source organism: Denitratimonas organivorans (assembly GCF_037478135.1). Taxonomy (NCBI): domain Bacteria; kingdom Pseudomonadati; phylum Pseudomonadota; class Gammaproteobacteria; order Lysobacterales; family Lysobacteraceae; genus Denitratimonas; species Denitratimonas organivorans. Next base: position 326,196 of record NZ_JBBHDV010000001.1, read on the forward strand.
GGAATGCGGGCATCGGCCGGGAGCATGTGCCGGGCCTCAGCGGGTGACCAGCGACTCGGGCAGCAGCGCATCGACGAAGGCGTAGGGATCGAAGGCACGCAGATCGTGCACGCCTTCGCCGAGGCCGACATAGCGGATCGGCAGCCCGAATTCGCGTGCCAGCGCGAAGATCACGCCGCCCTTGGCACTGCCGTCGAGCTTGGTGACGATCAGGCCGCTGACGCCGGCCGCCTTGTGGAAGTGGCGCACCTGGTTTATCGCATTCTGGCCGGTGGTGCCGTCGATGACCTGCAACACCTCGTGCGGGGCGGTCGGATCGAGCTTGCCGAGCACGCGTTTGATCTTGCCCAGTTCGTCCATCAGGCCCTGCTGGGTGTGCAGGCGGCCGGCGGTATCGGCGATCAGCAGATCGACATTGCGTGCACGTGCGGTCTGCAAGGCGTCGTAGACCACCGCCGCCGGATCGGCGCCGTTGGCCTGGGCTGCCACGTGCACGCCGTTGCGTTCGCCCCAGGTCTTCAATTGTTCGACCGCGGCGGCGCGGAAGGTGTCACCGGCGGCCAGCATGATGCTCTTGCGCTCGTCCAGATAACGCCGCGCCAGTTTGCCGATCGTCGTGGTCTTGCCGACGCCGTTGACGCCCACGGTCAGGATCACGAAGGGCTTGGCGCCGGTGTAGATGTTCAGCGGTTCGGCCACCGGCACCAGCAGTGCGATCAGCTCGCCGCGCAAGGCATCGAGCAGGCCGCGAGCATCGTTGAATTCGTTGCGCGCCATGCGCTGGCGCAGGTCGTCGATGATGATCGTGGTGGCGGCGATGCCGACATCGGCGGTCAGCAGGCAGGTTTCCAGTTCTTCAAGGAAATCCTCGTCCAGCGCCGGCTGGCGCGAGAACAGGGTCGAGAAACTTTTCGCGAAACCGCTGTTGCGCAGGCGCTCGCGCCAGCTGGCGGCGGCCGGTTCGGCACGGGCGGGTGCGGCCGGCCCGGTGATGACGGGTTCGGCGGCGCTGGGTTCGGCGACGGCAGACGCGATTTGGGCAGGTTCGTCGGAAGTGGGCTTGTCGAAAGCGGGTTCGTCGAACACAGTCCCGGCCGGCGCAGGAGTGGCCAGCGCGGTATCGGGTTCAGCCGCGAAGGCACCGGTTCCGGATGGCGCGACAGACTGGGCCTCCGAAGCAATGACGTCGGGCGCAGCGGCTTCGGGTGCAGCCTGCTGCGGCATATTGTCCTGCCGCACGGGCAGGTCCTGCCCGGCGCTGTCGCCGGCGGGCTTGGCAGCGTCATCGGCGGGCGGGTTGGCAGGCTTCTTGCGGAAAAAACGGAGCATCCGGGGCGCGACTGTTGGAGAATGGCGGGCATGGTAGCACTGGCCCCCATTCCCCCCGATGAAGCGCGCGATGCGCGCGCGGACTGCTGATGCGGCGCAGGTCGACAAGTCCGTCCGGCAGCAGCGGCAAGGTCCGGATCATCGCCGGGCAATGGCGCGGCAGCCGGCTGGAAGTGCCTGATGCGGCCGGTCTTCGGCCCAGCTCGGACCGGGTGCGTGAAACACTGTTCAACTGGTTGCAGGCGGAAATCGGCGGTGCGCGCTGTCTGGATCTGTTCGCCGGCAGTGGCGCGCTGGGATTCGAGGCGGCTTCGCGTGGTGCGGCACAGGTGGTGATGATCGAACGCGATGCCGCCGCGGCGGCCTCGCTGCGTGCCACGGCGCAGCGGCTGGATGCGGGGCAGGTCGAAATCGTGGCGGCCGATGCGCTGGCGTGGCTGGCCGGGCCGGTATCGGCGCAGTTCGACATCGTGTTCGTGGATCCACCGTTCGCGGCCGGGCTGTGGCAGCCGGTGCTGGACGCGCTGCCGCGCTGGCTGGCGCCACGCGCATGGCTTTACCTGGAGTCGGCACGCGATGCGCCGCCGCCGCGGATCGAAGGTTTTGTACCGCATCGCGAGGGCAGCACGCGTGACGTGCGCTTTTGCCTGCTGCGACGCGTCATGGATGCCTCGCAGGGCGGTGCGCCTGCTACACTCGAATCCTTCACCGGCGGGGAACCGGCAGCCAGTCCATGAGTTCTGCACGACAACGCATCGCGGTCTATCCGGGCACGTTCGACCCGATCACCAATGGCCATATCGACCTGATCGCGCGCGCTGCGCCGCTGTTCGAGAAAGTCATCGTCGGCGTGGCTGAAAGTCCCGCCAAGGGGCCGGGTTTTCCGTTGAAGGACCGGATCGAACTGGCGCAGCAGGCGTTGGTTGGGCTGGCCAATGTCGAAGTGCGCGGTTTCAAGACGCTGCTGGCGCATTTCGTGAAGGAAGTCGGTGGCGGGGTGATGCTGCGCGGGCTGCGCGCGGTGTCCGATTTCGAATACGAGTTCCAGCTGGCGAGCATGAACCGGCATCTGATTCCCGATGTCGAGACGCTGTTCCTGACGCCGGCGGAAAAATACAGCTTCATTTCCTCCTCGCTGGTGCGTGAAGTGGCGCGGCTGGGGGGCGATGTTTCCGGCTTCGTGCATCCTGCGGTGCAGGCGGCATTGAAGCGCAAGTGGGGCGGCTGATCCGGGGCGCCAGGTGCAGCCGCCGGCATGCATGGCGCGCTGCAACGATGTTTTTTCCAGAACCAAGCAAAAAGGTGGATGAGATGACCAACAAGATCGCTGTTGCCGCCCTGATCGTCGGGGCATTGTTCGTTGCCGGCTGCGGCCAGCAAGGTGCGGAACAGGCCCAGCAGGCGCCGGCCGAGGCCGCGGCTCCAGCGGCATTGCCGGTGCCGCCCAGCAGTGATGCCCAGGCCTGGAAGCTGTATCTGGTGAACGTGGCCAAGCGCAATATGGATGGCATCCGGTCCAGCCCGTACATGTACTACCTGCCGTCGGCCGATGCGGCCGATTTCGACGAGCAGTACGAGCGCCAGGCCGACAACGTGGCCGGTTCGGTGGCGCGTGGTGTGCTGCCGGGCAACATGCTGGCCTTCGGTTCGCCCGAGTCCTCGCGCATGGCCGACCTGATCGCCGATGCGTTCGGGCATGTGCAGGCCGGTTCGATGAAGGATGTGCGGGTGCTGTTCATCGGCAACGCCGAGGATCTGGAGCGGGTCAAGGCCGCGGTCGAGCCCAGCGGCGCCGACGTGGTGTTCCACGAAGTCAAGTAATCCGCTGCCGCGGCGTGGCCGGCCCGTTCCGGCCACGTTGCGGCGCGCTGCGCCATCATGGATGGCCTTTCCAACGGCAGGTGCTGGCGCGATGGCCTTGCTCATCAACGACCTGTGCGTGAACTGCGATGTCTGCGCACCGGTCTGTCCCAACAATGCGATCACCCAGGGCCAGACGATCTACGAGATCGCCGCCTCGCATTGCACCGAGTGCGTGGGTCATTTCGATACTCCGCAATGCGTGGAGGTATGTCCGGTGGAATGCATCGATCCGGATCCGGATCACCCCGAAACCCAGGAAGAACTGATGGAAAAGTACCTGCAACTGACCGGGGTGACGGCATGAAGCTGCGTCCACTGCTCGTTCTTTTTCTTGGCCTGCTGCTGGCGGCGCCACTCACCCACGCGCGCCAGGGCAGCGAGCCGGTACTTCCGCGCCAGGCCGCGATCGCCACGGCCAATGCCTATGCCACCGATGCCGGCCTGGAAGTGCTGGCCAATGGCGGCAACGCCTTCGATGCCGCGATCGCGGTCAGTGCCATGCTGGGGCTGGTGGAGCCGGAAAGTTCGGGTATCGGCGGCGGCGGTTTCATGCTGCTGCGCCGTGCCCAGGACGGGCGCGAAGTGTTCGTCGATGCGCGCGAGCGCGCGCCACTGGCCGCGACCCGCGACATGTACAGGGACGAGGAGGGCAAGGTTCGCCCGCGCAGCACCATCGACGGCGCGCTGGCGGCCGCGATCCCGGGCACGCCGGCCGGTCTGGTGCACCTGTCCGAACACTACGGCCGGGTGCCGTTGTCGGTGTCGCTGGCACCGGCGATCCGGTTGGCGCGCAAGGGCTGGGTGCTGAGTGAAAAGACCGCACAGATGCTGCCCTGGCGCAGTGAGGTGCTGGCACGTTCAAGCGGCGCGCGCGAACTGTTCTTCCGTGGCGGCGAGCCGGTCAAGGCCGGTGACACGCTGAAAAACCCGGACTACGCCCGCACGCTGGAGCGTATCGCCAGGCATGGCCGCGATGGTTTCTATGCCGGGCCGCTGGCTCAGCGACTGGTCGATGGCGTGCAAAAGGCGGGCGGCATCTGGAGCCTGGAGGATCTCGCCCAGTATCAGGTGATCGAACGCGAACCGCTGCGTATCGAGCATCGTGGTTACACCCTGGTCACCGCGCCGCTGCCGTCTTCCGGCGGCATTGCGCTGGGACAGATGCTGAACATTCTTTCCGGCTACAACTATCCGGCAATGGCGCCGGTGGACCGCATGCATCTGGTGGTGGAGGCGATGCGCCGCGCCTACCGTGACCGCGCGCAGTTCCTTGGCGATCCTGATTTCGTCGAGGTGCCGGTGCAGCGCATGCTCAGCCTGGACTACGCCGCCGGGCTGCGGGCTTCGATCCATCCGGGCCGCGCGATGCCCAGCGAACTGCTGCCGCCGGTTGGCCAGCAGGATGCGCGGCCGGACACCACGCATTTTTCCATCGTCGATGTGGAAGGCAATCTGATCGCGGTCACGCAGACGGTGAACCTGACCTTCGGCAATGCCTTCGTGGTGCCCGGCACCGGTTTCGTACTGAACAACGAAATGGACGATTTCGCCGCCGCGCCGGGCGTGCCCAATGCTTTCGGCCTGATCGGGGATGCCGCCAACGCGGTGGAGCCGGGCAAGCGCCCGCTGTCGTCGATGAGCCCGACTTTCCTGCGCGGCGGTGACCGCATCGCCGCCCTCGGCACTCCCGGTGGCAGCCGCATCATCACGATGGTGATGCTGGGCCTGATGGAGCTGATGGATGGCAAGGGCGCGCAGGAAACCGCCGACCGTCCGCGCTATCACCACCAGTTCGTGCCGGATGTCATCACGCTGGAGCCGGGCTGGCTGGATGAGGCGCAGATCCAGCAGCTGCGCGATCGTGGTCATGAAGTACGCGTGGCCGATTCGACCTGGGGCAATATGCAGGTGGTGCTGTGGGACCAGCGCAGCGGGGAGGTTCAGGCCGGCAGCGACCGGCGCTGGAAATCCGTCGGCAAGGCGGCGACCGGTGACGAGCCGGCGCTGATCTACCGCTGAGCGGCCGGACCCGGAAAACAGCGCGATGAACCCTCGATCTTCCCGCCAGAACGGGCGCAGCGGCGCCGGTCTGTTGTTGCTGTTGTTCGGCCTGGCGTTGCTGCTGGTGGCGGTGTTGTGGATGGCACGGCTGGTGGCGCAGGCGCCGCAGGGCGCGGCAGTTGAACCGCCCGTGGCGCCGCCGGTTGCCGCCGTGGCGCCGTCTGCCGCAGTGGAGCTGGTCGACGAAGCCTTCGGCGTGCGCGGTCAGGGCCTGGCACTGCGGCGCGTGGTGCAGATGCTGCAATGGCGCGAAGTGGCCAGCGTGCCGTTGGCGCCTTCGGACCAGATTGTCGTGGACCATGGCGACTACCAACTGCTGTGGGCGGCGCGGCCGATCGATTCCAGCCGCTATGCGCTGGCCGACAGTCACGCCAACCCGGGTCCGTTGCCGTACCGCAGCCGCAATTTCGGGGATGTGCCGGCGCTGGCGGTGGATTCGGCGAAAACGCAGGTTGCCGGCTGGGTGCATGTGCCGCCGTCAGGCGTGGTCCTGCCGGACAATCTGCAGGCGGTGTTCCGGGCCGAGGGCGAATGGTTCGTCAGCGCGCCGGAAGGCGCTGCGCCGGAGGTAGGCGATCTGCGGGTGCGTTTCGACCTGTTGCCGGCGATCGCCGTGGAAACATCCGGAAGCGGACGCTCCCCGTCTGCCGCAACAGCGACGAATGAGGATCCGACCGGCGTGGCGCTGGTCTGGATCGCGCGGATTTCTGCTTTCGTGCTGGCGCTGGTCGGTGCCGGCCTGGCATTGCGTGGTGCTGCGCGCCGTGCGGCGGCGGGTAGTCGCCTGGCGCGGTTGTCCTCGGCCGGTCTGCTTGCAATCGCAGCGTGGATCGCGGTGGCGGCGTTGCTGCTGGCAGTGGCGCTGGCGCGCCTGCTGGGCTGAGGCGGGCAAAGCCCAGTCTGTTCAGGCCGGGCTGCCGTCCGGGTTGTGGTCGATGAAGTACAGCCCGGCGTAGAGCTTGGGATCGATCCAGTAGCCTTCGCCCATGCGCGCGTGCAGCCATGCGGCGGCGTCGCGTCGCGGCACTTCGTGCACGATGATGTCTTCGGTTTCATCGCCGCCGCCGGGGCCGACCTTGACCAGGTCCAGCGCCCGCACGAAGGCGACCTGTTCATTGCTCATGCCTGAGGATGAAGGGCCGGTCATCAGGTACTGGATGCGGCCCGCCTGCCAGCCGGTTTCCTCCAGCAGTTCACGTTCGGCGGCGGTTTCGATCGATTCGTCATCGTCGACATCGCCGACCAGGCCGGCCGGCATCTCGATGCTCGGAGCATTGATCGGGATGCGGAACTGTTCGACCAGCAGCAGGGTGTCCTGTGGCGTCACCGCGACAATGATCACCGCCGAGCTGGCATTGGTCCGCTCGGCGTATTCCCAGTTGCCGCGCCGGCGCATGCGCAGGTACTCGCCGTTGTAAAGTATCTCGGTTTGTTCCATCTTTCGCCCCCCCGCGTCGTTGACCAAGGCCACCATTGTGCCGCAAGCACTGTGACGCGGCATGACCGTTCCGGACAGTCCCGCACACGTGCGGGAACCAAGCAGCTGCGGCCGTGGTCGCAGACAGGTTCACCCATCAGGTTTTGATCCATGACCCATCGAATTGTTGTCACCCTGGCCCTCGCGCTCGGGTTTGGCCTGGTGCAGGCCCAAGAAGCGGCACAGGCCCCGGCTGCCGCAGTGTCGTCCGAAGCCACGGACAGCACCCGTCAGACGCTGCTGGCGGAAATCGCCAAGGTCGAGGAGCCCGCCATGCTGACCCAGCTGGTGGCCCGCTTCCGCCAGCAGGGCGATCTGGAAGCCGAACTGGCGGCGCTGGACCGGCGTATCGCGCTGCGTCCGCACATGGGCGCCTATCGTCTGGACAAGGTCGTGACGCTGGCGCGCGAGGACCGCAAGAGCGAGGCCTACACCCTGCTGATCGACCTTCAGAACACCGGCTATGCCTACGATCTGCGCGGTGACGAGCGCTTCGCCAACATCGCCACCACCCAGGTCTGGGACTACATCGTCGACAATTTCGATGCCAACCGTGCGCCGTATGGTGAAGGCACGGTGCTGCACACCCTGCCACGCGAGGATCTGCTGATCGAAAGCGTGGGCTGGGATGCTTCACGCAAGCAGTTGCTGGTCGGCGGCGCGCGCGAGGGCAAGGTCTACCGCGTGGAAAAGGACGGCAAGCTGGTGCCGCTGGTGTCGGCCGATGCCGACAACGGCATGTGGGCGGTGCTGGATTTCGTGGTCGACGCCAAGCGCGGCTTTCTCTGGGTCGCCTCCAGTGCGGTGCCGCACTTCAAAGGCTACAAGCCGGGCGTCGATGTCGGCCGCGCCGGCATCTTCAAATTCGACCTGAAGACCGGCAAGTTCATCCGCAGCTTCCTGTCGCCCGAGGGCCAGGGCAACATCTTCATGCTGGCCTCGCTGGCGCTGGGCGTGGATGGCGAGATCTATGCGCTGGATATCATCAACAGCGCGCTGTACCAGGTCCGCGACGACCAGTTCCGCCGACTGGTGCATGCGCCGGCGTTCCCGGCGATGCGCGCGCTGGCGGTTTCCGGTGACGGAAAGAACCTGTATCTGGCCGACTACGAGCGCGGCATCGTCGGCATCGAGCTGGCCACGCTGAAGGCTTTCGATGTGCGCGTACCGACCAAGCTCTCGCTGCAGGGCATCGAGGCGTTGTTCTGGTTCGAGGGCAGTCTGGTGGCGGTGCAGTCGGGCATGACCCCGCCGCGCGTGATGCGCTTCGGGCTGTCTGACGATGGCCGCACGATCACCGGCGTGACGCCGGTTGAGGCCAGCAACCCGGCCTTCGCCAAGGTCGGCAAGGCGGCGATGGACGGCAGTTCGATCTATGTGGTCGGCAACAGCCAGCTCGACAATTACGATCGCTTCGGTCTGGTGCGCAACAAGGATCAGCTGGAAGGCACGCGCATCATCCGGATTGATGCCGATTACGTGCCGCCGCAGGCGCAGTAAGGACTTCGCACAAGCCGGGCATGGCGGGCGCTGTGCCGCCGTGCCTGGTGTTTTCGGACGCGTGGGCGCGATGACTCGCTGATCGGGCTGCTGGGTAGCTGTTTCCGACGCGCTGCCGGCTCAGTCCAGCTGTGCCAGCGCACGGCGGCGGGTCATCGGGCCAAAGCGCACCTCGTCGGCCAATGCTTCCAGTGCGGCCACGTCACCGCGTCGGCGTTGTGCATCGTCCAGGCCATCCGGCAGCGGTGCATCCAGCGCAATCGTGGCCAATTGCCTGCACAGCAGGGCCAGTTCGGCATGTTCGCGCAGCCGCGCCGCATGCGAGGCGGCACCGCGCAGGCGCAGGAAGGGCACTTCGTCCAGCCGTTCCAGCAGTGCATCCAGCGAACCGAAGTGTTCGAGCAGCGCCACGGCGGTCTTGGCGCCGATGCCGGGCACGCCGGGGATGTTGTCGATGGCGTCACCGGTCAGTCCGAGATAGTCGGCAATCTGGTGTGGATGCACGCCGTAGCGCGACTTGACCCCGGTTGCGCTCCAGCGCAACTGGCGCGCGTAATCCCACTGTTCGTCATTGCCGACCAGCAGCTGGGAAAGGTCCTTGTCGGCCGATACCACGATGCCGCGATAACCGTACCCGCGTTGGCGGTGCAGCAGTGTGCCGATCAGATCGTCGGCTTCGTAGCGCGGATCCACCAGCACCGTCAGGCCCAGCGCTGCGGTGAAACGCTGGCACAGCCGAAACTGGCGTTTCAGTTCGGCCGGTGCCGGTTCGCGATTGCCCTTGTAGGGCGAATACAGCTCGTTGCGAAACGAGCTTTCCAGCGATTCGTCAAAGGCCACCGCGATGTGCTGCGGCTGCTCGCGCTCCAGCAGTTCCAGCAGGAAACGGGCGAATCCGTGCAGCGCATTGACCGGGGCGCCCTGCACATCGGTGAACTCTTCGGCGGGCAGCGAATGCCAGGCGCGGAACACGTAAAGGCTGGCATCGACCAGATGCAACGTCTGCATCATCCAGGCCATCTGCTGAAATGGGAGGAAAGCTCGGGCCGGCTGCGTTCCGCGACAACGTTGCTGGCCTGGCCGATGTGGATGAAGCCGGCGATCGACTCGTCCTCAGCGATGCCCAAACGTGCCTTGACCGCCGCATCGCGTGCCGCCCAGCCAGTCAGCCATTGCGCGCCGAACCCAAATGCCTGTGCGGCCTGCAACAGTGCGAAGCAGACGCAGCCGGTGGTCATCAGCTGCTCGATTTCCGGCACCTTCGGGTTCGGCTGCGGACAGGCGATGACGGCCAGCACCAGCGGCGCATGGGAAAAGCGCTTGCGGTCCTTGTCCAGCTGCGCGGGTGGTGTCTGCGGGTCCAGCTCCAGCGCGCGCTGGGCCAGGAACGCGCCGAGCGTGTCGCGCTGCGGGCCTTCGATGGCCAGGATGCGGAACGGTTCGAGCCGGCCGTGGTCGGGTACGCGCATTGCGGCGCCCAGGATCTGTTCGAGCTGTTGGCGATCGGGGCCGGGTGCGGCGAGTTTCGGCGCCGGCACCGAGCGGCGCTGATTGAGGAAATGGAGCGGAGACATGGTTCGGATCCGGGCGGGAAGCGGGAAAAGGTTCACAACCCTGAAGGTACAATCCAGCTTACAGTGTCTTCGGGAATCCGGGGACAGAACCGTGATCTTGGAGAATCCACCATGACGGCGCCGTCTCCCACAGACAAGATCGTTGACCTCAATGCCCGGGTTGCAGCAGGCCGTGGCGAGGGCAACGCACTGCTGACGTCGATCCGCACCCGCGCGTTGAAGCGTCTGGGCACGCTGGTGGCCGATGTGCTGGAGAAGGCCGACGACACCCTGTTCGATTTCGTCCAGCGCGCCGACGGCACGGTCAGCAACCAGGATTACTTCGATGCCATGCGCGAACTGCGCAAGCAGCGCCCGGTGATCGAGCAGCGTTTTTCCGAGCACATGGAAAACGCGTTCACCGCGCTGGAACGGCGCAATCCGCTGGAAGTGGACCTGGAACGCTCGCTGACCGAATCGCGCGAACTGAGCCTGGTATCCGAAGAGCAGCTGGAAGAACAGCTGGGCACCAGCATGATCGCCACCGCGCTGGGGCGGATGTTCAACACCACGCTGACCCAGCTCAACTACCGCATCGGCATCGTCGCCGGCATCGACGGGCTGGACGAAAAATCCAATCCGATTGCGCCGCCGCACGTGGCATACGCCTTCCGCTATGCGATGCAGCCATGCGAGGTTTCGATTCGCATCAAGGTGCTGCTGTTCAAGCTTTACGAGCGCGAGATGGCGCGTGGCCTGGCCTCGTTCTACAACGACACCAACCGCGCCCTTGTTGAAGCGGGCATCGCGGCCGAAATCAAGCCGACCTACGCACGCACGCCGTTGCAGTCACGCGGCCCGTTGCGTCCGCGCAGCGAGGCCCACCCCGAAGAGGACATGCATGAGGCCGAGCCGCAGGCGCGGCATGCGCCGGAAGGGCATGGTCATGGATACGGCGTGCCGGCCGGCGGCATGGCCGCCGGTGCGCGGTATGTGCGGGTGCCGGAAACCCCGGCCGAACAGTCCATCTTCGCCAGCCTGCACGAGCTTCTGAGCGGCTACCGCCGGGTCCACGCCAGGCTGGACGGTGAGTTTTCCGGCGCTGCCGTCCCGGCCGGCGCCGAGCCGGCTCCGGAAATGAGCGCTGATGAAGTGCTCTCGGTGCTGAGCATGTTCCAGAACCAGATGCCGGTCTCGCTGCAGGAAGCGGTCAGCGATCCCAACACCTCGATCACCCAGCACCTCAAGCGCGAGCTGATGAAGGGCGCCGAGCAGCTGGGTGTCGATCCGCAGTCACGCATGACGCCGGCTGACGAGGATTCGATCGATCTGGTCGGCATGTTGTTCGACGTGCTGCTGGACGAGCGCGACTTCAACACCAGTTCGCGCCAGCTGATCGGGCGCCTGATCGTGCCTTTCATCAAGGTCGCGATGCTGGATCGCCGCATGTTCCTGCAGAAGACCCATCCTGCGCGCCGCCTGCTGAACTCGCTGGCCGAAGCCTGCGAAGGCAATGCCGGCGAGGCGCCGCAGGAGCGCGAGCTGATGACCCGGGTCGAGGCCACCATCGACAAGCTGGTGGCCGAATTCAACGAGGACATCGCGATCTTCGAAACACTGGAGCAGGAGTTCCGCGAGTTCATCGAACAACACCGCCGTCGTGTGGCGCTGGCCGAGCGTCGCACCGCCGAAGCACAGCGTGGCAAGGAGCGGCTTGAACATGCGCGCGCGGTGGCACTGGAAGACCTGCGCGGCGTGCTTGAACGCCATCCCGACCTGCCCGCAGCGCTGGATGCCTTCCTGCGCCGCTACTGGGCGCATCACCTGACGCTGTGCGCGCTGCGTGACGACGGCACCGGTTCGGACAAATACCCGCAGGCGGTCGCGGTGGGCGAAAGCCTGGCGGCGCTGGCCGAACTGGATACGCCGGCGGCCAAGCTGGAGGGTTTCAACGGGCTGCGCAGCCAGATCGAGCCGATCCTGGTCAGCGCCGGCTGTGTCGGCAATGCCGCCGATGACGTCATGCTGTCGCTGCGCCGCGCGCTCGGTGTCAATGCCGAAGGCCGCGCGGAAGAAGACGTGCAGGAAACCGAGGCCGAGGTGGTGACCACGCTGGAGCGCAACGCGCCGCCGGTCGAAGCCCTGCCCGAAGCCGTGGCCCCGGTCGAAGTCGAGGAGGAAGAACCCGAACCGGAACTGGAATTCGAGGAGGCCGATGCCGAGCGTGTGCGCAAGCTGCAGATCGGCGCCTGGATCCAGTTCACCGAGGAGGACGGCACCACGGTGCCGGCCAAGCTGTCGTGGCTGAGCCCGATTTCCAACCGCATGCTGTTCGTCAACCGTCGCGGCTTGCGCTATTGCGTGGCCTCGCCCGAAGAGCTGGCGGTGATGATGCGCGAAGGCCGGCTCAATATCCGCCAGACAGATGCGGCCTTCGAACATGCCATGAGCCAGGTGCTGGGACGGCTGCGTTCCGGTGCCCAGGCACCGTCCACAGGCGCCTGATCGCGGGTGGCGGCGCGCATTCGTTGAGCCGCCAATCAACGCGATGACCACCGCCCCCGCGATGCGGTAGCATCCAGCAGCCCGCTGTTCAATCAGCGCTTGCCGGAAGGGGAATACATGGCGGTCACCGTTGTCGCAGTGCGCGAGCGTGCGCCGAACGAGCGTCGTATCGCGCTGTCGCCGGAAGTGGCGAAGAAACTCCAGGCCTTGGGCGCACAGGTCGTTATCGAGGCCGGCGCCGGCAGTGGCGCCAACCAGCCCGATGCCATCTTCCCCGGCGTCCAGGTCGAAGCCGACGCCGGTGCCGCACTGGCACGCGCCGATGTGCTGCTGACGGTGCAGCCGCCGTCGCTGGAAACGATCGCCGCGCTGCGTGAAGGCAGCATCGTCATCGGTTTCATGCAGCCGCACGCCGATCCGGAGCGGATCAAGGCGCTGCGCGACCGCAAGATCACCGCGTTCGCGATGGAACTGCTGCCACGCACCACCCGCGCCCAGGCGATGGATGTGCTCAGTTCGCAGGCTGGCATGGCCGGTTACAAGGCGGTGCTGATCGCGGCCGAGCTTTCCGGCAAGTTCTTCCCGATGCTGACCACCGCAGCCGGCACGATCCGGCCCTCGAAGGTGCTGATCGTCGGCGCCGGTGTTGCCGGTCTGCAGGCCATCGCCACCGCGCGCCGTCTCGGGGCACAGGTCGAAGGTTTCGATGTGCGCCCGGAAACGCGCGAGCAGATCGAGTCTTTGGGCGCGAAGTTCCTTGATCTCGGCGTTTCGGCCGCCGGTTCGGGTGGCTACGCGCGCGAGCTGACCGCGGAAGAACGCGCCGAGCAGCAGCAGCGTCTGGCCGACCATTTGAAGAACATCGATGCGGTCGTCACCACCGCCGCAGTGCCGGGCCGTCCGGCACCGAAAATCCTCACCGCCGCGATGGTGGAAGGCATGAAGCCGGGCGCGGTGATCGTCGATCTGGCCGCCGAAACCGGCGGCAACTGCGAACTGACCCGGCCCGGCGAAACCTTTGTGCACGGCAGCGTCACGATCGCCGGGCCGCTGAACCTGCCGAGTCGGGGGGCGATCCATTCCAGCGAGATGTACGCGCGCAACCTCTACAACTTCCTCGCGCTCTCGCTCAGTGATGGCGCGCTGACGCTGGATTGGGAGGACGAACTGATCGCCCAGACCTGCCTGACCCACGCGGGCGCGATCCGCCACGAGGCCACCCGGCAGAAGGTGGAGGGCGCGGCATGAATACTGGTACGCAGGTTTTCGGGGGAACGCTCTGATGGACGGTTTCGTGGCGCTTTACATCTTCCTGCTCGCGGCCCTGCTCGGGCACGAGATCATTTCGCGCGTGCCGGTGATCCTGCACACCCCGCTGATGTCCGGCTCCAACTTCGTGCACGGCATCGTCGTGGTCGGCGGCATGGTCGCGCTGGCGCATGCCGATACCAACCTGGAGCGCGCCATCGGCTTTCTCGCGGTGCTGCTGGGCGCCGGCAACGCGGTCGGCGGATACGTCGTGACCGAGCGCATGCTGGACATGTTCAAGACCAGCAAGAAGCCGGGCGGCAGCGGGGGGGGCGGCTGACATGGCGATGGAAACAATGCTCGATCTGCTGGCCAAGGCCAGCTACCTGCTCGCGGCACTGCTGTTCATTTTCGGCCTGAAGCGCATGTCCTCGCCGGTGACCGCACGCGCCGGCATCGTGCAGGCCGGCTGGGGCATGGTGCTGGCCACGGCGGTGACCTTCATCGCGCCCTCGACCTGGGGCGGGCACGGTATCGAACCGCTCAATCTGGGCCTGATGGTGTTGGCGCTGGCGCTGTCCGGTGTGTTCTGGGTCTGGGGCCGCAAGGTGCCGATCACCGACATGCCGCAGATGGTCGCGATCTTCAACGGCATGGGCGGCGGCTCGGCAGCGGCGATCGGTGCTGCGGCACTGCTCAACGCGGCCACCTTCACCGGCAGCTGCGATGCGCAGGCGCTGGCCGCGCATGACTGCATGACGCGCTCCGGCATGGTGTTGGGCGTGATCGGTGCGCTGATCGGTGCGATTTCGTTTTCCGGTTCGGTGATCGCCTGGGCCAAGCTCGACGGGCGTCTGGACAAGCGTTTCACCTTCCCCGGCCAGCAGTACTTCAACCTGCTGGTGTTCCTGGCCACGCTCGCGCTGGGCGCGTGGATCATTGTGGATCTGGACATCCCGCTGGTGGTCGCGTTCTTCGTGCTGGCGCTGCTGGTGGGCGTGCTGATGACGCTGCCGATCGGCGGTGCCGACATGCCGGTGGTGATTTCGCTCTACAACGCGCTGACCGGCCTGGCGGTGGCGTTCGAAGGCTATGTGCTCGGCATCGAGGCGCTGATCATCGCCGGCATGGTGGTCGGCGCGGCCGGCCTGCTGCTGACCCAGCTGATGGCCAAGGCGATGAACCGGCCGATCAGCAATGTGCTGTTCTCCAATTTCGGCGGTGGCGACGACGGCGGTCAGGAAATCGCCGGTTCGCAGAAGCCGATCGAAGCCTCCGATGTGGCCGCGCTGCTGTATCTGGCTGAAAAGGTCGTGTTCGTACCCGGCTACGGTATGGCCGTGGCGCAGGCCCAGCACAAGATCTGGGATCTGTCGCAAGCGCTGATCAAAGCCGGCAAGGACGTGAAGTTCGCGATCCACCCGGTTGCCGGTCGCATGCCCGGTCACATGAACGTGCTGCTGGCCGAGGCCGGTGTGCCCTACGATCTGATTGCGGACATGGACGACATCAATCCGGAGTTCAAGACCACCGACGTGGCGATCGTGATCGGCGCCAACGATGTGGTGAACCCGGCCGCCAAGACCGACAAGTCCTCACCGATCTTCGGCATGCCGATCCTGGATGTGGTGGACGCACGCCAGACCATCGTCATCAAGCGCGGCAAGGGCACCGGGTTTGCCGGGATCGAAAACGCGCTGTTCTATGCCGACAACACCCGCATGCTGTATGCCGACGGCAAGGAAGCGGCCACGCGTCTGCTTTCCGAACTGAAGGCGCTGGAAGGCGGCGGCCACTGATGCAGACCGGCCCCGCCATTCGCAGGGCTGCGGTCTCTGGCAGGGCCGGGCTTGCGCGCTATACTCGGCCCGGCCGGATTCACTGATCGCACCGCCGCCCGGCGTTCGGGCTGCGGGCGCGGACGGACCACCGGATCACGACTACGCCGGACTGGAAAACGACCCAAGGGGACAGGCACGTGGATATCGCAGAACTTCTCGCCTTTTCGGTGAAGAACAAGGCTTCGGACTTGCACCTGTCGGCCGGCTTGCCGCCGATGATCCGCGTCGATGGCGACGTGCGCCGTATCAATATCCCGGCGCTGGACCACAAACAGGTCCATTCGCTGGTCTACGACATCATGTCCGACAAGGTGCGGCGCGATTTCGAGGAGCTGCTCGAAGTCGACTTCTCCTTCGAGATTCCCGGCCTGGCGCGTTTCCGCGTCAACGCCTTCAACCAGAACCGTGGCGCCGGTGCGGTGTTCCGTACCATTCCCTCCGAGGTGCTGACGCTGGACGACCTGGCCGCGCCCAAGGTGTTCCGCGAACTGATCGACCAGCCGCAGGGCCTGATCCTGGTCACCGGCCCGACCGGTTCGGGCAAGTCGACCACGCTGGCGGCAATGGTGGACCACATCAACAAGAACGAATACGGCCATATCCTCACCGTCGAGGACCCAATCGAATTCGTCCACACCTCGAACAAATGCCTGATCAACCAGCGCGAAGTGCACCGCGATACGCACGGCTTCAACGAGGCGCTGCGCTCGGCGCTGCGTGAAGACCCGGATTACATCCTGGTCGGCGAGTTGCGCGATCTGGAAACCATCCGCCTGGCGCTGACCGCTGCGGAAACCGGACACCTGGTGTTCGGCACCCTGCATACCTCCAGCGCGGCCAAGACCATCGACCGCATCATCGACGTGTTCCCCGCCGGCGAAAAGCCGATGGTGCGCTCGATGCTGTCCGAATCGCTGCGCGCGGTGATTTCGCAGTCGCTGCTGAAGAAGGTCGGTGGCGGCCGCGTCGCGGCGCACGAGATCATGGTCGCGGTGCCGGCGATCCGCAACCTGATCCGCGAGGACAAGGTCGCGCAGATGTATTCGGCGATCCAGACCGGTCAGAACGTCGGCATGCAGACACTGGACCAGTGTTTGCAGGATCTGGTCAAGCGCGGCCTGATCACACGCGTTTCGGCGCGTGAATATGCGAAGGACAAGCGTATTTTTGAATAGCCGGGATTAGTGATTCGGGATTGGGGATTCGCAAGAGCCGCTGGTAGCCATGCTTTTACGAGCCTCCAGTCCCCAACCCTGAATTCCAGCTCCACGGGAATTTGGTCAAAGCCGGGTTGTTGCATCAGGGCGGGATGTCGCTTTTACGAATCCCCAATCCCGAATCCCCATTCCCGGCTCCAAGGGAACCACCATGAGCAGCATTGATTTCACCTCGTTCCTCAAGCTGATGGCGCACAAGAAGGCGTCGGACCTGTTCATCACGGCAGGTGTCGCGCCTTCGATGAAGGTGCACGGCAAGCTCAGCCCGATCACGCAGCAGCCGCTGACACCGCAGCAGAGCCGCGACCTGGTGTTGAACGTGATGACGCCGGCCCAGCGCGAGGAGTTCGAGAAAACCCACGAATGCAACTTCGCCATCGGCGTGTCCGGAGTCGGGCGTTTCCGTGTCAGTTGCTTCTACCAGCGCAACCAGGTCGGCATGGTGCTGCGCCGGATCGAGACCAAGATCCCGACGGTCGAGGAACTGAGCCTGCCGCCGATCATCAAGACGCTGGCGATGACCAAGCGCGGCATCATCATCTTCGTCGGCGCCACCGGTACCGGCAAATCGACGTCGCTGGCCGCGATGATCGGCTACCGCAACCTCAATTCGACCGGCCACATCATCACGATCGAGGATCCGATCGAATTCGTGCACAAGCACGAGGGCTGCATCATCACCCAGCGTGAAGTCGGCATCGACACCGATTCCTGGGAGAACGCGCTGAAGAACACCCTGCGCCAGGCGCCGGACGTGATCATGATCGGCGAGGTGCGCACCCGCGAAGGCATGGATCACGCCATCGCCTTCGCCGAAACCGGCCATCTGTGCCTGTGCACGCTGCACGCCAATAACGCCAACCAGGCGATGGACCGCATCATCAACTTCTTCCCCGAAGACCGCCGCAGCCAGCTGCTGATGGATCTTTCGCTGAACCTCAAGGGCGTGGTCGCGCAGCAGCTGATTCCGACCCCGGACGGCAAGAGTCGCCGCGTGGCGATGGAAATCATGCTCGGCACCCCGCTGGTGCAGGACTACATCCGCGACGGCGAGATCCACAAGCTGAAGGAGGTCATGAAGGAATCGACCAACCTCGGTATGAAGACCTTCGACCAGAGCCTGTTCGAGCTGTACCAGGCCGGCGAGATTTCCTACGAAGACGCACTGCGCCACGCCGACTCGGCCAACGAAGTGCGCCTGCGCATCAAGCTGGCACAGGGCGGCGATGCACACACGCTGAGCCAGGGCCTGGACGGCGTGGAGGTGATGGAGTCCAGGTGAGGTCGGTGATGAGACCGGCTTCGCCGGTCTCGGGATCCGGGGGCGGGATTAGGGATTCGTAAAAGCGTCGGCACCCTCGGTTTTTGCTCTTGCCGATCCCCAATCCCGAATCACCAATCCCGGTGTTGGAGCGCTAACGCGCCAGTGCTTCCAACACTGCCATCCGCACCGCGACGCCGTTGGAGACCTGATCCAGGATCACCGATTGCGGTCCATCGGCGACGGCATCGGCGATTTCCACGCCGCGGTTCATCGGGCCCGGATGCAGCACGATGGCATCGGGTTTTGCCAGCGCCAGCGCTTCGGGTGACAGGCCCCAGTCGCGGTAGTACTCCTCCAGCGAACTGACCAGCCCTTCGTCCATGCGCTCGCGTTGCAGGCGCAGCATCATCACCACGTCACAACCATCCAGCGCCTGCGCCAGATCATGGAAGGTGCGGGTGCCGTGGAAGGCTTCTGCATCGGCGTCCGGCAGCAGGCTTTCAGGCCCGGCAATCCGGATATCGCGGACGCCCAGGGTGCGCAGCGCCTCCACGTCAGACCGCGCCACGCGCGAGTGGCGGATGTCGCCGATGATAGCCACCGACAGCCGCGAAAAATACTCGCCCTTGTGCTGGCGGATCGTCAGCATGTCGAGCAGGCCTTGGGTCGGATGCGAGCTGCGTCCGTCGCCGGCGCTGACCACGCTGCTGTTCTCGGCAGCGGCAGCGGCCAGGGCCGTCAGTACATTGCTGTGGGTGTGGCGTACCACGAACAGCCCGGCGCCCATCGCTTCCAGATTGCGCAGTGTGTCCACCAGGGTTTCGCCCTTGCGGGTGGAAGAGCTTTCCGCGTCGAAATTGACCACATCCGCGCCCAGTCGTTGCGCTGCGAGCTGGAACGAGGCGCGGGTGCGGGTCGAGGGTTCGAAGAACAGGTTGGCCACGGTCAGGCCACGCAGCGGGCGATGCGGGCCGCGGCGCAAGGCGTCCGGGCGCAGTGCCTGGGCGGCATCGAGCAGGCGTTCCAGGGTGTCGCGTGGAAGGTCTTGCAGCGTAAGCAGGTGGCGCATCGGTGGCTCCGGGCAGGTGCAGGCGATGGGGGTTACTGGGAAAGATCAGCGTGGCAGCATCGGATCGCCAAGCCAGCGTTCGACGATGATCTGCGCGGCCAGTGCGTCCAACGCCTTGGCGTCCCGGCGTCGGGCCTGGCCGCTGCGGCGCTGTTCGGCGAAACGGCGGTCGGCCTCGCGCGACGTGGAACGTTCGTCGACCAGTTCCACCGGCAGCCCGTAGCGCTCGGCCGCAGTGTGGGCGAAGCGACGCGCCATGTGGGTGGCCAGCTGCGCCTCGCCTTCCAGTGTCAACGGCTCGCCGACGATGATCAGTTCCGGACGCCATTCGCGTACCAGGGCATCCACGGCCGGCCAGTCCGGGCCGTCATCATGCGCGGCCACCATCGCGATCGCGCGTGCGGTGGCGGAGATGGTGTTGCCCACCGCCACGCCAATGCGGCGCGCGCCGACATCGAAACCGAGCACGCAGACCGGAGTGGCCGGGCCGCTGTTCATGCGTGGCCACTGTAGCCGGCGAGCGCGGCCGGGTCGATGCCGATCAGGCGGGTGGCGGCGTTCCAGCGGCCGTCAAGTTCGGTTTCGAACACGATGGCCGGCTCGGCCTCGACCGACAGCCAGATATGCTGCTTGAGTTCGTCTTCCAGCTGCTGCGCATCCCAGCCAGCGTAGCCGAGCACCATCACCATGCGCTCCGGGCCTTTGCCGCTGGCGATGGCGTCCAGGATGTCGCGCGAGGTGGTCATGTGGATCTGCTCGGACACCTTGTAGGTGGAATCCCATGGGCCGCCTTCCGGGCTGTGCAGCACGAAACCTCGCTCCGGCGCGACCGGGCCGCCGACCAGCACCGGCAGGCTCGACAGGTCACTGTCCGTCGTCTGGATGCCCAGTTGTGCCAGCACTTCGCCGAAGACGAAATCCGAGCGCCGGTTCAGCATCAGCCCCATCGCGCCGTTGCTGTCGTGATGGCACAGCAGCGCCACGCCCTGGCTGAAATTCGGGTCGTCCATGCCCGGCACCGCGATCAGGAAGTGGTTGGCGAGGGAAGGGGGGGCGTCCATGGGCGATATTCTAGGCCCTGCGGCTTGACAGGGAAGCACGCGAGCCGCGCGCCTTGTCGGGGGTTTTGCCGGAAGTGCGTCAGACCGATGGGGAGGAGAGGTTCCAGCTGGGCGTGATAATGCCGCTCAGCGGCTTTCCATCACATTGCCGGGCAGGTAGTGCCAGGTGCGGGTGATGTGCAGGATGTCGGTGCCGTCGCCGGTATCGGGCAGCGGGCCGAACGGTTCGGCCAGGCGCACAGTGCGGATTGCGGCCTCGTCCAGTACCGGCACGCCGCTGGGCTGCACGATGGTGATGTCCTCGACGCTGCCGTCGCGCCGCACCGCCACGGTCAGCACCAGTTGCCCGAGCAGGCTGCGGCGGCGGGCTTCGTCCGGATAATTGAGGTTGCCGATGCGCTCGACCCGCGCCTGCCACGCGCGCAGGTAGGCGGCGTACTCGTATTCGCGCGTGTTGGCCGAGACGAACTTGCGCTTGGGGCGCTTGGCGTAGCGGTTCTCGCGCTGCTCCACCGAAGCCGCCAGACGCGCCATTTCCAGGCTGCGCTCGATCAGCTCACGGTTGCTCGGCAGCGGCGTGCTGGGTGTGGGCACCAGCCGCGTAGTGTCGACTTGCTCGCGCCCGGCTGCCTTTGTCGCGACGATGGCCTCGCTTTCACGCGTTTGCGGCCGTGGCGAGCCGGCCTCCAGCGGCACCGGTGCGATGCCGGGTGTCGGGTTCGGGGCCGGCGCCGGCTGCATTTCGCTCGGACGTTCCGGGGTTTCGCTTTCACCGCCGCCGCTCTGGTTGGCCTGGGCCAGGAAATCGGCCTTGTCCGGCGGCTCGTTGGAATGGGTCTGCACCAGGATCACATCCAGCGTCGGCAGGACCGGCGCCGCATCGTCGATGGCAAAGCCTACACCCAGCGCCAGCACGCCATGAGCGATGATGGAAAACACCAGGGTCGCGGCAAGTCGGTCCCCGGTGGTGACGGCCGGACGCTGACTCACGCGATCGAAGCCTCGATCCGCTCGAACAGGTCGCCGGCGATATTGAGACCGTACTGCGCATCCAGCTCGCGCATGCAGGTCGGGCTGGTGACGTTGACTTCGGTCAGCCAGTCACCGATCACGTCCAGGCCGACGAAGCGCATGCCGCGCCGTTTCAGTTCCGGCCCGACCTGGGCGGCGATCCAGCGGTCACGCTCGCTCAGCGGCCGGCCTTCGCCGCGTCCGCCGGCGGCCAGATTGCCGCGGAACTCGTCGCCTTGCGGGATCCGCGCCAGGCAGTACGGCACCGGCTCGCCGTCGATCAGCAGGATGCGCTTGTCGCCTTCGGTGATTTCCGGCAGGTACTTCTGCGCCATCGCGAACTGGCGTCCGCCATCGGTCAGGGTTTCCAGGATCACATTGAGGTTGGCCTCGCCGGCGCGGGCGCGGAAGATCGAACGCCCGCCCATGCCGTCCAGCGGTTTCAGCACGCAGTCGCCGTGTTCGCCGACGAATGCCTTCAATGCGGCCGCCTGCGCCGCGACCAGCGTTGGCGGACAGCACTGCGGGAACAGCAGCGCCGCCAGCTTCTCGTTCATGTCGCGCAGGCCCTGCGGGTCGTTGAACACGTGCAGACCTTCGCGCTGCGCCAGGCCCAGGATCTGGGTGGCGTGGATGTAGGCCGCGTCGACCGGCGGGTCGGTGCGCATGAAGGCCAGATCGAAATCCGCCAGCGCCCGGCGCTGCGCCGGCTGCGCCGAATACCAGTCTTCCGGATCGTCGCGCACTGTGACCTGGCGGGCGTGGACGATCGCGCGTCCGCCTTCGATTCCCAGATCCCGGATCTCGGCCACCGACACCCGATGTCCGCGCCGCTGGGCCTCCAGCAGCATCGCGAACGTCGTGTCCTTGGTGATCCGGATCGACCCGATCGGGTCCATCACCACGATGACTTCCAGCGTCACGTACGCACCTTTTCGATGAAGTCGGCCGCGATGCTGCGGACCTTCGTCTATACTAACACCCGGGATGTCGGGGCAATCCGGGGGCACGCCTTGACAGGAGTCGACATCCATTGCGATATAGAACCAACTGCACCGCAATTGCTGGCGGCGCTACAGAGGAACCACTGGATGGATCGCAACGCGGAAACGGCCGACCTGACCGGCATGAAGGTCATGGTCATCGACGACTCCAAGACCATACGCCGGACAGCCGAAACCCTGCTCAAGAAGGAAGGGTGCGAGGTGTTCACGGCCACCGACGGCTTCGAGGCGCTGGCCAAGATCGCCGACAACCAGCCGCAGATCATCTTCGTGGACATCATGATGCCGCGCCTGGATGGCTATCAGACCTGTGCGCTGATCAAGAACAACCAGTTGTTCAAGTCCACGCCGGTGATCATGCTGTCCTCCAAGGACGGCCTGTTCGACAAGGCCAAGGGGCGGATCGTCGGTTCTGAGCAGTACCTCACCAAGCCTTTTACTCGGGAAGAGCTACTCTCGGCGATCCGGCGACATGTGCCGGCTGCGTGACCGCCAACTCTTCGGGGGGAGCATGGCAATGAATCCTTACATCGCCAGTAGAACCGGCAAGCGCCTGATGCGGGCGTCGGCGTATGCTGCCGGCCTGTGCCGCCCGGTCATCAGTCGGGGTGCCCGGTCATGATGGGTGCGATGGGGCAGGGTCCGTTCGATGTGCTGTTCGATTACGAACACCGCAGCCTCGAGCATGTGCCCGGTGTGCCGGACCAGATCGACGCGCCCGGCATGTGGCGCGGGATCGCGTTCCGGCTTGGCTCGCGGCTGCTGGCGTCCAGTTTTTCCGAAGTGGTCGAAATCATCCCGGTGCCGCCGCTCACGCAGGTGCCCGGCGGCGATGTCTGGCTGATCGGCGTTGCCAACCTGCGCAGTTCGCTGCTGCCGGTGGTGGACCTCAAACAGTATCTGGAAGGCGAGCGCACCGTGCAGCACGCGGGCACCCGGGCGCTGGTCGTGCGGCAGAGCGGCGGCAACGTCGCGGTGCTGATCGACGAACTGCTCGGGCAGCGCAACTTCCATCAGGGCCAGATCACCGAGGTGGGACAGATCGGTGAGGGCCGTTATGCCCCGTTCGTGCAGCAGGCCTATCGGGTCGGCGATGCGGTCTGGGGTGTTTTCGATATGGCACGATTGACGCGCACGCCGGAATTCCGGCAGGCGGCTGCCGCGTAAGGCGGCAAACGACGCATTTCAGGGTGAGGTTCTTGCAATGAGCACATTGGGCGCCGGTAGCGGCAAAGAACGCAGCGGAATGATCAACTTCTGGATCTTCCTGCTGGTAATCGCATTGCTGGCGCTGATCGCCAACGCCGTGCTGTCGGCGAAGTATTCGGGTGAGGAGGGACGCGCGCGTGACCGCGTCGCCGACATCCGCGTGCTGTCGCAGCAGGTGGCCAAGGCCGCGCAGGACGCCGCCTCCGGTGGTGTGGATGCGTTCGATGAGCTGCAAAGCACGCGCGAACGCATCCAGAGCAATCTCGATGCGCTCAATCGCGGCGGCGAAGACAACCCGGCCTACGCCGGCGATTCCGTGGTCGGGGTGCCGCTGCAGCGGCTGACCGATACCTGGTCGCCGATGAACGCCGCCGCGCTGCGTATCCTGGAGAGCAAGGAGCTGGTGCTGGGCCTGACTGATACCGCGCAGCAGTTCGCCGGCAACGTGCCGCTGATCCAGGCGGAGATGGACGAAGTCGTCCGTGCGATGGGCGAGTCCGGCAACGTCACCTTCTCGCAGATGTCGACCGCCTACCGCCAGATCGTGCTGGCTGACCGCATGCTGCGCCACGTGACCCAGATTCTGCAGGGCGGTACCGCGGCAACGTCGGCGGCCGACCGCTTCTCGCGCGATGCCACACTTTTCAGCCAGGTGCTGGGCGGCCTGCTCAACGGCCTGCCGGAACAGAACATTCGCCGTGTCGACGCCCCGGCCGCGCGTCAGTCGCTGGCGCGCGTGTCCTCGCTCTACAGTGAAATCGAAGAAAACGTCGACACCATCCTGAACGCGTCCAACGACCTGTTCGAGGTCAAGGAAGCCGCCGACGAAATCTCCAGCTCCTCGGTGGAACTACTGGTCTCGGCGGAAAACCTCAACCAGAGCTTCATCAATCTGCCCAGCAGCCGTCCGTTCCCGAGCGTGTGGATCGGTATTGCCGCCGGTGCCGCCGCGATCATCGCGATCCTCGGCCTGCTGTTCACCCTGTACCGCGACCAGGTCAAGCGCTTCCGCGTGACGCAGGAACTGAATCAGCGTAACCAGGAGGCGATTCTGCGCCTGCTGGACGAAATGGGCTCGCTCGCAGAAGGCGACCTGACGGTACGCGCGACGGTGACCGAAGACATCACCGGCGCGATCGCGGACTCGATCAACTTCGCGGTCGAGGCGCTGCGCTCGCTTGTAACGACGATTAACGAAACCGCCGTGCAGGTGGCTGCCGCCGCACAGGAAACCCAGGCCACCGCGATGCATCTGGCCGAAGCGGCCGAGCACCAGGCGCAGCAGATCACCTCGGCCTCGGCTGCGATCAACGAAATCGCGGTCTCGATCGACGAAGTGTCCAAGAACTCGGCCGAATCCGCCGACGTGGCGCAGCGCTCGGTGCAGATTGCCGCCAAG
Organism: Denitratimonas organivorans; assembly: GCF_037478135.1. Taxonomy (NCBI): domain Bacteria; kingdom Pseudomonadati; phylum Pseudomonadota; class Gammaproteobacteria; order Lysobacterales; family Lysobacteraceae; genus Denitratimonas; species Denitratimonas organivorans. Next base: position 350,807 of record NZ_JBBHDV010000001.1, read on the forward strand.
GGCGCCGAAGTGGTGCGCCAGACGATTCAGGGCATGGACTCGATCCGTGACCAGATCCAGGAAACCTCCAAGCGAATCAAGCGTCTGGGTGAAAGCTCGCAGGAAATTGGTTCGATCGTGGAACTGATCAACGACATTGCCGAGCAGACCAACATCCTGGCGCTGAACGCCGCCATTCAGGCCGCATCGGCCGGTGAGGCGGGCCGTGGCTTCGCGGTCGTGGCCGACGAAGTGCAGCGCCTCGCAGAACGCTCGGCCAACGCGACCAAGCGAATCGAAACGCTGGTGCAGACGATTCAGGCCGACACCAACGAAGCAGTGTCCTCGATGGAACAGACCACCGCCGAGGTGGTTGCTGGTGCGCGTCTGGCCGAGGACGCCGGCCTGGCACTGGGCGAGATCGAGACCGTGTCCAACGACCTGGCCGACCTGATTCAGAACATCTCCGAAGCGGCGCGTCAGCAGTCGGCTGCGGCGACCAACATCTCCGCGACGATGAACGTGATTCAGGAAATCACCACGCAGACGTCGGTCGGCGCAAGCCAGACCGCCGAATCGATTGGAAACCTCGCACAGTTGGCTGCCGACCTGCGCCGCTCGGTGGCGGACTTCAAGCTGCCGGGCTGAGTGACGGCGGAAGGGGGGTTGCAGCGGAATGGCTAGTGTTGCGACATCGGCACCCACGGCGCTCATGCGTCCGCTGGACGATGCCGAGTTCGATCGCTGGGTGCGCCTGCTGGAGGCGCGCACTGGCGTGATCGTGCCGCCCGAACGCAAGCCGTTCCTGGAAACCGGCCTGCGCCGGCGCATGCGCGAGACTGGCCATACCCGTTTCGACATCTATTACGACGAACTGGTCAGTGGTGCGCGCGGCGCCATGGAGTGGGCCTCGCTGGTCGACCATCTGACGGTGCACGAGACGCATTTCTTCCGTCACTTGCCGTCGATCGAGCTGATCCGCGACGAATGGCTGCCGCAGTGGCTGGAAACCGCTGCGCCCGATGCCTCGCTGCAGGCCCTGTCACTGGGTTGCTCCACCGGCGAGGAAGCCTATTCACTGGCACTGGTGCTGGATGCCGAGCTGTCGCGCGCCACGCCGCCGCACCGTTTCGGTGTCACCGCCACCGATGTCAGTCAGGCGGCCTTGACCCTCGCGCGCCATGCCGAGTACCCGATGCGGCGCCTGTCGGAGATTCCGGCGGCCTACCGCAACGGGGTCCACGCCCAGCCCGACGGTGAAACCTTCCGCATTGACGAACGGCTGCGCAAACGCGTCGGGTTCGCCTGCGTCAACCTGCTGCACGCCTCGCGTGCACCGCTGCGCAAGCTCGACATCATCTATTGCCAGAACGTGCTGATCTATTTCGCGCGCGAACGACGGGGACAGATGCTCGATGCCCTGGCCGGACTGCTGCAGCCTGGCGGGCTGCTGGTGCTCGGCCCGGGAGAAGTGTCCGGCTGGAGCCGCCCCGACATGCGCCGGACCGGCAGCCGCCAGACCCTGGCTTACATCAGCGATACCAAAGAGACCCGGGCATGAGGCCGCAAGACGACATTGATTTCACCACGCTTGCCTGGGTCAAGGGCGAACTCGACGAGACCCTGAAGCAGGCCCGACAGGCGCTTGAGGCCTATGTCGAGGACCCATCCGACATCAGCCAGATGCGCTTTTGCGCCACCTACCTGCACCAGGTGCAGGGCACGCTGCGCATGGTCGAGCTGTACGGCGCGGCGATGGTCACCGAGGAGATGGAACACCTGGCCGCTGCCTTGCTGGACGGGCAGGTGGCCGAGAAGGACGAAGCCTATGCCGCGCTGATGCGTGGCATGGTGCAGCTGCCGGACTACCTGGAGCGCCTGCAGAGCGGACACAAGGATATTCCGATCGTGCTGCTGCCGCTGCTCAACGACCTGCGCGCCGCGCGCGGGGAGAAGAGTCTGTCGGAAATCGCGCTGTTCACGCCCGATCTGGGCCAGGAGCTTCCCGGTGCGGTGGCGGCGCCGGCACAGCCGCTGTCCGATGCCGAACTGGCCACCCAGGTGGAGCCGCTGCGCAACCAGTTCCAGTTGGCGCTGTTGAAGTGGTTCCGCAATGACGATGTCGATACCAGCCTGGCGCGTCTGGCCGATACCTGCGACAAGCTGATCGGACTGATCTCCGAGGAAGAAGCCCGGCGCCTGTTCTGGGTTACCGCCGGGGTGCTGGAAGCGCTGCGTGCCAAGGCGTTCGAACCCAGTCCGCAGCTCAAGCAGACGGTCGGCAAGGTCGAACGCGAGATCAAGCGTCTGGTGGATTCGGGCGAGAAGAGCTTCCGCGCCGATCCGCCGCGCGAGCTGACCCGCAACCTGCTGTATTTCGTGGCCCATGCACCGACACAGCATGGCCGTATCGGTGAACTGCGCGACGTCTTCAACCTCGGCGCACTGCTGCCCAGCCAGGCCGAAATCGATCATGCGCGCAGCAGCCTGAGCGGGCACAACCGTTCGTTGCTGGATACCGTTTCCAGCGCGATCAAGGAAGACCTGCTGCGGGTCAAGGACGCGCTCGACCTGCACCTGCGCAATCCCAGCGCCGACACCGCCCAGCTGGCCGATCAGGCCGAAGTGCTGGATCGTGTCTCCGACACCCTCGGCATGCTCGGTCTGGGCGTGCCACGCCGCGTGGTGCAGGAACAGCGCGCCGCGATGCAGGCGGTGGTGGATGGCACCCGCACGGCCGATGAAAGCACGCTGCTGGATATCGCCGGCGCGCTGCTGTACGTGGAAGCTTCGCTCGATGACCAGGTCCAGCATCTGGGCGGCGTGCCGGCCGCAGAAGGTGGCGAAGGCGCAATGCCGTTGCCTTCGATCGAAACCCGGCGCGTGATGCAGGCCTTGGTGAAGGAGGCGCAGGTCAACTTCACCCGCGCCAAACAGTGCTTTATCGGTTACATCGAATCCAGCTGGGACGCCAGCCAGCTGCAGGACGCGCCGGAGCTGCTGTCGCAGGTGGCCGGCGCGCTGCGCATCGTGGAACTGCCTGCGGCGGCGGACTACCTGGACGCGGTCAGCCGCTTCACCCAGGTCGAATTGCTCGACAATCGCCGTGTGCCGGGCGTGGTGCAGATGGAAACCCTGGCCGATGCGCTGGCCAGTCTCGAATACTTCCTCGAAGCCCAGGCCGAACTGCGCCCGGGCCGCGACCGCATTCTGGTCACGGCACAATCCAGCCTGGAAAAGCTCGGCTACTGGCCGATTCCGAGCAGCGAGGCGGCTGCACTGGCGCCCGATATCGCGCTCGACGATCCTGCCTTCGATGCAACCGCAGCACTGGTGCAATCCGCGCAGGATGCGGCGCACGCCACGCCTGCGGAAACTCCGGCCGCAGCGGCTCCGGCGCAGGCCCGCGAGCCTGAGCCCGAACAGGTGCCGGAGCCGCAGCCCGCTGCGCCCGCTGTCGGCGACATCACCCCGCCGCCGGCGGTTGCCGTTCCCGAACCCGTGGCGGCGGAGCCAATGCCCGTCACGCCCGCCGAGCCGGCAACACCCGAGGTGGCCGAACCCGCGGCGGCGGAAGAGCCGGCAGCGGACGGCATCATCATCGGTGGTTTCGAGGCCACCTCCGACGAAATCGACGAGGAGATCCGCGAGGTCTTCGTCGAGGAAGTCGAAGAGGAAATCGAAAACCTGGGCGAACTGCTCGGTGGCTGGCTCGAAAATCCTGGCAACCTGGAGCAGGTCAAGTCGATCCGCCGCGTCTTCCATACCCTGAAGGGCAGCGGCCGCCTCGTTGGCGCGCTGACGCTGGGCGAGTTCAGCTGGAAGATCGAGAACATGCTGAACCGTGTTCTGGACAACACCATCCAGCCCACGCAGCCGGTACTGGAGCTGGTGCAGGCGGCCAACGATGTGCTGCCGGAAGTTCTTGCCGCGCTGCGTGGTGAACGCAGCGTGCGCACGGATCTTGAGGCGATCAAGGATGTTGCCGATCGTCTCGCCGCCGGCGAGCAGGCCCGTTACGTGCCTGCGCCGCCTGCCGCCGAAGCGGTCGCGGCACCGGTGGTACCGGTCGACGTGGTCGTGCCGGAAACCGCCGCTCCACAGATCGAAGAGCCGTCCGTGCCCGAGCCTGAAGCACCAACCGCCGATGCACCCGCAGAGGAACCGGCGCAGCAGGTCGCAGCCGAGCTGGAAGAAGCGCTTGCCGCCTTCGAGCCGGATGCCGATGCCGATATCGGTGCCGACAGCGCTGCTCCCGAAACGGACCGGATCGCGGTCGCCGCGATCGATGCGGTGCTGTTCGATATCCTCAAGCCGGAGGTGTCCGGCCATCTGGATACCGTCGATGCGTTCCTCGCCCAGGGCGAGCGGCCGGTCGACGATGCCCTGGTGCGCGCCGTGCACACCATGAACGGCGCGTTCGCGATGACCGAGGTTCCGGTGGTCACCGAAGTCACCGCGCCGCTGGAAAACTACCTCAAACGTGCACTTGCACATGGCCTGGCCTTGTCGCCGGCGGGTGCCTCGGCACTGGGCGATGCCACGCGCGCGTTGCGCAATGTGCTGGAGGAACTGGATTCCCCGGCGCCGCGCCTGACTCCGCTGTCCGACATCGCGGCCCGCATCGTGGCCGAGCGCGACCAGTTGCCCGATGCCACCGGCACCGCCGTGCCGGCCCATCCGGCGGACGATGCCGGAGACATGCCGGACCTGAGCACTGCCGTGTCGGTCGACCTCGGTGAAGATCTCGAGCAGACCCTGGAGCAGCTCGACGATGCCATCGCCGCGCCTGCCAGCGCCGAGTCCGGGCAGGATGAAATCGCCGAAACCGCAGGCGCGCAGGACGAAGCTGCACACGCGGCTGCGGGCGATGAGCCCTTCGATGCCGTGGCACTGGACGCCCTGGGTGGTCAGGACATCGCACTGGACGGCATCGGCCTGGACGGCATCGCGCAGGAGGCCGCCGCATTCCTCGCCGATGGCGCAGCCACCACGCCGCAGGCCGAGGCCGGTGCGGACTTCGCGGCGCCGGCCGAAGGGATTTCCGAAGAAGACACTCCTGCCGCATCGCAGCCTGATGTGGCCGAAGCAGACGATACGCCAGACGAAGTCCCGGCGGCGATCGAAACCGAATGGGTCGATCTGGTTTCCTCCGGAACGACAGCATCCGAAACGCCGTCGGATGACTGGCTCGACGTGGTTGAATCCGGGTTCGACAGCGAATCCGTCCAGCCCGAGCCGCTCGCCGTCGACGACCCGTCTGTCGCCGATGAACCTGCAGCGCCGCTCGAATCAATCGATCCTGCCGCCAGCGAGCCCGATGCAGCGGCGGAAGGCGTCGACGACATGATCCGCCGCTGGCTGGCCGACGAGTCCGCCGCCAGTCAGGAACAACCGGCCGCAACGCCGCACGACACCACTGAACCCGAGGCGGAGACGCCGGAAGCGGAAGCGCTGTCCAGTGGCCTGGTCGCCGGCTTCGTCGATGCCACTGCCGATGCGGACGCAAGTACCGGGGAGCAGGTGGCCGATACCGGCGCAGCGGCGGAAGAGCCACAGGCATCCGAGATTGACGCTTCGCCGGCAGAAACTGGCGGCATCGTCTCGGCTGATACCTTCTTTGAAACCAGCGAGCCGGTGGAGCTGCCGGCCGCAGAGGCCTTCACGCCCGATATCGGGATCGAGATCGAAGGCTTTGATGTCGACAGCCTGGAGCAGCAGTCGCGTTCCGACGATGGGGACACACCCGTCGACGCCGGCGTTGCCGATGCCCAACCGCAGCCCGGTGACATGGACGAGCCGGAAGAGGTCCGCTTCGAGGACGTCACCTTCGAGGATGCGACGCCGGCGCAGGATGTGGCCGAAACGGATGCAGCGGTTGAATCCGCTGATGAAGCGGCGATCAGCAGCGTCGAGGAAGCCGCAGAACCTGCGGAAACCGATGCGGCCGCGCTCGAACCCACCGTGGCTGACATGGCTGTCGACGCCATCACCAAGGCCGTGGAAACGTTTGACGACCCGCCGCAGGAAATCTCCGCCAGCGAACCTGCCATCAGCGAAACCGACAGCGTCGAGACGGAAGATGATGTGCTGGCTGCAGCACAGGAGGCACCGCAAACCGGCGCTGTCAGCAGCCGTGATGCACAGCTGGCGGTCTATTTCCTCGCCGGCCTGGATGTTGCCGATCCGGATCCGGAAGGCCCGCTGATGCTGGCCGACATGGACGAGGAACTGCTGGACATCTTCGTCGAGGAGGCCACCGACATCCTTGACCATTCCGACGGTTTCATGGTTCAGCTGCGCGAGTCGCCGAATGACCAGGAGGTCGTGGTCGCGTTGCAACGCGATCTGCACACCCTCAAGGGTGGTGCGCGCATGGCCGGCATCCATCCGATCGGCGATCTTGGCCATGTGATGGAAAGCCTGCTGGAGATCGTGGCCGAGGGCAAACGTGAACTGCCGTCCTACGGCATCGACGTGCTGGAACTGGCCTTCGACCGCCTCAACCGCCTGACCGCGCGCGTCAGCGAACGCCGCGCACTGACCTCGCCGACGCTGTTGATCCAGCGTGTGGAAATGCTCGCGCGTGGCGAAGAGCCGGAGTTGGAACTGGACGAACTGGTGCCGGAGATCGCCGCCGAAACGGTTGCGCCGGAAGCAGTCGCCGCCGCCGTCGAGGCCGCCGTGGCCGAACCGACCGCGCTGGATCTGGCGCCCACCGCGCTGGATGACGAAGACGTTGGCGTGCGTGCGCCGCAGGAGCAGATCCGCATCCGCGCCGACCTGCTCGACCGCCTCGTCAACTACGCCGGTGAAGTCGCGATCTACCGCGCCCGCCTTGAGCAGCAACTGGGCCTGTTCCGCGGCAACCTGGCGGAACTGGAGCAGACCACCGAGCGTCTGCGCGGCCAGCTACGAAAATTGGAAATCGAAACCGAGGCGCAGATCGTCGCGCGCTACCAGCGCGAAGCGGAAATGGGCGGCGAAGAAACCTTCGATCCGCTCGAACTGGACCGCTTCTCCACCCTGCAGCAGCTCTCTCGCGCGCTGTCCGAGTCGGCCGCCGACCTGGTCAGCCTGCAAAGCACGCTGGAAGACCACACCCGTCAGTACGAAACGCTGCTGCTGCAACAGTCGCGCGTGAGCTCGGACCTGCAGGAAGGTCTGATGCGCACCCGCATGGTGCCGTTCGATTCGCTGGTGCCGCGCATGCGCCGCATCATCCGCCAGACCGCCGCCGAACTGGGCAAGAAGGCCCAACTCAAGGTCGAAGGCGCACAGGGCGAAATGGACCGCAGCGTGCTGGACCGCATGACCGCACCGTTGGAGCACATGCTGCGCAACGCGTTGGCGCATGGTCTGGAAACGCCGGAAGAACGGCGTGCCGCCGGCAAACCGGAAGAGGGCACGATCAAGGTTTCGGTCTTGCGCGAAGGCTCGGAAGTGGTCATCAAGGTGACCGACGACGGCCGTGGCCTGGACCGCGACGCAATCCGCCGCAAGGCGATTGATCGTGGCCTGCTTGCGGCCGACGCGCAGGTATCCGATCAGGCGCTGTACGGCTTCATCCTGGAATCCGGCTTCTCCACCGCCTCGTCGGTCAGCAAGGTCGCCGGGCGTGGCGTCGGCATGGACGTGGTGCACAGCGAAATCCGCCAGCTCGGCGGCACCCTGGGCATCGATTCGGAGCGGGGCAAGGGTTCGGTCTTCACCACCCGCCTGCCGTTCACGCTGGCGGTGACCCAGGCCGTATTCGTCGAGCAGGGCGATACCTCCTACGCGGTGCCGATCGCCTCGGTACAGGGCGTGGCGCGCATCGACCGCAGTGAGCTGGATGCCCAGCTGGCCAGTGGCTCGCCGACCTTCGTCTACGCCGGCGAGGATTACCAGATCCACGATCTGGGAAAGCTGCTGGGCCAGGGTGCGGCGCGGGCCGAGGACAGCCTGCAGGTGCCGCTGCTGCTGGCGCGCTCCGGTGATCTGCGTTCGGCGATCTGCGTGGACCATGTCATCGGCAGCCGCGAAATCGTGGTGAAGCCGGTCGGCGCCCAGGTCAGCTCGATCCCTGGCATCTTCGGCGCCACGATCATGGGTGACGGTCGCGTCATCGTGATCCTCGACGTCGCCCCGCTGGTGCGCCGCTACAACGCGCAGGCCAGGACCGACGAACCGGAAGTCGTGGTGCCGGCCGCCCCGGTGCGGCGTGTGCCGCTGGTGATGGTGGTCGACGATTCGATCACGATGCGCAAGGTCACCGGCCGCGTGCTGGAACGCCACAACTACGAAGTGCTCACCGCCAAGGACGGTGTGGACGCGATCGAAAAACTCACCGACCGGGTGCCGGACGTGATGCTGCTGGACATCGAAATGCCGCGCATGGACGGCTATGAGCTGGCCACGCATATGCGTAATGACGTGCGTCTGCGCGGCATCCCGATCATCATGATCACCTCGCGTACCGGCGAAAAGCATCGCCAGCGCGCGTTCGAAATCGGTGTGGACCGTTACCTTGGCAAGCCCTACCAGGAGGCCGATCTGATGCGGAATGTGGACGAAATCCTGAAGGTGCAGCGTGGCGATCTCGGTTGATTCCTGCGTCGTCGCGCTGCTCGGGCGCGATGACGGTGCACGCCACCAGTTGCGTCAGGCGCTGGAGGAACTGGGTGCGGCGGTCGCCTTTGAAGGCGAACCGGCCAGCGTGTCCGGCGCCAACGTGCTGGATGCCGCGCCCAACGTGGTGATCGTCAACCTGGAAGAAGGTGCCGAGGACGATCTGGACCACCTGCAGGCGCTGTTCGACGACCCGGCGATCAATGTCGTGTTCAACGAGGCCGGCGTCAGCCGTAGCCTGGAAGGCTGGGATCTGGCGCGCTGGGCGCGACACCTGGCCGCCAAGGTGCTGGGCAACGACAACACCATGCCGCCGCCGCCGGAAGGCGCCGAACTGCTACAACCGCGCGATCTGATGCCCACGCCCGGCGCCGTGCCGACACCTGCGCAGTTGGCACCGGAACAGTCCATGGACACGTTCCGCGACGAAGCACACAATGCTTCCGATGCAGTGCCGGCTGACGAACTTTCCGGAATGCTGTCGCCAGCGTCGGCCGCACAGACCGAAGTGGCGGGCATGTCATCTGGCAACGATCCCACGCCTGCCGACGACGCCGGTCTGGAGATCGACTTCTCCATGCTGGAAGACGCACTCACGCTGCAGGACAGCCCGCCACCGGAGCGCCTGCCGCCGACTCCCGAGTCGGTGGAAGAGCAGAGCCTTGCCGGTATCGATGTCGGCACGCTGGACATGGTCACATCGCCAGCCGATGCCGCATCCGTGGAACCGGATGTCGGCGCCGGAACTGCGCGGCAGGACGAATCGCCAGCAGCGGTGGAAGAAACCTTCGATTACAGCTTCGAGGATTTCGACGCGGAGCCGGCTGCGGAATCGCCCGGGGCTGCATCGTTTGAAACACCACAGGTCGATACCGCAGCCGCTGGCGAAGCTGCCGGCTTCAGCATCGACTTCAGCACCACGGACAGCGGCCAGGCGCCGGATCCGGTTTCTGCGGGAAGTGCCGGCGCGGATACGCCCGCCCCGGCAGCAGAGGATCTGGAGGCTGACTTTTCCTGGGATATCAACGAGCTTTCCTCCGAAGCTGGCGAAGAGCCGGACGCCACTGGCGATACGCAAGCCGCCACCGGAGGCGGTTTCGATGCCGCCGCCTGGGACGTGTCTTCGGATGAAAGCGGCTTCGACGAAAACCTGGCGCTGGACGACGACGTCGCCGCGCTTGCCGCACAGCTGGACGCACTGGAAGCCAGCAACACGCCGGCGGGCGAGGAGGTGCCGGCCGGTCTGGATTTCAGCCATCTGGAACAGGATGAGCCCGCAGCACCGGCAGCCGAGTCCAGTGCCGCAACAGCGACGGAAGCCGCACCTGGGCGCGATTCCGAAGCCCTGCTGGCAGGTGCCGCCTCGCTGTCACTGGCGCCTCTGGAGCAACAGGACGCTGACGCCGGCGATGCGCAGCCCGCACCCGAAAAGCCGAGCTACGACTTCGGCTCCCTCTCCGGGCTGAGCCTTGAACCGCTGGAAGGAGAAGGCGAAGAAGAAGCGACCCCTGCAGCGGACACTGCGGATTCCGAAATCGATCCGCTGCTGGTGGCGATGGGCCTGGTGGAATCACCCGAGGAAGCGCCGGCAGTTGCCGAGGATGCCTCGCTCGCGGCTGCAACGGATCTGGGTGACTCGAAAATGACCGTGGTTCCGGCCACCGCCGGCGGCGCCATCGAGCGTGTCATCGTGCTGGGTGCATCGATTGGTGGCCCGGATGCGGTGCGCACCTTCCTGTCGGAGTTTCCCGACCAGTTCCCGGCCCTGTTCCTGCTGGTCCAGCATCTGGAATCCGGCTATTTCGAGCGTCTCGCCCAGCAGTTGCAGAAATCCTCGCCGCTGCCGGTGAAGGTGGCGGCCGCTGGCAGCACCGCTCGCCACGGTGAAGTGCTGGTGGTTCCGGCCAGCGACCGGGTATCGGTCGACAGCAATGGCCAGGTCACGTTCGAGCCACATCCGGCGCCGCCGCAATACAGCCCCTCGATCGATGCCGTGTTGCAGTCGGTCGCCGATCTGTTCGGCAACCGTGCCACCGCCATCATCTTCAGCGGCATGGCCGGCGATGCGGTCGAAGGTGCGGTCTACCTGGCCGGGCGTGGCGGCGAAGTCTGGGCCCAGGACCCGCAGACCTGCGTGGTCAGTTCGATGGTGGATGGCGCCCGCGCCCGTGGTGTCGTCGAATTCACCGGCTCGCCGCGCGATCTTGCGCAGCGCTGCATCGCCATGTTCAACCACTGACGGAGAATCCCGATGAGCAGTCAGCCTTCCCGCGACATCCGGGGCGTCATGATCAGTGTCACCGGTGCACGCGTGCTGCTGCCCAACGCCACCGTCGCCGAGGTGATCACCTATTCACCGCCGGAGCCGATGGACGCGGCCCCGAACTGGATGCTCGGGCATATCCGCTGGCGCGGCTGGAGCCTGCCGGTGATTTCCTATGCCCGCATGATCGGCAGTGCCCAGGACGAGGGTGAATTCGGTGCCAAGGTCGTGGTGCTCAAGGCGCTGGGCGGCAATCCGCGCCACTCCTATTTCGCACTGCTGGCGCAGGGCTTCCCGCGTCTGGTGACGGTATCGCGTGATGCACTGGAACAGCCTGAAGTCGATGAAGGCATCACGGCGATGCAGGACGACAGCGTGATGATGCGCGTACGCCTGCACGACGAGGACGCGGTGATCCCCGACCTGGCCACGATCGAAGACCGCATCACTGCACTGGACGCGCTGCGCGCGGCTTGAAGTGCCCGGATCCATGGGAGTGAAGCTCTCGTCAGGCGGCATCGGCTGGTTGCTGGGGCTGTTGCTTTTCTTTGTCTGTCCAGTGGCGCGCGCAGGCGATCTTTCCCCGCCACTGACGAATCTGCGTGTACTGCCATCTCCGGTCATGGCATTCGAGCCGGTTTACGCAGTGCTCGGGTTCGATGGCTGTGGGGGTTGGGAACCTGCCTATGAAGTGGAGGTGCACGTCGATGGCAGCATCATCACTTTCACGCATGAGGTCCACACGTTCTGCGGTGTTTCGTTGCCGCCAAGGGGTGTGATGTTCCGGATCGGCGCATTTCCTGCTGGACAATACACACTGGTATACGCGCCGACCGGGCCGGGTGGAGTGATTTATCCCCCGCAGACCGTCAGTCTTGCCGTCCTGTCGGCACCGGTTGCTGTGCCCAACAGCTCGATCACGGCATTGGTCACTCTTTTTGTATTGATTTTGCTTGGCGCACTGCGAACTTCTGCAAAAGATCCGCTTTGAAGTAGGCGACTGTTGGGGTGCCTCGCGGTCAGGTTGCGTCAGAAATCCCCGTACAAAGCCTGCATCGCGGCCAGTAGCGCAAGTCCTGCTGTTTCGGTGCGCAGCACGCGCGGGCCGATGCGGATGCCCTGCGCACCGGCGGTACGCAATTGGGCCAGATCGCGATCGCCCAGGCCGCCTTCCGGGCCGATGACGAAGCAGGCGCTGCTGCGCGCCAGTTCGGGCAACTCGCGCAGCGAAAGTGAGGCGTCCGGTTCCAGAAAGAACAGCGGCGCTGGAGCGCTGTCAGCTGTGGCATGTGCGCCATCCGGTTCACTGCCCGGGGCACCGCGTGCGGCTAGCCAGTCAGGCAGGGGGGTGACAGCTGCCAGTTGCGGCAGACGCGCGCGGCCGCTCTGTTCGCAGGCCGAGGCGATCACGCCCTGCCAGTGCGCGCGGCGCTTTTCTCCGCGCTCCGCATCCAGCCGCACCTCGGTGCGTTCGGTAATCAATGGCACGAAGCCGGCGGCGCCCAGTTCGGTCGCCTTCTGCAGCACGAAATCCATCTTCTCGCCGCGTGCCACGGCCTGCGCCAGCACCAGCCGCAGCGGTGATTCGCTGGCGACCTCGCGCATCGCGATGACCTCGGCGCGTGCGCCCTTTTTTTCCAGCGAACACAGCTCGGCCTCGAAATCGTGGCCGTCGCCGTTGAACAGCACCAGCCGCGCGCCCAGTCCCAGACGCAGCACCCGGGTCAGATGCGCGGTGACGCCTTCGGGCAGCGCCACGAAGGCGCCGATATGCAGCGGCGTGTCGATGTAACAGCGCGTCAGGCGCATGGCAGAACCTCCTGGATCGCCGCCTGCGTGGCCGTGGCCAGATGGGCGATGTCCTCATCGGTGATGCAATAGGGCGGCATCCAGTACAGCACATCGCCGAGCGGGCGCAGCACCAGTCCATGGCGCAGTGCGGCGCGGTAGATGCGCAGGCCGATACGGTCTTCCGCCGGGAAGGGCGTGCGCGTGGCCGGGTCGGCCATCAGTTCGAAGGCGAGGATCATGCCAGTGTGGCGGAAATCCGCGATCTTCGGGTGTTGCGCGATGTGGCGACCATGCGCGACGAGTTTGCCGGCGGTGACCGCATTGCGTGCCAGCACATCATCGCTGTCGAAGATGTCCAGCGTGGCCAGCGCCGCCGCGCAGGCCAGCGGATTGCCGCTGTAGCTGTGCGAATGCAGGAAGGCACGCTCACGCGAATCATCGAGGAAGCTGTCGTAGATCGCCTGCGTCGCCAGCACCGCCGCCAGTGGCATGAAGCCGCCGGTGATGCCTTTGGAAAGACACATCAGGTCCGGCGAGATGCCGGCCTGTTCGCAGGCGAACATGGTGCCGGTGCGACCGAAACCGACCGCGATTTCATCGGCGATCAGGTGCACGCCGTGCGCATCGCACAACTGTCGTGCGCGTTGCAGCCAGGCCGGATGATGCATGCGCATGCCGCCGGCACACTGCACCAGCGGCTCGATGATCAAGGCGCAGACCGTGTCGCCATGTGCGTCCAGCAGCGCTGCCAGTTCCTCCGCGCAGCGCAGCGCGCAGGCTTCCGCGTCTTCGCCGGGCAGGGCATTGAACGCATCGGGCGAGGGCGCGAACAGCGGCTCCAGCAGCAGCGGCGCGTAGGTGCGCCGGTACAACGGAATATCGCCGACCGACAACGCACCGAGGGTTTCACCGTGATAGCTGTTGCGCAGCGTGACAAAGCGCGTGCGGCGCGTATCACCCCGGTTGCGATGGCTGTGGAAGCTCATCTTCAACGCCACTTCCACCGCCGCCGAGCCATTGTCGGCATAGAACACGCGCGCCAGTCCGGAGGGGGCCAGCGCCAGCAGGCGTTCGGCCAGACGCACCGCCGGTTCGTGCGTGAAACCGGCCAGCAGCACGTGTTCCAGCGTTGTGGCCTGTTGCGCGATCGCAGCTGCGATACGCGGTTCGGCGTGGCCGAACAGATTGGTCCACCAGCTCGACACCGCATCCAGCCAGCGCCTGCCATCCGCGCCGATCAGCCACGCGCCTTCGCCGCGCGCGACCGGCAACAGCGGCAGCACATCCGGGTGCTCGCGCATCTGGGTGCAGGGGTGCCAGAGCACGTCCAGATCGCGGCGGCACAGGTCGGGGAGTGCGGGCATTGGGCTAGAATCCGGGCATCGTTTGAAAGTGAAAGAGCCGCACATGATCCCGAGCCGCTTTCCCGCTGTAAACCCACGTCGCCATGCGCGCGGCTTCACCCTGATCGAAATCCTTGTCGTGGTGGTGATCATCGGCATTTTGGCTGGTGCAGTGATGACCAACCTCTGGGGGGAGACGGATCGCGCCATGCAGGCCCGAGCCAAGGCGGATATCGACACCTTGAAGACTTCCCTCAATCTCTACCGCCTCGACAACTTCGTCTACCCCAGCACCAACCAGGGTCTGGAAGCACTGATCAACCGCCCGGGTGGCAGCCCGGAAGCGCGCAACTGGCGCAGCGGCGGCTACATCGACCGCATCCCGAAAGACCCGTGGGGCCGCGACTACGTCTATCTGAGCCCGGGCCAGCGTGGTGACTTCGACCTGTATTCGTACGGTGCCGATGGCCAGCCCGGTGGCGAGGGCGGAAATGCCGATGTCACCAGCTGGGGCGAGTGATCCGGGCGTAATCTGGCGGCGGGCTGCGCGCGGCTTGTCGCTGATCGAACTGCTGGTGGTGCTGGTCATCGTGGCGATGGTGGTCGCAGGCACTGTGCTGTCGGTAAGCGGCAGCGGCGAGCGCGAGGTGGAAAACGCTGCGCGCCGGGCGCAATCGTTGATCCGCTTGGCGTGCGAGCGTGCGCTGATCGGCGGGCGCGATATCGGTTTTTCCGTGGTGCGCGATGGCCTGCGCTTCGGCTATTTCGAAATCGACGGCTGGCATCCGCGCGATGACACCGGCAGCGACGAACTGCGAGCCCGTCCGCTCGGCCGCGATCTGCTGCTGGCCGCATATCGGGAAGGCATCGCATTGCCGCTGCCCGACGAACCCGAACGCGAACCGGCGTTCGCCTGCCTGTCCTCGGGCGAACTGACGCCGTTCGTGCTGCATATCGACCGCCCCGATGCGCAGCAGCGATGGCAGCTGGAAGGCCGCCTCGATGGCGAACTGCTGCTGCAACAGGTGCAACGTGAGCAGCGCTGAACGTCCATCCGATACGCGTTGCCGATGGCTGCCGGGATCGGATTCCCGCGCAGTCCCAGCTCCATCACGTGTGCCCATTTCTGCCGTGATACGCGGCGCTGGTGGCGCAGCACGCAGGCGCGGTTTCACCCTGCTCGAAGTGCTGGTCGCGCTGCTGCTGCTGTCGCTGGCGCTGGTCGCGCTGGTGCGCCTGGCGGGGCTGGATGCGCGCGCCACTGCACAACTGCACGAGGCCACGCTGGCGCAGTGGGTCGCGGCCAATGTGCTGGCGGAAACCCGGCTGCGAGACGGATTTCCGGCCGTGGGCCGCAGCAATGGCGAATCCACGATGGGCGGCCGACGCTGGCGCTGGACGCTGGAAGTCAGCGCCACCGATGAACCGCTGATCCGGCGCATGGATGTGGACGTGGTGGCACTGGAATCGGCCCGCGCCGACGGCAGCGCGGCGCGCCTGACCGGCTTTGCGAGCCAGCCATGAGACTGGTTCCGTCATATCGGCAGCCTGTGCTGGCCGCTTCGCATAGGGCGCCAGGACGGCGGCGGCTGCCGAAATCCGGCCCGCGCCAGCGCGGCTTCACCCTGCTGGAAATGCTGGTTGCGGTGCTGCTGTTCGCGATCGCCTCGGCGCTGGCCTACGGCGGCCTGCGCAGCATCGTGCAGGCGCAGGAACAAAGCAGCCAGGCCAAGGCGCAGCTGGGCCGCTTGCAGTTTGCGGTCAGCCTGATCGAACGCGACATCACCAGTGCCGCGCGGCGTGGCATCCGCGATGGCTATGGCGTGCCGCGCCCGGCGCTGGAGGGCGAAGCCCAGCGCATCGAACTGACCCGCCACGGCTACGCCAACGTGCTGGCGCTGCCGCGTGCCGAACTGGAGCGCGTGGCCTACCAGCGCCGCGACGGGCAGCTGCTGCGCTTGCGCTGGCCGGTGCTGGACCGCTCGCCCGGCACCCGCCCGGTCGAGGATGAACTGCTTGAAGGCGTCACCCGCATGGAGGTCGTCTATCTGGACGGGCAAGGGCGCGAACACCGCCAATGGCCACCGCCGCACGGCGTCAGCGAAACCCTGCCACGCGCAGTCAGGCTGACACTGGAGCTGGAGGATTTCGGCGAAATCCGCCGCGTGCTGGAACTGCCGCAGGAGCCGCCGGCATGAGCGCCCGGCAGCAACGCGGTGTGGCCCTGATCGCGGCGCTGCTGGTGGTGGCGCTGGCAACGGTGCTGATCGCCGCACTGCTGGACCACAGCGAGGCCGCGCAGGCCCGCACCCGCAATCTGCAACGCGCCGAACAGGGCTGGGAACTGATGCGCGGGGTCGAAGCCTGGGCCGGCAGCGTGCTGCGCGATGATTTCCGCGATGCGCCGCATATCGACAGTCGTAGCGATATCTGGGCCCAGCCGATGCCGCCGATCGACCTGCCCGGGGTGCGCATCTTCGCCCAGCTGTACGAGCGCAACGGCTGCTTCAACCTCAACAATCTGCATCCGGGTGAAGGTGAGGACGCGCTCGCGCTGGCGCGTTTCGAGCGCCTGCTGCGTGCGCTGAAGCTCGATCCGATGCTGGCGCAGCAGGTGCTGGACTGGATCGATGCCGATGCCATTCCGCGCTCGGGCGGCGCCGAGGATTCCGCACTGCTGGCGCGCAACCCGCCGATGCGTGCGGCCAACCAGCCTTTCACGCACGTTTCCGAACTGCGCCTGCTGCCCGGCGTCACGCCGGAGATCCACGCCGTGCTGGCGGCGGAAACCTGCGCGCTGCCGGCCGGCACCACGATCAATCTGAACTTCGCCAGCGAGGCGATGTGGATGAGCCTGGCCGATGCGATCACGCTGAATCTGGCGCAGCGTCTGGCGCGCGATGGCCAAGCCAATTACGAATCGCTGGAGGCGGTCACGCAGGAACTGGAACAGCTGGGCCTGGGACCGATGCCACTGACCGGTTTCGGCGTTGGCAGCCAGTGGTTCGTGCTGGAAGCGCAGATCGTGGCGGACGGCATTCCCTTCGTCTATTCCTCGCTGCTGCAACGCCGCCCGGACGGCGTGCACGTGATGGCGCGCGCACGCGGGCGCTGGTGAAAAGCGTGGCGGCGGGCATCGTTGCCGGCGGGAATGCGGCTAGAATCCGGGGATTCCAACGAAGATCGCCATGTCCCATCGTCACCTGATCCGCCTGCTTCCCGACGGCCGCGCGCAATGGCTTGCGCAGGACCGTTCCGGGCGTGTGTTGTCGGGCCCGGCCGAGGGCTTCCCGGCCACGCAGGCGGTGCAGACCGTGGTGCTGGTGCCTCCGGCCGATGTGCTGCTGCTTCAGACCGCGCGCATCGCACGCCAGCGCAGCCAGCTGGAACAGGCGATCCCCTACGCGATCGAAGACCAGCTCGCGATGCCGGTCGAGCATTGCCATGTGGCGCTGGCCGAAGGCGGTGATGCCGACAGCGTGACCGCGGCGGTGGTGGCGCGCGAACGGATCGACGCCTGGCTGGCAACTCTCTCCGCCCACAACATCACGCCCGATCATCTGCTGCCCGAATCCTGGCTGTTGCCGCATGAAAACGGCCCCGGTCTGCTGCTGGATGGCAGCGCCGCCAGCCTGCGCCACGCCCGCGCCGGTGTGCTGGCCGGTGATGTAGGGGAAGCCGGCGACTGGCTGGCGATCATCGAAGAATCGGTCGCGCCCGATGCACCGCTGACCTTGCTCGGGCAGGGCGATGCGCTGGCCGCCGCAAGCGCCAGCGGGCTGGTCTGGGCCGCAGGCATCCAGAGCCAGGCGATCGCCTCGCCGCTGGAATATTTCGCCAGCCGTCTTTCCGCCGGCAGCGCGCCGACGCTGGATCTGCTGAGCGGCGCCTACGCCCCGCGCCAGCGTGATGCCGGCGCCCGCCGCCTGTGGCGCTGGGCCGCGATCCTGGCGCTGGCCGCCGTGGCCCTTGGCATCGGCGCGATGGCGCTGGAACGCTGGCAACTGGAACGCCGCCACACAGTGCAACGCGTACAGATGGAAGCACTGCTGCGCGAATCCCTGCCGGAGGTGCAGCGCATCGTCGATCCGCGCGCGCAAATGGCTGGCGAACTGGCGCGGCTTGCCGGTCACGGCGGCCCGCAGGGCGCGCTGTCGATGCTGGCGCAGATCGCACCGGTGCTGTCGGGCAGCGGGCGCTACACGCTGGATGCGGTCGAATACCGCAACGGCGTGCTCGATCTGACATTGCGCAGCAGCGATGTCGCCACGCTGGACGAACTGCGTGAACGCATCGTCACGCTCGGGCTGGGCGCCGAACTGGTGTCGATGGTGCCTGGCAGCGGCGGTGTCGAAGGCAAGCTGCGCGTACGCGGAGCCGGCGCATGAACGCGCTGCGTGACTGGTGGAACGCGTTGGCGCCGCGCGAACAGCGCGTGCTGCGTCTGGGCGCGGTCGCGCTGCTGCTGATCGGTGGCTGGCTGCTGGTCTGGGAGCCGTTGGCCAAGGCCCGCGACACCTGGCGCACGCGGGTGCAGGCCGGCGAGAACGATCTGGCCTGGATGCGCGCGCACGCCCCGCAACTGCGCGCACTGGCCAGCGCCGGCGGCGGCACCGCGGGGGTGCGCGATGGCCGCTCGTTGCTGGCACTGGTGGACGCGACCGCACGCACGTCGGGTGTAGGCGATGCGCTGCTGCGGGTCGAACCGGTGGCTGGCAACCAGGTGCGGGTGTATTTCGAAGGCGCGGATTTCGACGCGCTGGTGCAATGGCTGGAAGAACTGGGCGCCCGTCAGGGTGTGGTGCTGGGCGACTTCAACGCCAACCGCGCTGCCGGCGTCGGCCGCGTCGATGCGCGCCTGGCCCTTGAACGGATCGGAGATTGAAACAGTGAAGAAACTGCTGTTGTTGCTGCTGGTGATGCTGGTGATCGCGGTCGTCGTGGTGGTACTGCTGCCGGCCCGGTTGGTGCTGGAGAAGGCGATGCCGGCGAACGCGCCGGTGCAGCTGGAGGATGTCTCGGGCACAATCTGGAAGGGCCGAGCCGGGCGCGTGCTGCGCAATGGCGATGATCTGGGTGTGCTGGGCTGGAAGGTGCACCCGCGCTCGCTGCTGTCGGGCGTGATCGATGCCGATGTCATTCTCGATGGCCCGGTCTATCGCGGCCAGGGCCGGGTCGCGCGCGCCGGCGACGGCACCCTGCGGATGAGCGATGTCGATGCCAGTTTCCCGGCCAGCCGGCTGGAACCGATGCTCGACATTCCAGCACTGAATCTGCTCGGCCAGGTGGAAGTGAAGCTCGATACGCTGGAACTGCAGAACAACACCGTGCCGACCGTGTTGAAAGGCAGCGCGCGCTGGCACGATGCCGCCGTCAGCGGCCAGGAACAGGCCACCTTCGGCACCCTGGTAGCCGAATTCGGACCGCTGCCCGGCGGCGGTTTCGGCGGCACCCTCAGCGATGAAGACGGTCCGCTGGCGGCAGAAGGCGAGTTCCGCACCACGCTGCTGGGCTACGAGGCCCGCGCCACGCTGCGTGCGCGCAACGACAATCCGCAGGTGCTGCGCGCGTTGCGTCATATCGGCCAGCCGCAGGCCGATGGCAGCGTGATGTTCCACGTCCAGGGCGGGCTGGGGTCGCGCCGATGAATGCCGTGGCTGCGGCCGCCGGCACTGCGCCGGATGCTGCGTTCCTCGATGCCGCGCTGGAGGTCGCACGCCGCGCCGCTGCGGCCGCCGCACAGGTCATCGACGGGTATTACCGTGGCAACTTCCGCGCCGAACTCAAACCCGACGCCAGCCCGGTGACCCAGGCTGATATCGAGGCCGAACAGGCGATCCGCGCCGTGCTGCGCGATGCCTTCCCCGATCACGCGATCCACGGCGAAGAACAGGGCCGCGATGGCGAAGGCGATTTCCTGTGGCTGGTCGATCCGCTCGACGGCACCAAGAGTTTCGTGCGGCGCAATCCGGTGTTTTCCACCCAGATCGCGCTGATGCATCGCGGTGAACTGCTGCTGGGTGTGTCCTGCGCCAGCCAGTTCGGTCAGACCGCCTGGGCACGGCGCGGTGGCGGTGCGTTCGTTGAAGATGCGCAGGGCGTCGTCACGCGCCTGCATGTGGCGCCGACCGCCGCCATCGCCGATGCCGTGGTGTCCACCGGCAACCTCACATCGCTGGCGCAAGGCCCGCGCTGGGATGCCCTCGGGCAGTTGCTGATCGCCGCCAACCGTGGCCGTGGTTACGGCGATTTCCTGCACTACCACCTGCTGGCGCAGGGCAGCGTCGATGTGGTCATCGAATCGGACGTCAACATCCTGGACATCGCCGCGCTGGCGGTCATCGTGCGCGAGGCCGGCGGCGTGTTCACCGATCTGGATGGCGCACCGCCGGATCTGGACACCGGCAGCGTGCTGGCGGCGGTGCCGGCCCTGCATGCACCGGTGCTGGAACGATTCTCCGGGTGGCGTGATGAGCGCTGAGCTGCCGAAGATCCTGGCCCGCCACGAACTGGATTTCGGCGGGCGCTTCCACGTCGAGCGCCTTGATCTGCGCTTTTCCAACGGCGTCGAACGTACCTACGAACGCATGGCCCCGCGCGGCCGTGGCGCGGTGATCGTGGTGCCGATGCGCGATCCGGACACGATGCTGCTGGTACGCGAATACGCCTGCGGCCCGCACCGCTACGAACTGGGTCTGGTCAAGGGCCGCATCGATGGCGAGGAAAGCCCGCAGCAGGCGGCGGTACGCGAACTGAAGGAGGAAGCCGGCTTCGGCGCGCGCCGCGTCACGATCCTGCGCGCGATGACGCTGGCGCCTTCCTACATGGGCCACCAGACCTGGCTGGTGCTGGCCGAGGATCTGTATCCCGAACGCCTGCCCGGCGACGAGCCGGAAGAACTGGAAGTGATCCCGTGGCGCCTGGACCAGCTGGACCAGCTGATGCTGCGCGAGGACTGTTCCGAAGGCCGCTCGCTGGCGGCGATGTTCCTGGTGCGTGAATACCTCGCGCTGCGCGCCCGTGGCGAACTGCCGCCCGATGCGCCGCAGGCGCAGGACCTCGGCGCATGAGCGAGCGCGCGCAACTGGCGGACTGGCGCGCACAGTGCATCGAGATCGCGCGCCAGGCCGGCGCCGCGATCCTGAAGGTCTACGCCAGTGATTTCGATGTCACCGCCAAGCCCGACCAGTCGCCGCTGACCGAAGCCGACATGGCCGCGCACCGCATGATCGCTGCCGGCCTTGCGCAACTGGCGCCGCAGCTGCCGCTGCTGTCGGAAGAAGGCGCCGCGATCGACTGGGAACAGCGCCGTCACTGGCGCCGCTGGTGGCTGGTCGATCCACTCGACGGCACGCGCGAATTCGTCAAGCGCAACGGCGAATTCACGGTCAACATCGCGCTGATCGAAGACGGCGTGCCGCTGCTGGGCATCATTTATGCGCCGGTGTTCGATTACATGGTCCACGCCCAACGCGGCGCCGGTGCCTGGCTGCGCGAAAGCGCCAGCGGCCAGGACATCGCGCTGGCCTCGCGCCGCCCGGCGCAGGCACCGCTGCGCGTGGCCGCCAGCCGCTCGCATCTGGATGCGCGCACCGTGCAGGTGCTGGACGCATTGGGCGAACACGAACGCCACGGACTGGGTTCCTCGCTGAAATTCTGCCGCCTGGCCGAAGGCCGCATCGACGTCTACCCGCGTTTCGGCCCGACCTCAGAATGGGATACCGCCGCCGGCCAGTGCGTGCTGGAGGCCGCCGGTGGCGCCGTGCTGGGGCTGGATGGCGAACCCTTCCGCTACAACCGTGGACCGTCGCTGCTGAACCCGGATTTCATTGCGCTCGGCGACCCCGGGCTGCCCTGGCGTGGATGGACCGATGGCCTCGATGGATGAATTGCTGGCGCTGATGGCGCGCCTGCGCGATCCGCAGCATGGTTGCCCGTGGGATCTGCAACAGGATTTCCACAGCATCGCGCCCTACACCATCGAAGAAGCCTACGAAGTGGCGGATGCGATCGCGCGAGCGGACCGCGCCGCGCTGCGCGAGGAACTCGGCGACCTGCTGTTCCAGGTGGTGTTCCACGCACAGATGGCGCAGGAAGAAGGCAGCTTCGGTTTCGCCGACGTGGTCGACGCGCTGCACGACAAGCTGGTGCGCCGCCATCCGCACATCTTCGGCCAGAGCGCCGCACACGATTCCGCTGCCGTGCTGCAGAACTGGGAGGCGATCAAGCAGCAGGAGCGCGCCGCCAGCGATCCGGACCCCAGCGCGCTGGCCGGCATCGCCGCCGGGTTGCCGGAGTGGATGCGCGCCCAGAAGTTGCAGAAACGCGCCGCGCGCACCGGCTACGACTGGCCCGACACCACGCCGGTGCTGGAAAAGCTGCACGAGGAAATCGCCGAAGTGCAGGTCGAACTGGCGCAGGGTGCCGATCCGCAGCGGCTGGAAGACGAGATCGGCGACGTATTGTTCGTCTGCGTCAACCTCGCCCGGCACGCCAAGGTCGACCCGGGTGCCGCACTGCGCCGCGCCAACGCCAAGTTCGAACGCCGCTTCCGCGCCATGGAAACCCTCGCCCGAGCCAACGGCCAACGCTTTGACGAGCTTGCGCTGCACGAGCAGGAAATCCTGTGGCAGCAGGTCAAGGCGCAGGAACGCAAGGGCTGATCGGCGGCAACGGCAAATCCAGCCACCGCAAAACCCATCCATCCACTGTCGCCGCCGCTGTAGGAGCGCACCCGCAGGGGGCGCGATCAAACAACACAGCGCTCCCTGAACCTCGCGGAAGCGAGCCTGCGCGCGATGGGTTCTCCGGCGATGCTCCGGCATCAGGATCGCAGGCAAGCCAGGTCCCACGGGATATTGATCAGCTGTCCGCATGCACAGGCAGCGGCCCCGCTTCCGTAGGAGCGGCCTTGGCCGCGATGGGGCTTTCCGCCAAGGCGCTCGAGATCAGCCTTTGAAGATCAACCATGCCGCCAGCACCATCAGCGCGAATCCGGCCAGATGGTTCCAGCGGATCGCCTCGCCCATGTACCAGACGCTGAAGCCGACGAACACGGTCAGCGTGATGACCTCCTGGATGGTCTTCAGCTGCACCAGCGAATACACCCCATGGCCGATGCGGTTGGCCGGCACCTGGAAGATGTATTCGGGCAGCGCAATCATCCAGCTGATCAGGATCATCGTCAGCAGTGGCGCGCCCTTGTGCTTGAGATGCCCGTACCAGGCGAAGGTCATGAAGATGTTGGAACACAGCAGCATCAGGATCGGCACCAGATAGGTGGCCAAGGTTGGCGAGGCGGGCATGGCGGCGTGGCGTGGTGGAGGGAGCGCGCATGCTAGCCCGGAAATTCCTTGCGCAAACGTCTGCTGCCGCGCCGCCCGCCCAGTCATGTGGCGGCATTCATCGACCGTCCGCACACCTCGCGGGCTGAGGTCGAAAAACAGCCATCGGCCCTATCGTGCGCAGGCAGTCCTGGCTTAAATGAGAATGGTTTTCAAGTGGTCCGGCCCGCCGATTGCCCGGAGGCCGCCATGAGTCCCGTTTTCCGCGTGTTGCTGCCGTTCCTGCTGCTGGCCGCGTCCAGTCTTCCCGTTATGGCGGGCGAATCATCGTCCGATGCGGCCCGCTACACCTTCACCTGGCCGCTGGCACAGGATGCGCCGAAGCCGCGCGGTGCCACCACGCAAGACACCGAAGTGACGCCGGCCGAAGGCGTTTCCGCCAGCTGGCAGGCGCTGTCGGCCAGCAACTACCAGCTTCAGGCCGCGGTCGATCAGGCGCACCTGTTCGTTCCGTTCTTTCGCTACGCCCAGGCCTTGGCCGATGGCGAGGAGGAATTTGATATCAAGACCGCCGACGCGCTGATCGCCGACACCCTGAAACGCGACTATCTGGTGCCGGCCAGCGAAGGCAGGTGAGGGTGTCGTCTGCCTGACGTGGTCGATGCAGAGCAGGCATCGGCCAGCGTGCGCTACTGATCCGGCGGCGCAGGATACGAATGTTCACGAGCCGTCGCGCTTGCGCAGCATCTCCTTGGCGTCTGCCCAGTCCACCATACGGGCGGTGCCGCCGGCCAGCGCCGCTTCCGCCTGCTGTAGCGCCTCACCATGCCAGGCCGGCGATGCCAACTCGTTGGCATTGGCGGAAAGGTCGCGCCACAAGGCTTCCATCATCCGGAGCTTTTCCATGCGCGAGAGGTTTTCAATGGTGATCATGGTGGCTCCTGCCATCAGGCGGCGTGGATATTGAGGCGCGTATGCCGGCTGCTTGCAGTTGTTGGCTTCCCGCTCGGTTGCAGCGAGTTTGACTTCAACGCACCGGTGGTCCGAATTCAGTGGGCATCTCGACTGGACCAGTGGTTTGATAGGGATTCGGCCTGTTTCAACACCAATTCCACAGCTTCAGGCTGCTTGTCAGGTGGGTACTTCCATTTCTGTAGGGTACGCCGCACCAGAATCCGCAGCCTGGCACGCACGCTTTCGCGTACCGGCCAATCCACTGTGGTGCTGTTGCGCAGTTTTTCGGTAATTTCGACGGCGATCTTCTTGAGAATCTCGTCGCCGAGGTCACGCACGGCGCTTTCGTTATTAGCCAGAGCATCGTAGAAAGCGATCTCGTGGGGATTTAGCCCCAGTGCGGCTTCACGCGCCAACGCTGCCTGAAAGTCCTTGGCCATCTGGATCAATTCCTCGATGACCTGTGCCGTCTCAATGGCCCGGTTGTGGTACTTGCGCAAGGTTTCCAGCAGGCGGTCGCCGTACTTCTTCTCCTGCACCACGTTGTTGCGCGCCCGCGCCTTGATCTCGTCGCGCAGCAGCTTTTCCAGCAGTTCCACCGCCAGGTTGCGGCTCTTCATCTGCCGCACGTCTTCCAGGAACTCTTCCGACAGCAAGCCGATGTTGGGCTTATTCAGGCCCGCCAGAGCGAAGATATCCGCCACCCCGTCTGCGACGATGGCATTGTCCAGGATCTGCTTGAGCGCGCTGTTCTTGTCCGCGTCGGAGCGCTTGCGGTCCACCGTGGTGAACTTGACGATGGCGGCTTTGACGGCGGCGAAGAAGGCAATCTCGGTGCGCAGGGCGGCGGCTTCATCCAGCGTGCTGCACAGGGAAAACGCCTTGCTCACGGCCAGCATGGCATCCAGAAAGCGCTGCTTGCCGTCCTTCAGCCCCAAAAGGTGGTTGGCCACGGGCACCAGCAGCTTCATCGCGTCGGTCTCGAAGCGTTGATAGTCAAAGCCATGCATCAGCCCGCGCACGATGTCGAGTTTTTCCAGCAGCACGGCCAGCGCCTCGGCCGCATTGTGCGTCGGGTCGCCCTTGCCCTTGGACTCGGTGTAGGTCTTGAGCGCCGCTTTCAGCTCGTTGGCGATGCCGATGTAGTCCACCACCAAGCCGCCGGGCTTGTTGCGGAACACCCGGTTGACGCGGGCGATGGCCTGCATCAGGTTGTGGCCCTTCATGGGCTTATCCACGTACATGGTGTGGCAGCAGGGCGCGTCGAAGCCGGTCAGCCACATGTCGCGCACGATCACCAGCTTCAACGGGTCCGCCGGGTCCTTGAAGCGCTTTTCCAGGCGTTTCTTCACCTGCTGGCTGTACAGGTGCGGCTGCAGCAAGGGCTTGTCCGCTGCCGAGCCGGTCATCACCACCTTGATCGCGCCCTTTTCCGGGTCGGCATCGTGCCAGTCCGGACGCAAGGCAACGATGGCGCTATACAGCTCAGCGCAGATATCACGGCTCATGCACACGATCATCGCCTTGCCTTCCAGCGTGGCGGTGCGTGTCTCGAAGTGCTGCACCAGATCGGCCGCCACCTGTTCCAGACGCGGTTGTGCGCCCACCAGCTTGGTCAGCGCAGCCCAGTCGCTCTTGGTTTTCTCGCGGGCGGTGATGTCCTCTTCGTCCTCGATGACTTCATCCACCTGGGCATTGAGCGTGTCGATCTCGGCCTGGTTCACGTCCAGCTTGGCCAGGCGGCTTTCATAGAAGATCGGCACCGTGGCGCCATCGTCCACCGCATCCTGGATGTCGTAGATGCTGACGTAATCGCCAAACACCGCCCGCGTATCCTTGTCCTCCAGCGCGATAGGTGTGCCGGTGAAGCCGATGAAGGTGGCGTTGGCCAACGCGTCGCGCATGTGCTTGGCGTAGCCAAATACGTACTTGCCAGTCTTGGTATCCAGCCGCCCCTTCATGCCGTACTGGCTGCGGTGCGCCTCGTCGGAAATCACCACGATATTGCTGCGGCCCGACAGCAGCGGGTGCTTTTGCTCGTCGTCGAGCAAGGCAAACTTCTGTACCGTGGTGAAGATGATGCCGCCCGCCTCACGCGAGGCTAGCATCTCGCGCAGGTCCTCGCGGCTGCCGGCCTGCACCGGCGTCTGTCTGAGAAGGTCTTCGGCGGCGCAGAAAGTACCGAAAAGCTGTCCGTCCAGATCGTTGCGGTCGGTCACTACCACCAGCGTGGGGTTCTTCATCTCCGGCTGCTGCAACAGCTTGCCCGCGTAGCAGGCCATGGTGATGCTTTTGCCCGAGCCTTGCGTATGCCACACCACTCCGGCCTTGCGGCTGCCGGGCTGGACTTCCTTGCCGTAGGTGGCACGCGGCTCCTGCACTTCCAGAAGACCCTTGTTCGGGCTGCTGGCGGCGATCACCGTGGCTTTCACTGCCTCGCGCACGGCATGGAACTGGTGGTAGCCCGCAATCTTCTTGATGATCTGATCGGCATCCTGCTCGAACAGCACGAAGTGGCGCACATAGTCGAGAAACAGCGCCGGCTCGAAGAATCCACGCACCAGCGTTTCCAGCTCGAACTGAAGCTGCGGCCGGTCGTCCTCGTCGGCAATCGCCCGCCAGGGTTGCATGCGCTCCTGATTGGCCGTCAGAGAACCCAGCCGCGCCGTGAAGCCATCGCTGACCACCACCGCCACGTTGGTGTTGAACAGGTCGCCGATCTCGTCCTTGTAGGTCTGGATCTGGTTGAAGGCATCCCAGATGTCGGTCTGCTCGTTGGCCGGGTTCTTCAGCTCGATCACCGCCAGCGGCAGGCCGTTGACGAAGGCCACCAAATCGGGACGGCGCGGCTGCTTGGTGCCAGTCACGGTGAATTGGCTGACCAGCAGGAAATCGTTGTTGCGTGGGTTGGCGAAGTCGATGAACTGCGCCAGATCGGTGCGCTTCTCGTCGCTCACGGAAAATTCGACGGGGATGCCGGCCAGCAGCAGCCGATGCACGCGACGGTTGCGAGCGATCAACAGTGGCTCGCTGACCGTCAGCAGCTCATGTGCCGCCTGCTCCAGCGCCGTAGCGGGGATGTGCGGGTTGATGCGGGTGAGCGCGGCCAACAGGCGTTCGCGCAGCACCACTTGGCGGTAGTCGGTGCGCGCAGGGTTGTCGCCATCAGGCGCAATCTCTGGGCCGTTGGCATAGCTCCAGCCCAATTCACCAAACCAGCCGATGGCGGCTTCTTCGAGTTGTTGTTCGGTAATCATGGGGTGCGCGGTTCCATTTTTTGCCGTTGATGGCCCAACACCGTCAGGCGATAACGCTGGTTTCGGCTGTTCGGCTTGTCTGGCAAGGTCATCTCCACCAGGCCAGTTGCCAACGCAGGCAGCAGATAAACCTTGCGGAAATTTTCTCTATCGGCCAGCCCCAAGGCGATTTGAATTTCATGCCGCGTCATTTCTCCCCGCATTACGGCAAGCACGGCTTCAACTTGCGGGGTGACTTGACGGGTATCTTGCGGGGTCAGGCCATCCAGCGCCTGCCGGATACAGGTCAACATGAACTGGATGAAGGGCGCGCAGTCTGTGGCAGCGGTGCTGTCGTTAAGCGCCTGATAGTAGGCCGCCTGCCGCTGATGAATCAGGCTTTCCACCGGCAACCACGCCAGCGCCGGCTGCCAGCGGGACAGCAGCAAGGTTTGCCAGAGCCGACCCATGCGCCCGTTGCCATCGGCAAAGGGATGGATGAACTCGAACTCATAGTGAAAGACCGAGCTGGCGATCAGCGGATGCTCCCGGGTGCTTCCCAGCCAGCCGAACAACTGCCGCATCAATACCGGAACACGGTTGGCAGGCGGTGCCATGTGCAGCACCTTGTCGCCCGCCATCACGCCCACACCGCTCGCCCGGTACTGCCCGGGATGATCGAGCAACCCCGTCATCAGCAGCCGATGCGCGGCCAACAAATCTGTTTCATTTGAACCGCCCCAACTCGACAAGTGCTCGTACACCAACAGCGCATTGCGTGCCTCCTGCAACTCACGCGGCGGCGCCAGCACGGTCTTGCCCTCCAGCAACGCCGTGATCTGCTCTTCCGATAGCGTATTGCCCTCGATGGCCAGCGAGCCTGTCACCGTGCGGATGCGGTTGATACGACGCAGGCGCAAATCCAGCCCCTGCTCCGGCAAGAGACTCAGCCGCCCCACCTGTTCCGCGATGGCAGCGACCAGCGAGACGATATCGCTGGTGAGGGTGTAGGGGGGCTGGTAGGTCATGCCCAACCCGCCATTTCCGATGTCGCTATCGGCCGATGATTGCCCATAACCATTGCTACCTCATCTGCCATGTGCCGAGGCTCTTGTCTCTTGAAGTGGGCTGCCGCAGCGCCATCTTCGGTTTGCGATGAAACAAGAAAATCATGTAAATCATCAACTTGTATCAATACGGGCAACCCTGCCCGGTTTGCGATGAAATGACTCACGCCCATGCCGGGATGTATCTGGCATAGCGCCGCGAGCCCGGCGCGTTGGGGTCGTTCTTGACCAAGCCCTGCTCGATGGTGGCAGTGATGATCTGCGACACCGTGTTGCTGCTGCCTTCGGACAGGCCGAAGCGCTCACGCAGCGACTGGTTGGTCATCTGCCTGCGCCACAACAACACATCTTGCTCACTGTCTTGACTTATGCTAAGCGCGGCCGTTATAATTTCGCGCAGCTCATCTACCACGCGTAGAAGGAGTATCCGAAGCCCTTGCACAGCAATGTGCCGGGGCTTCAGTCTTTCTGGGCTGCCCGCCATGCGTTCCGCTCCTTCGTGAACTTGCCGATAGTGTGTCCTCGCAGGCAGTACGCCGTCTTCAACAGATAGAACTTTGGCCCTTGCCGGGTCTGCCGCTTGGCCAGCACCACAGCAAAGTCATGCTGCTCTGCCCAAAGCACTACGTGGGTTTGCCCCCGACGCTCGTTCTCCCACCACGAAAACCCAGGCGAACCAGCATCCGCATGTTGGATGCACCAAGCCACCCAACGTACCCGCTCACAACGCCGTAGATCCGGGATGCGCTCTTCCTCGTTGCGGTTGCGCTGATCGGGCGCTTCAGAAATCAGGTGCCAGAACCCGTAGCCTTTGCACTTGGTTTCAGGTCTGAATTGCACTTTGAGCGGGCTACCGCAAAACGTCAGCCGTGCATGTGCCACGGTTTCCAAATAGATTGCGTAGATCGCGTCCTCATACGCTTCCCACCCCGGAAAAGCGCTCATGGAAATGAGGTCGGGCGGTTGCGTCAAGACTGCGCTCTCCAGACCAGCAGATTGAACTTCTCGGCTCGCCACAAAGAGCTTTGCTCCAGCGTCAAACCTGAACGATGCCGAATATGCGCCACCAGCGCCTGCTTGGCCGGGCTGCCATGCAACCCACGATGCACATAGGAAAGCGCGCCAATCAGCAAGTCCGCCAGTTGCAGCAAGGGCACATCATGCGACTGCACCTGCTCGATGGATTCGATGATGCTGCGGTCGAAGTCGTAGTTCGCGTTGCACAGCACCTCGTGCAGCTTTGCCACTTTGCGGCGGCCTTGCGTGTCCTTGATGTCGAGAAAGATGCGGTAATGCTTTTCCGGGTCGATCAGCCGATTGAGCAGCGTGTACCACTGCTTGTAATAAAACGCGTCATGGTTTTGCGTAAAACGTCCATGATCCAGCAACTGCTTGTCCGGCACCACCAACCCACGGAAATGCAGCATGGCTTCATCGAAAAACAAGTCCAGCAGCGCCTGATAGAACGGCAACTTGCCCGGTGACACCTTCACCCATTTGATTTCAAAGCTGGCTGGCAAGCCATGTTCGGCTTTCAATGCCTTGATCTTGCGCGACAACAGCTTGCGTTGGTCTGCCGGGCACCACAATGCCCCCAGCACCATCGCCTTCATGCCGTCGTTTTCCAGATGGCAGGATTCGTCGCAGTAGATATGCACGGTGCCTGTCATGCAGGAATCTCCACATCGGCCACCGACAACTCGCCGGAGAGTAGTTTGGGCAGGAGGGCATCGCGAAGAGTTGCAAGCGATCGATTCTGATCGATTAGCCTTTGCTTTTCCATTGCCATAGCTTCTGCCGTTTCCGAAAAAAAGCTGACCAGCCGCTCGTCTGGACAAGCAAAAGAGTATGAAGGAACACCTTCCTTGGACAAGTGCAAAACCGTTGTACCAGAGGTGTGCGCGAAGGTGTGAGATTGAAAAGCATCAGTCATAAACAGGCCATAGAGAAACTGTCGGCTGACTCGTTTATTCAATGGGCGAATGATGCCGACGTCGAGGGAAGCAACCAAGGTCTTAAAATGGTCAACGCCAACAACAACAGCAGGCTTTCCAATTAATTCGGCAGCCTGCGTTACGTCGGTATAGGCAACGATGAGATCGCCAGCCAGAACCACCTGTTCGGGCTTATAAGGGCCAACGTATGGCTTAAAACCATCCATTCGAAAACCGCCGCCCCGCTCGAACGACTTTAGGGTTACGAGCGCAGCTTGATCGTTATCAACCAAATCCTTGCTTGAATATGATTTCCCCTTTACCACTTCAGCAACGTCACGGATCGGCGTAGGCGTCCACCCCTTCGGAATCTCGCCTAACACCGAGTCCTCCATTGCATCGGGAAACAACGCAGCGGTGGCGGCGAGTTGGTCGTGGTGCTCGCGGGGCATCTGGTCGAGTTCGGCGTCGGTCTTGCCGCTGATGACGCGCATGGCGGCGCGCAGCGGGTCCTGGCCTTGTTCGATGGCGGTGATCTTGGCCTTGACTGGGTCGAAATCGACAAACCATGATTTGAAGATGGATTGCGCTATGGCTTCGAGGGTTTGGTTGATGCGGCGGTTGAGGTCGATCTTGTCGTCGAGATGTCTAAGTACAGCAGCGACTCGAATTTGTATTGCCAAGTCGACCCACGGGACTTGAAGCTCAGCCAAGTCTGACCCTCTAATACCCGATGCTCCCGCACCTTGCTCGACGATTGATTCGATCAATTTCCGCCCAGTGAAGCTACTAAAAAGATAGAAGTAGAAGTCCGGGTCAGCCAAGTTGCGATTAAGGCGACACCGAATCACGTGGGACTCGAAGCAAACCTCCTCGTCGTCATTCACGAAGATCGAGCATTTTCCAGCACCTGCAAATACTAAAGACTGTCGCGCAAATAATAGGTCGCCAGCTGCGAGAAGCGAGGAATTTCGTTCAGCCTGATTTAGCGGGACACGATCCATTGTGACATTTGTCATCCGTGGGTTAGCAAAAAGCTCCCCCATATTGACCATCTTTGTCCCTGCACCTCGTACTGCTTTGGGCTTCGTCAATCCATTACGGAGCGGAATAGCAAACAGATCTTTGAAGGGCTTAGATTGCATAACCCAACCCTGCCAAATTCTTCTTGATCTCCGCTTCCAGCTTCGCACTCTCCGCAAACTGCTCCGCTAGTTGCGTTGTCAGCCGCTGCATCTTCTCGGCAAAGGGCTCGCCGTCTTCTTCCTGCTTTGCTGCACCCACATAGCGCCCCGGCGTGAGCACATGCTCATGCTTACGTATGTCTTCCAGTGTGGCGGAGTAGCAGAAGCCGGGGATGTCCTGGTAGGCCCCCTCTCCCCGGCCCTCTCCCACGAGGGGAGAGGGGGGCATCTGCCAGGCATGGAAGGTGTCAGCAATTTTCTGGATGTCGTCTGGGGTGAAGTCGCGCAGCACGCGGTCTTTCATGTAGCCCAGCTGTCGGGCGTCGATGAACAGGAATTCGCCGCGCCGGTCGCGCTTCTTCTTGTCCAGCGCAAATCCGTTCTGCTTGTCGCGGGTCAGAAACCAGATGCAGGCCGGAATCTGGGTATTGGTGAACAATTGGCCGGGCAGCGCGACCATGCACTCGACGTAGTCGTCCTCGACCAGCCGCTTGCGGATTTCGCCTTCGTTGTTGGTGTTGGAACTCATCGAACCGTTAGCCAACAGCAGCGCCATGCTGCCGGTAGGCGCGAGGTGCCAGAGCATGTGCTGCAACCAGGCGAAGTTGGCGTTGCCCTGCGGTGGCGTGCCGGCGATCCAGCGCGGGTCAGCGGCCAGCTTTTCGTTCCACCACTCCTTCATGTTGAAGGGTGGGTTGGCCATGACGAAGTCGGCGCGCAGGTCCGGGTGCAGGTCGTTCAACAAGGTGTCGGCCGGGCCGCTGCCGAAGTTGAAGTCGATACCGCGAATGGCCATGTTCATCGCGGCCAGCCGCCAGGTGGTGGGGTTGCTTTCCTGCCCGTAAACGCTGATCTGCCCGGCTGCTTTTTTGCCCTGGCCGTTGGCCGGTTTGCCACTGTGCTGCTCGATGAACTCTTCGCTTTGCACGAAGAAGCCACCGGAGCCCATGGCCGGGTCATAGACGCGGCCCTTGAACGGCTGAAGCATTTCCACGATCAGGGTAACGATGCTCTTGGGCGTGTAGTACTGGCCGCCCTTCTTGCCTTCGGCCAGGGCGAACTGGCCGAGGAAGTATTCGTAGACGTGGCCGAGGATGTCCTTGGATTTCAGGTCCAGCGGCTGGCCCTTGTATTCGCGGGCAGCGAAGTCGGTATCCGAGAAGTGACTGATCAGCCCGGCCAACTTGCTGGAGTCGAGCTGCACGCGGGCGAAGTCTTTGTTGAGCACGTTCTTCAGACGGGCGTTCTCACGCTCGACAGCTTCCATGGCGTTGTCGATCAGCCAGCCGACCGAGCGCATTTCTTCCGGCTCGTCCTTGCCGGGCTTGTTCCACGGCAACGCCGCCTTCGGTGGCAGTTGCGCGCAGTCGCGCAGGGTCTGCCAACGGGCTTCTACCGGCACCCAGAACACGTTCTTCTCGGTGTAGTAGTCGCGTACTTCCAGCTCGGCGGCGATGTTTTCTTCATACTCCTGCGTGGCTTCACCAGAGTCCAGCAGGCCGCCGTACTCGTCCGGGTCCATGTAGTAGTCATGGTCTGGATCGGTGAACTGTTCGCGCAGTTCGTGCTGGCGTTCCTCAAAAGCGTCGGAGACGTATTTGAGGAAGATCAGCCCGAGCACGACGTGCTTGTACACGGCGGCATCGAGGTTGGAGCGAAGTTTGTCGGCGGCGGTCCAGAGTTTTTTTTCCAGGTCGGTGAAGAATTGGTATTCGATGGAACTCATCTCGTTATCCATTGCGATGTGATGGCGGGTTTGATTCCAAATGCTCCTGGAAGGAGCGGTGCAGGACATGACTTGGATATCGTGGCGGCAGATTCGTCATCCGCGAGTGACACTGAGCTGTCGCGTCCACGCCCGCCCGTACCGCCCCATACTCCCCGATATCATCGGTAAGGGCCAGATTGAGGCGTTGGGTGGCTACTGCGGCTGGACGTTGCAGCCGCAGTCATAGCTGGCTCAGCGCCGCAATATCGCCAGCAGCGCGTTGTGGAAGCGTTCCGGGGCTTCCACCTGCGGCGAGTGGCCGAGTTCGTCGAATGAAACCAGGGTCGAGAACGGGATGCTGCGCACCGCGCGCTGGCCAAGTTCTGGGTAGTTGCCGAGGCGGGACTTGAGTGGTTCCGGGGTGAGGTCGCGGCCGATGGCGGTGCGGTCGCGCTGGCCGATGAACAGCGTGGTGGAAACGCGGATGTTGGGAAATTCATGCACCACCGGCTGGGTGAACACCATGTCCGAGGTCAGGGCCTGGTTCCACGCCACGCGCTCGCCGTCGGGGCCGGCGTACATGCCGGCCAGCATGTCCACCCAACGATCATATTCGGGTTTCCATTCGCCGTTGAAATAGATGTCGCGCTGGTAGCTGCGGATGCTGTCGGCGCTGGTCTGCTTTTCGCGTGCGAACCAGTCGTCGATGCTGCGCCAGGGCACGCCCATGGCCTGCCAGTCTTCCAGCCCGATCGGGTTCACCATCAGCAGGCCGTTGGTGGCTTGCGGGTACATCAGCGCGTAGCGCGCGGCGAGCATGCCGCCCATCGAATGGCCGAGCACGTGGCTGCGTTGGATATCCAGATGCGCGAGCAGGGCGCGGGTGTTGGCGGCCAGCTGGTGCAGGCTGAACTGGTAGTGCTCGGGTTTGCTGGATTTGCAGAAACCGATCTGGTCCACCGCCACGACGCGGTAACCGGCTTCGCCCAGTGCGTCGATGGTGGCTTCCCAGGTGGCGGCGCAGAAATTCTTGCCGTGCAGCAGCACCACGGTGTCGCCGTTGGGCTCTTTCGGCGTTACGTCCATATAGGCCATTTCCAGCGTCTGGCCCTGGCTTTCCAGTGTGAAGATGCTGACCGGGTGCGGATAGTCGAAGCCTTCCAGACGGCCGCCGTATTCGCTGGCGGCGGCGGACAGTGCGAGGCAGAAACCCAGGCCGAGGCTGAGGTGGCGGATCAGGCGGCGCATGGCGACTCCGGGAGGGTGACAGGCGGCCAGATTAGCAGTGCCGGCTGCTTCCTTCTTCCGGGATGTCCGGGCTACGTGTACGTTCAATGCCGGCCGCGCATCCAGTGGCGGTGCAGGTGCTGGGCGGCGGCATCGAGTACGAAACCGAGCGCGCCGATCAGCACGATGGCGGCCATCAGTTCGGAATAGGCCAGGCGGTCGCGTGTATCCAGGATGAAATAGCCCAGCCCGGAACTGACGCCGAGCATTTCGCAGGGCACCAGGATGATCCAGACGATGCCGATGGCCAGCCGCAGGCCGGTCAGGATATGGCCCAGCGCGCCTGGCAGCACGATGCGGCGCAGGGTTTCCCAGCGCGTGGCGCTCAGGCTGTGGGCCAGCAGCAGCCAGCCGCGATCCAGTTGGCGCACGCCGGCGGCGGTGTTGAGGATGATCGGCCAGACCGCAGCAAAGGCGAGCAGGAAATAGATCGGCGCATCACCGATGCCGAACAGCATCACCGCGATCGGCATCCACGACAGCGGCGACACCATGCGCAGGAACTGGAAGGCGCCGCTGGTGGTGGATTCGAATTTGCGCGAAGCGCCGATCGCCAGCCCCAGCGGCACGCCGATCAGCAGCGCAAAAAACAGCCCGACCGCGACCCGCTTCAGGCTCACCAGCGTATGCGAGGTGAGCTGGTTGTCGGCCAGCAGCTGCCACAGGCTGGACAGCGCCTTGGCCGGCGAAAACGCGGACGCCATGCCCATTCCGTCGCGCAGCAGCCAGACGCCGATGCCCCAGAACAGCAGCAGCGCCAGCAGGCCGCCCAGGCTCAGCACCAGATGGCGGCCGCCGGGCAAGGGCGCCTGGCGGGTGTTCACGCACCCACCGAGAAGGTTTCGCTGCGGCTGTAGCCTTCCGGCACGCCGAAGCGGGTGATGCCGCCGATGGCTTCGACCGCGTGGCGCACATAGCGCTCATCGACCAGATCGGTGGCGACTTTTGCCGGATCCAGCCCCTGGAGAAAGTCGTTGCGGCCTTCCACATGGGTGAGCTTGAGCAGTTCCACCAGCTTCTGCGTGTAGCTGGGGTACGGATAAGGCTGGAAGTCGATGCGCTGCTGTTGCCATTGCGGATGCAGGATCGCGCCGCTGTCGTGGTAATGCGCATCGCGTTCGGCCGAAGGCAGCAGCACGCGGCCCAGCACGGCCTTGTCGTGCGGGGTGTAGTCGGCTGGGTTGCCGCGCGCCAGGATGTCGACGGTGGCAGCGCGGTTGTTGCGGATCCAGTCCTGCGCCTGGACGATGCCGTTGACCACCTTCTGCGACCACTCCGGGCGCTGTTCCAGATCCCGCTCGTGCATGGTTACCACGCAGCAGGCGTGGTTGCGCCAGACATCGCCGGTGAAGCGCTGGATCTTGCCGACCTGCAGTTCCTCGGCGATGGCGTTGAACGGCTCGGCCACGATGTAGCCGGAAATCTGCTTTGAACCCAGTGCCGGCAGCATGTCGGCCGGTGACATCACCACCAGCTTGACCTGCTTCGGGCCGGGGTTGCCGTTGCTGACCGGCTCCAGCCCGGCCTCGCGCAGCACCTGCTGCAGCACGATGTTGTGCACCGAATACCAGAACGGGATCGCGACGCTGGTGCCGCCCAGTTCGTCGAGTGAGTTGATGTCCTGGCGCACGGTCAGGCCGGAGCCTTCCATGTGGTTCCAGGCCACCACCTTGATCGGCGCCTGGCTGCCGTAGCGCGCCCAGACCGTCATCGGCATCAGCAGGTGCACGACGTTGACCTGGCCGCTGAGGAAGGCTTCCACGATCTGCGCCCAGCTGCGGAAGCGGCGCGGTTTTTCCACCTTCAGACCCTGCTGTTCGAACAGGCCGTTGTGGTGCGCCACCAGCAGCGGGGTGGCATCGGTGATCGGCAGGTAGCCGATGCGCACCGGTGCATCCGGATCGGCGGCATGGGCCTGGCGGCCGGCCTGCAGCAGCGGCAGCGCGGTGGCGGCCGAGAACAGCAGCGAGAGCTTCAGGAACTGGCGGCGGCTGGAATGGATTCCGTCCTCGCAACCGCAGTGCGGATCGATCGGTGGCAGGCTCATGCGGCGTGGTCCTTGGCGGGGGAGCTGGAAGACGGAAAGGCGCTGCGCAACGCCTGCAGGATCTGCACGCGCTGTGCGGCCAGCTGCGGATCGGTGATGTCGCGCGGCTGTGCCGGCTGCGGTTGCCACTGGCCGACAACGCAGCCGGGCTGGCCGCCGACCAGCACGATACGGTCGGCCAGCAGCAGGGCTTCGTCGATGTCGTGCGTGACCAGGATCGCGGCGGCACGATGGCGCGCGGTGACATCCAGCAGCAGCGTCTGCATCTGCGCGCGGGTGATTTCATCCAGCGCCGCGAAGGGTTCGTCCAGCAGCAGGATTTCCGGCGCGCGCGCCAGGCTGCGTGCCAGCGCGGTGCGCTGCGCCATGCCGCCGGACAGTTCGGATGGAAAACGATGGCGCGCCGCCGTCAGGCCGACTTCGTCGATGGCCTGCTGCACGCGCTGCCGGCGGGTCTCCAGGGAAAGGCGCGGCTGGTGGCGGAAATCCAGGCCGAAGGCGACGTTTTCCTCCAGATCCAGCCACGGCAGCAGGCACGGGTCCTGGAACACGAAACCCAGGCGCGGGTCCGGTCCATCGAGTTCGCGACCGCGGATGTGCACCTGTCCGGCCAGCGGCGGCTGAAGGCCGGCCAGCACGCGCAGCAGCGAGGATTTGCCGACCCCGCTGGGGCCGAGCAGGGCGAGGATTTCGCCTTCGGCCAGATACAGCGAGAAGTCTTCCAGCACCGCAGCGGCGCCGGCATAACCCAGTGTGACGCCATGCGCTTCCAGCACCCGAGCAGGGGTGCCGGAATGGGCTGCCGTGCGGGGCGATGGAACAGGGGAAAGGCGGGCTTCGATGGCGGCGGCAAGGTTCATGTGTCAGGCCGCCTGTTCGTGTTGCAGCTGCTGGATTTCCTTGCGCAGGTGCTTGAGCGCCGGGGTCACGATGGCCACGAACATTGCTTCGCGCAGGCGCCGCTGGGCCGGATGCGCCATCAGATAACCGGCCGCACCGGCATGCAGCGCGGCCGATTGGGTGGCCTTCAGCGCCAGCTCCGAGGTCCGCGCCCGTGCTTGCAGGATGTCGACCGGCGCGGCCTGGCGCGGTTGCGCAGCCAGTGCGCGGGTCATGGCCTGCAAGGCGAGGAATTCGGTTTCCAGCGCGCTGCCCTGGTCATCGAGAAACTGGTTGACGTGGGCAAGCCGCTGATTGCTGTCGCTGATCGTTTCCAGACTGGCCTGCACGATGCCCAGCCCGATGCCGATCTGCAGCAGCAGGAAGCCGGGCTTGATGCGCTGCATGAAGTGTTCGAAACGCTCCGGCGTGGCCAGTACGTCGGCGTCCGGTACGAAGGCTTCCTTCAGCCGCACGCTGAAGGTGCCGGTGCCTTCCATGCCGGCGAAGGCGGGGCAGGGGCGCAGCGTCAGCGCTTGTGAATCGGGCGCCACCGCGAACAGCAGATAGCCCCCTTCCTCAACCGCAGCGGCCGCGATCAGCAGATGGCCGGACGCCAGATTGGAGACCCATGGCAGGCTGCCGCTGATGCGGTAGCCGGTGCCTTCGCGGCGGGCGCGCAGGTTGATCCGTTCGATCCCGGCCAGGTGCTTGACGGTGTTCGACATGCCGGTGCCAGCCAGCAGTTCGCCACGCGCCACCTTGGACAGATAGCGCTCGCGCACCTGCGCGTTGTCGCTGTGCGACAGATACCAGGCGCACACGCTCTGGCACCAGGCCAGGAACGCGGTGGCGCCGCAGCTGCGCGCGACCTGCGCGATGTGGTCGATCTGCGCGGCCAGGCCCAGCCCAGTACCGCCTTCGCCAGTCGACACGCCGGCACCGAAACCGCCGAGCGCGCCGAACTGGCGCAGGAAGGTGGCCGGGTAATGGCCTTCACGGTCGATGGCGTCCACCAGCGGCGCCAGTCCGGACTGGATCAGCGCCTGCAATGCCGCCTGCCGCGCCGGGTGATGTTCGACGATGCTCATGCCGGCCTCCGGGGCTCAGGCGAAGGCCTGCAATTCGGGATTGATCGGGGTGCGCGCCAGGTTGTTGGCGAAGTTGCACAGCGTGGCCAGGCTCACGCCCAGCACCACATCCAGCGCCTGCGCATCGCTGTAGCCGGCGGCGCGCAGTTCGGCCAGTGCGGCATCGGGCACGTCGCCGCGATGCTCGATCACCAGTGCGGTGAAGCGCGCCAGCGTGTCCAGTTTCGGATCGGGCACGGGGCTGGTGGTGCGCAGCGCCTCGACCAGTTCCGGCGCCAGTTGCAGCTTCTTCAGCGACAGCTTGGTGTGGCCGGCGATGCAGAAGCCGCAGCGGTTGTGGACCGCAGCGGTGATCTGCACCACTTCGCGTTCGGCCGGGCTCAGGCTGTTGCGGCCGTTGATCGCGCCGACCACCTGGTAGGTTTCCAGCGCGGTGGGCGCATTGGCCAGGACGCCGAGCAGGTTGGGCAGGAAGCCGTTGGCCTGTTGCGCGGCCTGCAG
Source organism: Denitratimonas organivorans (assembly GCF_037478135.1). Lineage (NCBI taxonomy): Bacteria > Pseudomonadati > Pseudomonadota > Gammaproteobacteria > Lysobacterales > Lysobacteraceae > Denitratimonas > Denitratimonas organivorans. The sequence continues at coordinate 389,965 of NZ_JBBHDV010000001.1, forward strand.
GCGTTCACGCGCGGCGTCCGGCGCGCTCTCGATGCTGTGGATGGGAAGACGGCTCATTGTCGCGATACCCGTAAAGGGGAAGGCGCACGATTCTAGGAACGCGTCGGCGGCAACCGAACGAAGCGGGTCGCATCACCTTATGCGGTGCCGGCATGTGCCCGGCGCGGCGGGCCGCTTCCAGTAACATGGAGACATGTTGCCAGCCGGAGCGGCATTCCATGGGCGATATCACCGAACTTCTGCATGCGGCCCGCCCGGGGGATGGCAAGGCGCTGGATGCGGTGTTCGACAAGGTCTATTCGAGCCTACGCGCCATGGCGGCCCAGCGCCTGGTCTGGCAGCCGGGCGAGAACACCCTCAGCGCGACCGAACTGGTGCACGAGGCCTATCTGAAACTGACCGGGGCCAGCCGTCTGGATCTGATCGACCGGCACCATTTCCATGCCTGCGCGGCCCGTGCGATGCGGCAGATCCTGGTCGATCGTGCGCGTGCACGCGGCGCGGCCAAGCGTGGCAGCGGACTGGCTGTCTGCACCCTGGACGAAGTCGGCGAAGTGGCCGTGAGCGAACCGGAACTGCTCGATATCGACGCGGCGCTGGATCGGCTGGACGCCATTTCCCCTGGTCTGCGCGAGCTGGTGGAAATGCGCGTGTTCGCCGGTCTGACGCTGGCGCAGCTGGCCGAGACCAGCGGCCGCTCTTCACGCAGCATCAGCCGCGATTGGCAACGCGCGCGTGCGTTGCTGCTGGCGCAGCTGGACACGCAGGCATGAGCTGTCGGCCATTCCGCAAGCGCCGCGTGTGCTGTCGGGGCTGATGCCATGGATGCGGCCGAGCGCGAGATCTGGATCCAGGCTGATCGCATCTTTTCCGGACTGATCGAACTGGACCCGGCCACGCGTGTGGAACGGCTGGCGGCCATGTCGCTGCCGCCACCGGTCCGCGCCTGTCTGGATCGCATGCTGCAAACGCTGGAACAGCAACCGGACTGGCTGGAACGCGATGGCGCGTTGTTGCAGCGCCAGCAGAACGACGACGCGCCGCCGGATCGCCAGACGATGGCCGGGCGGCGCCTGGGCAGCTGGGAAATCGAATACGAACTGGCGCGCGGCGGCATGGCGGTGGTGTACCGCGCGCACCGTGTCGATGGCGCGGCGGACCAGGTGGTGGCGTTGAAACTGCTGACCGTGGCCAGCCTGGGCTGCCACGGCAGCGCCCAGTTCCGGCGCGAAACCGACATCCTGGCGCGGCTGGCGCATCCGCACATCGTCGGCCTGATCGACGCCGGCGTCGCCGATGACGGCACCCCATGGCTGGCGATGCCGCTGATCCAGGGTGAACACATCGACCGCTGGTGCGAACGGCGTGCCCTGGACACACGCCAGATCGTGCAACTGTTCCGCCAGGTGACGATGGCGGTCGCGGCGGCGCACCGCAACCTGGTGATACACCGCGATCTGAAGCCTTCCAACATGCTGGTCGATGCCGAGGGACAGGTGCAGCTGCTGGATTTCGGCATCGCGCGCCTGATCCGTCCGGACGACCAGGCCACCGCGACCCAGTGGCGTGCGCTGACACCGCGTTACGCCGCGCCCGAACAGTTCACCGACAGCCCGCCGAGCACCGCCACCGACATCTACGGCCTGGGTGCGGTGCTGTACCGCCTGCTGACCGGGCAATCGCCCGAGCCTGGTGGCGGCGATGTCTCGATCACCCTGCCATCGCGCGTGGCGCGGGCCGATGCCGGCATGGCCGCGCGCCATCTGCGGGCGCTGCGCAACGATCTGGACCGGGTATTGATGAAGGCGCTGGCGACCGATCCGGCGCAGCGCTACAGCTCGGTCGATGCCTTCATCGCCGATCTTGATCGCTGGCTGGCGCAGCGCCCGGTACTGGCGACCCCGCCGGGGCGTGGCTATCGCCTGCGCAAGTTCATCGGGCGGCACCGCTTTGGTGTCGCGGCCGCCGCCGGCATCGTGCTGGCCCTGATCGGCGGCCTTGCCGGAACCCTGTGGCAGGCGCGCGAGGCGCGTCAGCAGGCGGTGCAGGCGGCGGCCGCGCGGGATTTCGTGCTGGAACTGTTTTCCGCCGCCAACCCGGACATCGCACCGGGCCAGGATCCCTCCGCCTCGCAACTGTTGCGCAGTGGTGCTTCACGCATCCGCGATGTGTTTTCCGAGCATCCGCAGGTGCGTGCGCAGATGCTGGGCACGATCGGGCGGGTGCAGCTGGAACGCGGCCTGCTGGATGATGCGCAGGCCTCGCTGGATCAGGCGCTTGCCGCTTTTGAAAGCGCCGGTCGCGCCGATCCGGACTGGGTCATGGCGCTGGGTGATCGCGGCTTGCTGGACTACGAGCGCGGTGATCCGGTGCGGGCTTTTCAACGCCTGCAACAGGCGCAACAACTCGCGGCCGAGGCCGGGTTGGCACCGGATCGGCCGGAGCGTCTGTTCCTGCAGGTGCGCAGCGCCGAGATGCTGGTCGAACTCAAGCGCGAGGCCGAGGCCGAACGCATGGTTCGGCAGGCGCTCGAACGCATCAGTGCCGTAGGTCTGGATGATGCGCCGATCCATCCGGACGCACTCGGCGTGCTCGCTGCGAGCCTGCAATACCAGGGGCAGCGCGAGGCGGCGCTGGAGGTATTGCTCAAGGCCGAAGCGCAGCAGCGGCGCATTGCTCCGGCACACCCGCGCATGGCGGTGATCCTCAACGATCTGGCGCTGCTGTTGCATCGCCTGGAGCATTTCGATCAGGCCCAGGCAACGATGCAGCAGGCGCTCGAACGCCACCAGGCGATCTATGGCGAACGCCATCCGCAGACCCTGCATGTGATGGCCAACCGTGCCTCGCTGCTGCGGGTCTGGTCAGGGCCGGAAGCGTCCGCACGCGAATACGAACGCCTGCTGCCGATGATCGCGCAGGCGCTGGGACCGGAGCCGCACTCGAGCCACGTCAACGCGCTCGGGCAACTGGCGCTGGCACAGGAAGGCGCCGGCGAAACCGAGACCGCATTGCAGACCGCGCACCAGGCCTGGGCGATGCACCAGGAGCTGCGTCCGGACTTGCGCGCCCGCACCGACTGGGTGGCCGGCATCCTTGGCCTGATGCTGTGGGAACGCGATGATCCCTCGGCAACGGAATTGCTGGCGGCCTTCACCCCAGCGCACTGCGATGCACTGGAAACACGCACTCCTTTCACCCGCCGGCTCTGCATCGTCCAGGCGCTGCGTGCCGCCGACGCCGGCCACTGCACGCTGCCTGCGGCCAATCCCCCGGCGCAGTCGGACCTGAGCAAGATGGAGCGCCACTGGTGGCTGGCGTGGTGGTGGCTGGCGCGGCGCTGCGGTCAGGTCGATGCCGCCGACGCCGGGGCTGCGATCAGCAGGCTGGTGACATCGGAGCCGTTGCCAGCGTGGCTGACGCGGCGGCTGCATCGCAACGCAGGCGACCTGCACTGATCGTGATGGCCGGATCAGCCTGGCCGGAACTTCTCGCCGGCCATGCGGATGCCCCAGATCAGCTCCACCAGCGCGCGATTGTTGAGCAGCGGTTCGCCGCCCAGGATCAGCCAGTAACCCACGCCATCGACCCAGAACAGGGTGAACGTGGTGGCCGGCATCAGCATGTCGATGCTCTCGTGGAATGACACCGCGCGGCCGGTGCCCTTGTAGCCGCGCTGCTTCTGGCGGTTGACGAAATCCAGGAAATCCGCCGCCGCCACCGACAAGGTGTCGGCCTCGTCCTGGGCATAGCCCACGCGCGCCAGGCAGAAGCCGTCATCGGAGGCCAGCGCCGCCATGCGCGAACCGGAAAGACCGGCAATCGCGTGCGGCAGGTAATCGTCCAGCACCACGTCCGGGGCCTGCAATTCACGCCCGATCTCGTGCAGCCAGCCGCGTTTCAGGCCTTCTTCCAGCAGCGTCTGACGTTCCGCATCCTCGCCCAGCCAGACGCTGCGGCGCAGCGCCGAGCCGCGCGGCACCAGGGTCTGCAAGCGGGCGCTGGTCGTATCCGGCGTGCGATCGGCGAATGCCAGCAAGGCTCCGGCCGGGGTCAGCATCAGATACGGATCGGCAGGTGCGATGCTCATTGCCGTTCCGTGCTCAGCCCGGCGCGCCGGCGCGAACCGGGTCCAGACCGTGGATCAGGGTGCCGACCAGCGTGGCCATGTGCGCGCGGCTGCGCGGATCGGCTTCCATTACCGCCGAGGGCAGACCCAGGCTATGCATTTCCCGCGCCACCTGCTGGCGCACCTGCCAGCCGGCGGCTTCGGCGTGGGTGATGCCGACCACCAGTCCGGTCTGATCGATGAAGCTGCGGAACTCGTTGACGTAGGTGCGCAGGTCGGCCACCGGGTCGGCGGCGTCGCCCTTGAGCAGCAGCACCAGACCGAGCGCGTTCTCGGCGAGGATTTCCCACATGAAGTCGAAGCGCTTCTGCCCCGGCGTGCCGTACAGATGCACCTGGTCGCCGTTGTCCAGCCGCATCACGCCGTAGTCCATCGCGACCGTGGTGGTGCGCTTGAGACGACGGGTTTCGTCGGTGGCCACACTTTCGGTGCTGACCACTTCGATGTCGGAAAGCGCCTGCACCGCGGTGGTCTTGCCGGCACCGACCGGGCCTGCGAAAACGAGTTTGTACACAGCCATGGGCGGGTGGTCCTCAGAAGAGCCGGTCGAGCAGGAATTTGAAGAAACCGCGCCGCTGCGCGTCGTTTGGCAATGGTGCGGCGGCATCGGGCGATGCGCTGTCTCCGGGCGTGACCTGTGCCGCACCGGAAAGCAGGGTGAGTACCGCGAAACGGTAGACCTCCTGTTCGCGGCCCGGGAACAGGCGCGCCAGCGCAGTCATCGATTGCGGTGTGCGCGCACAGGCGGCCGCCAGTTGCACATCGAGCGGCCCGACGGCACCCAGCCGGGTGAAGTTGGGCAGGCGTTTCAGACGCAGTTGCAGGTCGCCGTGCGGGTGCAGTTTCAACGCGGGGAACCAGGTGGCGGCCAGCTCCCAGGTGAGCGTGTCCAGCGGCAGCCGCATGCGGTGTTCCAGTACGCCGAAGCGTTCGTGCACCGCCTTTTCGGCTTCGGTACTGCTCAGCGACTGAAGCGTGATCTGATCCAGCACGGTCGGGGTGCTGAGCATTTTCTGCAGCATCGGCAGGCGCAGGCCGGTTGCGACCCAGCCCTGCTGCACGCAGGCCACGAAGGCGACACTGGTGTTGAAGTGCAGCATCACCGCGTCGCCGGCGGCGAGGAGGCGTTCGCCCAGGATCATCAGTGGCTGCGTGCGCAGCTCCGGAAACACGCGCAGCAGGACCGGCACCGCGCCCGTGCGCAGGCCGATGCCTCGGGGCGCCGGCTTTGCGGCAGGGCGTGCAGCCGGGGCAGGTGCGGCGATACGCGCAAAAGCGCGCGGTGATGTCCACAGGTTTCGCGGGTTCGGCCCTGACGGGGCTGCGGAACAGGGGCAGAGCGGGCCATGCACGGCCCGGATATCGCTTATGCACGGCGTTGCGCCGCGCGCCGGTACGCCCGGAAAGATCTGTTCGCGTGAAGCCGGTGGCAGTGCCGGTGGCGCGGCCCGCCGGTTCAGCACTCGATGACGTTGACCGCGAGGCCGCCGCGCGAGGTTTCCTTGTACTTGTCCTGCATGTCGCGGCCGGTTTCGCGCATGGTCTTGATGACCTTGTCGAGGCTGACCTTGTGCTTGCCGTCGCCGCGGAAGGCCATGCGCGAGGCGTTGATCGCCTTGACCGAGCCCATCGCGTTGCGCTCGATGCATGGAATCTGGACCAGCCCACCGATCGGGTCGCAGGTGAGGCCGAGGTTGTGTTCCATGCCGATTTCGGCGGCGTTTTCGATCTGGCTGGGGCTGCCGCCCAGGGCGGCGGTCAGGCCGCCGGCGGCCATCGAACAGGCCACCCCGACTTCACCCTGACAACCGACTTCGGCGCCGGAAATGCTGGCGTTTTCCTTGTACAGGATGCCGGTCGCGGCGGCGGTCAGCAGGAAATCGAACACGCCTTGTTCGTTGGAGCCAGGACAGAAGCGGTCGTAATAGTGCAGCACCGCCGGAATGATGCCGGCCGCGCCGTTGGTGGGCGCGGTCACCACGCGTCCGCCGGCGGCGTTTTCCTCGTTCACCGCCAGCGCGTAGAGGTTGACCCAGTCCAGTGTGGTCAGCGGGTCGCGGATCGCGGCTTCCGGGCGCGTCGACAGTTCCCGGTACAGCATCGGCGCGCGGCGGCTCACATGCAGACCGCCGGGCAACGTGCCTTCGGAGCGGATGCCGCGTTGCACGCAGGCTTGCATCGCGGCCCACAACTCGCGCAGACCATCGCGGATTTCATCGGCGCTGCGCCAGACCTGTTCATTGGCGAACATCATCTGTGCGATCGACAGCCCGGTTTCGTTGGCGCGGCGGATCAGTTCATCGCCGCTGTCGAACGGGTGGGGCAGCGGGGTCTTGTCCGGCACGATGCGGTCGGCGGCGGCCTCATCCTGGTTGACGACGAAGCCGCCGCCGACCGAGTAGTACTCGCGCGTGGCCAGTATTTCGCCGGCCTCGTCGAAGGCGGTGAAGCGCATGCCGTTGGGGTGGAACGGCAGTTTCTGGCGCTTGTGCATCGCCAGATCCTTTTTTTCCTCGAATGCGATGCGGTGCTTGCCGCCCAGCATCAGTGCGCGCTCGCTGCGGATGCGCTCCAGCGCGGCAGGGATCAGATCCGGATCGATCAGGTTGGGTTCCTGCCCTTCCAGGCCGAGCAGCAGGGCGGTGTCGGTGCCGTGGCCGCGGCCGGTCAGTGCGAGCGAGCCGTAGACTTCGGCCAGCACCCGCGTGACGCGTGGCAGCAGGCCGGCTTCTTCGAGCCGGTGCGAGACAAAGCGGGCGGCGGCACGCATCGGCCCGACGGTGTGCGAACTGGACGGCCCGATGCCGATCTTGAACAGGTCAAAGGTGCTGACAGCCATGGAGTTTCGAGTCCTGGTAGTGGTGCGGTCTGGGTAGCCGGCTATTCTAGTCGGCCACCGCCCTTGCCATCTGTTGCACCGCCATATGTCATTGATTCTCTATCAGCGCGACGACTGCCATCTGTGCGATCTGGCACTGGATGTGCTGGCCTCAGCCGGCACGCCGGAGTTCGAGAGCGTGTTCATCGATGGTGACGCAGGGCTTGAGGCGCGCTACGGCATGCGCGTGCCGGTGCTGCGCGATGCGGTGTCCGGCAATGAGCTGGACTGGCCGTTCGATGCGGATGCGGTGGCCGGTTTTCTAGCGGCGTCGAACCGGCCGCGCTGATGCGCACGCGAACGGGCTGGGCAGGATAAAGGCGGTGCCGGCGGCAGGTTTTTGCGCAGCCGGTGTGGGTGGGCTTTCTATTTCAGCTCCACGACCGCCGGCGGCTGGTTTTCGGCGGTTTGCAGCAGGGCAAGGGCCTCGTTGATCCGCGCCAGCGGTTCGGGCTTGTCGCCATACATCGCGCGCTTGATCGCAAGTGAGCGCTCCAGGCTTTGGCGTGCGCCAGCCAGATCATGGCTGGCGATCTGCGCCAGTCCCAGGCCGCGCAGGATTTCGGAGGTGATGCCGTGGTCCGGGCCGAGGGTCTGCATCGCAATGTCCAGACAGGCCAGCTGCTCGTCCAGCGCCTGCCGTACATGGCCGGCATCCAGCAACCAGTTGGCGTGGTTGTGGCGGGTCATCAGCGTGAGGCGGTGGGTGGGGCCGTTGCGGTGCAGCGCGTAGTCGTAGGCAAATTCGTAATGCGGCCCGGCCTCTTCGATCTTGCCCTGTTGGCGCAGGGCGCCGCCGAGGTTGTTGCGCACCCGCATCATCATCGCGCTGTCGGCGCCGAACTGGCTGGCGACCGGTTCCAGCATCGATTTCAGTTCGGCTTCACCGCCGGCGTAATCGCGTTTCTGCAGGTGGAACACGGCCAGGCTCAGGCGCTGGCCGAGGGTGCGCGGGTGGTCGATGCCAAGGGTTTCAGCGCGCCGTTCGATGGCTTCGCGCAGCATCGGAATGGCTTCATCGAAACGCCCGGCATCGGCCAGATTGGCGGCCAGGTACTGGGCGGCGTCCAGACGCTGTGGATGATCCGGTGGTACCAGTTCGCGCAGCTCGTGGTAGGCGCGCTCGCTTTCCCGCAGCGCATCCTCGTGGCGGCCAAGATCGCGCAGTGCCCAGGACATGCGCGATCGCAGGTTCGGCGCCAGGGTGCGGTTGCTGCCGTGCTGGTGGCGGGCGGCGAAGGGAATCGCTTCCTGCAACATCTCCAGGGCCTGTTCGGGTGGCAGGATCAGGCTCATGCGCTGGATCGCCAACAGATCGGTCCAGCTGTGCCGGCCGTGGGTGGCGATCGCGGTTTCGCGGGCTGATTCCAAGTGCTCGATGGCCTGCGCGTTCATGCCCAGCGCGGTGTAACTCTCGGCGATGGCGAACTGCACCTGGATCTTCGCATCCGGCTGGTCCTGCAATTCGGTGGCGACCCGGCGCGAGGCTTCATCCAGCACCTTGAGCATCAGGGTCTTGTCCAGATCGCGAGCGACGTCCGGATCGACGCTGCCCAGGATCGTGCCGAGGAAGTCGGCGGTGGCGACCGCGCGCTGGGCTTCGCGTTCAGCCTTCTGCAGACCCCAGATGATACCGCCGATGCCGGCCAGCAGTGCCGCTGTCGCCAGCAGTGCAGCGGCACTGGCGGAGCGATGGCGGGCAATGAATTTGCGGATCGCCACGCTGCGCCTTGGCGGTGCGGCGTGCACCGGGTAGCCATCAAGGAAACGCTGCAGATCGCCGCTGAGCAGCGAAACCGAGCTGTAGCGGGCGGCCGGATCGGGCTGCATCGCCTGGGCGATGACCCAGTCCAGTTCGTTGCGCAGGGTGCTGATCAGGCGCCTTGGCGCAAGGCCGCGGCGGCGGGCAAGAGTCTGGATGTCGTCGGCGTCGAGCGTGTCCAGTTGCAAGGAGGGACGTGCGCCACCGGGCGGCAGGCTGGCGCAGTCCGGTGGGCGCAGGCCGCCGACAATTTCATACAGCAGCGCCCCGAGCGAATAGATGTCGCTGCGGCTGTCGCTGCGTTGTTGTGGATCCAGCTGTTCGGGCGCCATGTAGCCGGGCGTGCCGGCCGGTTGCACCGGCCCGCCGCTGATCCCCATCGCGATGCCGAAATCGATCAGCTTGGGCATCGGTACGCCATCGACCTGGCTGACCAGCACGTTGGCCGGCTTGATGTCGCGGTGCACGACGCCTTTCTGGTGCGCGTGCATCACGCCTTCGCAGACCCGCATGAACAGCTCGATGCGCTGCCGCAAGGACATCCCGGCCTGCTCGCAGAAGCTGGTGATCGGGCTGCCTTCAATGTATTCCATCACCAGCCACGGACGACCAGTGTCATCACTGCCGGCGTCGTGGATCTGGGCGATGGCGGGATGGTCCATCTGCGCCAGCAGCTGGCGTTCGACCTCGAAGAAGGCGCGCTGCTGCGCATCCATCTGGAGATCGCCGACCACCTTCAATGCGACGTTGCGCTGGTAGGCGCCATCGGCGCGATGCGCCAGATACACCTGGCCCATGCCGCCGCGACCGATCTGGCGCACCACCGCCCACGGCCCGAAGCGGGTGCCGGGCGCGATGTGGTTGGCGGCGGCGATCAGTTCGCGCGTGCTGCACAGCGGTTCGTGCACGCGGCGGGTGGCGCTGTTCTCGATCTGGATCATCGCCAGCAGCTCGTCCAGCAGCTGCGGGTCATCACCGGCGTGTTCGTGCGCGAAGGCTTCGCGCGACTGCTCCGGCAATTCGCAGGCGGCATGGAACAGATCCTGCAGCCGCTGCCAGCGCAGTTCGGTGCTCATGAGATCCGCGCCGCCAGCCAGACCCGCGCGAAACGCAGATCGCGTTCGATCGTGCTGCGCGAGGTGTCGAGCAGGTCGGCCGCCTGTTCGACATTGAAACCGGCCAGTTCCACCAGTGCGAAGGCCTGCGACTTGCGCGGGTCGATCCGGTCCAGCGTATCCAGTGCGCTGGCCAGGTTGGCCAGTTCGGCCGGCTGTGGTGCCGGATCGACCAGGCGCAGCGTCAGGGTGACGTTCTCACCCTGGCGCAGATTGGCGGCGGCGGCGCGCGCCAGATCGATCAGCAGGCGCCGCATCTGCAGCGCGGCATAGGCGAAGAAATGCCTGCGCGAGGGGAAGCTGCCATGGCCCTTGCCCATCCGCATCCAGGCCTCGTGTACCAGTTCGGTGGTTTCGATGCCGCTGCGGGCCTCACGTGTCAGGTGGTGGCGTGCGATGCGGTGCAGCTCAGCATAGACCTCGTCGGCCAGAGCCTCGGAAGCGCCTTCGCGGCCTTCGGACCAGGCATGGATCAGGCCGGTGATGGGTGCGGTTGGGTGAGCGTCGGTCATGAGGGGGATCATACCCGTGCTGGTGCTGCTTCATGTGCTCGACGCGGTGTGCGCGATCGTTTTTGGGCTCGAACCGACACGCCCGCTGCTGTTTCGGGGCGCTGCTTCCAGCGCTTTTCCATGCTGATGTGGTGCTGTGGGCTGGGCGGGAAAGGCAGTGTCCGGACCGGTGCTGGGAAGGGGAGGCGGGTGGCTTTTTTTTCGGCTGGATCGCATACACGGCCGTTACTGAAATTGCGGTCGGCTCATCCGTTTGTCGTGAAATTTGATCCGTTCGTCATTTGTGTGAGGGATTTCACCTTCTTCGCTCGCTTGCTGATTGGTGAGTGGGACTGATTCCGGTGGGCGCATCTGCGTCTGGCCGGATTCGAAGGGGCGGGCCGCCTGCGTGGCCCGGGGGTTCGAGCATCCAGGACATCTATCGTGGCCATCCAGGGATCGCGGCTTCTGCCGCCCGTGTCGTTCTTTATCCAACCCGGCCGTTGGGCCGCACTGCTGGCAGCGATGCTGCTGTCCAGTCCGGTACTGGCGGCGCCTGTGCTGAACATGGCGTTCAGCAGCCCGCCGACGCATTACGTTCCGGGCCAGACCCTGCAGGAGGTGACCGTTACGCTCACCAACAGCGGAGACGAGGCGGCCGTGGGGGCGTCTGTCGTGTTCTCCGCGGATTCGGGTGTGACCCTGGCAAACCGGAGTTGCGTGGCGTCATTAGACTCTTCGTGCGGCTCAGGCGGGGGGAGCACCAATGGTCAGGTTGCGCCCGGTGGCAGTTTGACGATCAAAGTGGATGTGGCGTTTGCCAGTGACGCCATCGGCAGCAAAACTCTTTCTGCTACCGGCTCCACATCGGTTGCCGGCGTAGCCAACGCCACCGCTTCGCATACCTTCGCCCGTACCCCGCTTACTGATCTGGTGGCCACGGTCGAGGCGGTGGCCGTCAATTCGCCACAAGGCAACTGCCCGAACGAACTCGATAGCTATACCCCCGGATGTGATGCCGCCTATACGGTGGTGTTCCGCAACGATGGACCGGATAACGCTGACGGCGCGGGGATCTCGCTGGCGCGTAGCGAGGGCGGGGTGCTCAGTTGGGGTTGCATGGGCGGCAATGGTGCAACCTGTCCGACCGGCTCCGGCGCCTTGAACAGTGCTGCGATCGCTTCATTCCCCGCCGGCGGTACGTTGAGCTTCAATGTCATCGTGAGCCATGCCGCCAACCAGCTCGGTGACGCCGGGCTTGAAGCGAAAATCCAGCTGCCCGAGCCTGCAGGTGGCTTGCTGGAGGCCGACCCAGACAACAATGTGGGCGAAGTCATACGTACCCGCAATGACGCGGCCAATCTGTCGGTCAGTGTGCAGGGCACGGTCATCGCCTCGCCGGCCACGCATTGCCCAAGCGAAACCGAAACGGATATCTATACCCCCGGCTGTCTGGCCACTTATTCGGTGATGGTCAGCAATGCCGGGCCGGACAGTGTGACCGGTGCGCTGCTTTCACTGCAGCGTGATGAGGCGCCTGCAGAAAGCTTCACCTGGACCTGTGAAAGCAGCACCGGTGCCGCCTGCCCGTCGTCGCCGGTTTCCGGGCCGCTGACGGATTTTGTGTTGCCGACCATCGACGCGGGCGCGTCTCTGACCTTCTCGGTCGCGGTGATGCACGGCTCAGCCGAGCTCTACGCTGACGCGGCGCTGAGCGCGGCCATCGGCGAACCGGCCGACTCCTCGGCACCGGTGGACATCGATCATCTCGACAACAGCAGCGTCAGTGCGTCGCGTGACATCGCCCGTCGCGCGGAGATTCGTGTCGAAAAGCGTGCAACTCGCAATGGTCAGGATCTGGACGAGACCTACGCCAATATTGCGTGGGATTACGAGATCGCCGTCTTCAACGAGGGCCCCAGTGACGTGGGCAATATGGACGGCTCCGCGGGGTCCGTGATTGATCCGGTTGGTCCGGCGCTGCTGCTCAGTGACGAATTCGACGGGTTACTCGTGGGGACTTGCACGCCCGATTCGGACATGCCCTGCTGGACGCTGTGCCCATCCAGCATCGGCTCGACGGTTGAGGTCGTCGACGCCTCCGACTGTCCCGTGGACACGGTAGACGGCAGTGCGGCGGAGATTTCGCAGCGGTTTGCACTGCGTGCGCGAACGGGTAGCCGGCTGTTCACCACGGTCAATGTGCCCGCCGTCCAGGACAGCATCGATATCGTCAACGTGGCAAACGTATCGCTGACCTCCTGTGGCAGTTTGCCCGGCTGTCATGACATCACCTTGATGGGCGAGGCTCCGATTGAGTCGGAACCGGTCACGGTCAAGGTTCTCAGTGCTGCATCGGCAACCATTGCGGTGGCGAATGTGGGAGACGGCAGCGCGATTCCCGGCCTCACGCACAGCTACAGCATCACCGTAAGGAACACAGGCTACTACCACTTGCCGGAAACAGAGATCCAGAGCAATTTCCCGCTGGCGGCGGGTGGCAGCCTTGCGGGCTTTGTGCCCGGCTCGGTCTCTTACCAGTGCCGTGCCTATGGCGGGGCCTGTTGCTTCAGCGGCGGCACCTGCGGACAGAGTGAGGTGACGTCGCCGATCACTGCGGATGTGCTGGACGTCACCTCCAATCTTCCCGCTGGCGGACGCGTCGAGTTCACCGTCACCGGGATGATCGATCCACGTGCCACCGGAGCGGTTGAACTCCACGCCGAGGCCGAGCCGGGTGGCGGTGCGGCGGGCGTGAATGACAGCGATGTGACTTCACTGACACCGCAGCACATTCTGACCCTGACCAAGCGCCTCTACCAGCGCAGTGGCGATGATGACTTGCCGCGTCTGTACTATGAAATCACGGCCGGCAATGATGGTCCCAGTTTCGCGCCGGGGGTCGAACTGGCGGATGGAGACAGCACCGTTGCGGCGCCGGCGGATTTCGACTTCTCGCAGGCCGCCTGGAGCTGCGAAGCGATTCCCGCGCCGGGCGCCGTGGTTGCGCCTGAAGCCACCTCCTGCGGCAGGGCTGCGGGCAGTGGTGGCATCGGTGATACGACCGATGGCCCGTTGCCGCTTGATCTGATGCCAGGTGGCCGTGCCGTGGTCCGGATCGATGTGCCGGTCACACTGAGTGCCGGCGACCAGGTCGAGAACCGTGCGACGCTTGCGCTGGACGGCAGTGGTTCGCGTGAAGCCCGGGTCACTACTGCGCTGCGTGCCAGCTACAGCCTTGACCTGCAAAAGAGCGACGGGCTGGAAGTGGCACACCCGGGCCGGCCGCATACCTATTCCATCACCGTGCTCAACGAGGGGCCGGATGACGCCTACGACGTGCGCGTGCGCGATGTCATGCCCAGCGCACTGCAGAATGTGCAATGGACCTGCTCGGCGATCTCGCCGGTGCCGGGTGATCTGGCGCCGCTGCAGCACGAGCTTTCACCGGTCGCACGTCCCGGCCAGGCGTTGGTCATGTCGGCCGATGGGCATCATGTCTACGTGCTGAGCCGTACCTTCGTCGGGGATCCGGCGCAGGAGCGGGCTGCGCTGATGGTCTATCGCCGCAACGCCACGCCGGGCCTGGGCTATGGCGAGCTGGCGTTCGACCCGATCGACATCGAGATCGAGGGTGTCGACGATGAGAGCGATACCGGCGGCGCGGTGGAAGGGATGGAAAATCCTGTCGATCTGGCTCTGTCACCAGACGGTGCCGTGCTGCATGTCCTTTCTTCGGGTTCGCACCGTATCGCCACGTTCCACCGGGTGGTCAATGGGCTGGATCCGGAGTTCGGCCGGCTGTCGTTTGCCGGGTTCACCGCGACCGCGATGTCGCATCCGCGGCGCATCGTGACCACCGGCACGCATGTTTACGTATCCGGCTCCAACGGCTCCAACGGCGTCGGCCGGGTCGAGGTGTTCCGCCCCGACAGCAACAGCTTCCTGCCGATGCCGGTTGCCGGTGCCGCCGTGGATGCGCCGGTGGCAGCCGGACCGATGCAGGTCAATGGCGCGGGCAGCGAGTTGTTCGTCGCCTCCACCACGACATCGGCCATTTTCCGTTACACCATCGCTACTGACGGCCCGGATGCAGGACGTTTGAGCAAGACTGCGGAGGCAGGTGATGGAGAGACGGGCTTCATCGGCATCGGTGACATGGTGCTGGCAGCCAACGGGCAGGATCTCTATGTCCACGCCCACAACAACGGCAGTCCGCATATCGGACACGTGGTGTCCAGCCCCACAGCGGTCACCTTCACGACACTGTCCGGCGGGAATTCCCCGACCCTGCTGAGCGGGCCGGTCCGTCTGGCATTGACGCCTGACGGCGAGCATCTGATGGCGGTCAATCCTTCGGAAAACGTCTTGCTCTCACTGCGCCGTAACCCGGTGACCGGGGCGCTGACGGGCGGCTCGGCCGACAACCCGGATGTGGAACAGCAGTTGTTCGGCCCGGACAATCAGGGTGTCACCGCGCCTGATGGGGCGATCGGCCTGGATGTGCCGATGGCGCTGGTGGTTTCGCCGGACAATCGGCATGTGGTGGTCGCTTCAGGCAGCACCCAGGGGCCGATCGGGCCGCTGGCGGTTCTATCCCGGCGTGCGCCAGCGCCACAGCTGGGCTTTATCGAGCTGGACCGCGATGGAGATGCACAACCAGGCAGCCAGGGGGTGATCGACAGTCTGGTGGCGCCTGCCGATACCCTGGTTCGGGGACGATTCGTCTATGTGCTGAGCAAGGTGGATTCGGCGGTCAGCCTGTTCGAACGCCGTCTCGGCCATGTGGGCCCGGAAGACGAGGACGGCGGCCATCTGACCTTTGTCCGCTCCTGGCGCAATGGCGCCAGCGGGGTCAGCGGCATGGCCAATCCCGACAGCATGCTGCTCAGCCCAGATGGGCGCAGCCTGTTCGTGACAAGCCGCGACAGCGACTCCCTGGTGGTGTTCTCGCGTGACAGCAACGGCCTGCTCGACTTTGAGCAGGCCTTGCAGCGCGGTTCCGGCAATCCCGGCCTGCTGGGTGCCTATGGCATGGCGATGGACAGTGGCTCACGTCATCTGTATGTCGCGGGCTCTTACGAATCCAGCATCGCGATCTTCTCGCACCACCCGGACTCGCCGCAGCGTCTGCAGCATGTGGGCGTGGTGACAGGTGGCCAGAACGGTGTCACCGGGCTGAACGGCATCCGTGATCTGGTGCTGGCCGATGCCGGTGGTGACTCGCAGCTGCTGGGCGTTTCCGATGCCGCCAATACTGTGGTGGTGTTCAATCGGGACAACGCCGACGGCAGTCTGGGCTTTGTGCAGTCGCTGAATCTCGGGCCGAACCAGCGCCCGATGGCATTGGCCCTGTCACCTGAATCCGGCAATCACCAGCATGTATATGTTTCCGCGCAGAACTCCGGCACGCTGCATGTGCTCAGTCGTGTGCTGGATAGCACCGATCCACAGTTCGGGCGGGTGCGCGCGCTCACGCAGGTCGTGGCGGGAGGGCTGGCACCGGCGCGCATGAGCGGCCCGCGTGATGTCACGGTCAGCGCCGACGGCAAGCGGGTCTATGTGGCGGCCGAGTGGGGCAACAGCCTGGTCGCATTCAACCGCTACGACAACGCCGGCAGCGCGCAGTACGGGCATCTGGCCTTCGCCGAAATCCGCAGCCAGGACATCGATGCGGTAGACGGCATGCGGACCCCTTATGCGGTGGCGGTGTCGCCGGATTCGCGCAATGTCTATGTCGCAGGCTTCGGCAGTGACGCGATCGCCTCGTTCTCGGTGGGCACCGGCTCGTCATGCAGTGCCGCAGGCAGCGGTGATATCGACGATCTGGTCACGATCCGCACTGGCGGCGCGGTGATGTACACGGTCAATTCGGTGATTCGCCCCGACGCCACTGGTGTGCTGAGCAATACGGCAACCGCGAGTGGAGAAAACAGCGAGGCGTCAGACAGCGATCAGACCCTGCTGTTGACCTCCACCCGTCTGGAGGTCAACAAGACCAACAACCAGGTCGCGGTGGTGCCGGGCGAGACCGTGGTCTATGACGTCACCATCCGCAATGTCGGGCAGGGCAATGTCGTGGGCCTGGATGATCCGGCTGCGGCTCGCGTCACCGATCTGTTCGGGTGCACCATCGACGGCTCAGGCACGCGCGACTGTTCGGCATCGCCTTTCGATATCGACACGATCTCGTGGACGTGTTCGGCCTCGGGATCCGGTGCGCTGGACTTCATCGCAGCCCACCAGGAAGGCACGGCGGGGGTCACCGGGCTGGGTGGCGTCAGCTCCCTGGCCTTGATCCCGGCCGGCGATGCAGCGGATCCGGACCGGGTACGCGAAAACTTCATGGTGGCCGCCAGTGTCGATGACAGCGCGCTGGTGTTCTTCCAGCGCGACCAGTACACGGGTGCGCTGACCTACTATCCGGACGCGCGGATCGACCACGGCGGCGGCGTTCATATCGAAGGCGCGCGTTCGGTAACGGTGAGCCAGGACGGGCGGTTGTTGTTCGTCGCCAGCCGTCGTTCCGACAGTTTGAGTGTGTTCGGACTGTCCGGCAGCCAGACGCAGGCGCTGCGGGTCGAGCTTCTGGCCACTGCGAAGACCTCGACTATCAAGGGTCTGGATCAGGCGCTGCATGCGATCGCGTTGCCGGCCGGCAATGGTGTGGAGCATATCTACGTGGCCGGTGCCAATGATCATGCGGTGGCGGCATTCGCGTTTGATCGCGGCAGCAATTCGCTGGTGCATCTGGGCAGTCATGTGAACAACCAGAATGGTGTGCTCGGTCTGGCCGATGTCGAGTTTCTGGTCGCCAGTCCGGACGGGGCGCAGATTTACGCGCTGTCGGGCAGCAGCGGTAGCGTGGTGCAATTCGATCGCGATGCCGCCACGGGTGAACTGGTATTCGTGGCGCGGTTTGGCAGTGGCTCGCTGGGTGGCGTGCAGCTCAATGGCGTGTCTTCCGGTGCATTCGACGCCAGTGGAAAATATCTGTATCTGACGGTTTCGGCTGGCAACAGGCTGGTGCAGCTGTCGCGTACCACTGCAGCCGGGGGCAGTTTCGGCAATCTGGCGCTGCAGGCATCGGTGGGGCAGGACGAGCAGGGCGCCCAGGGTCTGCTGAACCCACGCCGTGCCGCGCTCAGTGCCGATGGTCAGCATCTTTACGTGACCTCGCAGGCAGGTGCGACGCTGGCGTGGTTCTCGCTGCATCCGGAAACTGGCATGCCGACCTATCAGGGCATCCGGACCAATCTGAGCGGTGGGGTTGAAGGACTGGCTGGTGCAACAGGCCTGGTGCTGGAGCCTGAACTGAACCAGATCTACGTGGCCGGCACGCTGGACCGTGCCATCGCGCATTTCCAGCGCCAGTCCGATTCATGGTGCCCGCCCGCGGGCAACGATCTGTTGCACGAGGTGCCGGTCAATATTGCGGCCGGCGGGCAGGTGCGGTTCAGCATCGAGGTGCGGGTTTCCAGCCAGCTCAGTGGCGATCTGGTCAATGTCGCTGGTGTGGAGTGGCAGTCTGCCGGTTGTGCCGGAGAAGACGGCACCACGCTGGGTGCCTGCGCGCACAGTGACAGCGACCAGGATGCACCATCCACGGTCGCTGATCTTTCCATCACCAAGGACGATGGTCTGGCTGAGTTCGATGGTCTGGCCGGCGCCGCGGCGATCGCGGCCGACCTGGGCAACATCTATGTAGCGGCACCGGCCGACAACGGCATCGGCATGTTCCAGCGACAGGTAGATGCAGCGACCGGTATCGGCCTGCGTTATCTGGGTGTGCTGCGCAGCGGTATGGCGGGGATCAGCGGTCTGGCCGGCGTGACCGACCTGATCGCCAGCTCCGATGGACACCATGTCTATGCCGCCAGTCCGGTGGACAACGCGGTTGCCGTGTTCCGCCGTGATCCGGGCAACGGCCGGCTCAGCCAGATCGATCTTGAGCAGAACGGGCTGCTGGGCGTTACCGGCATCTCCGGCGCGCGGGCGCTGGCGCTCAGTGTGGATGGCGCGCACCTGTACGTGGCCGGTGGGTTCTCCAACAGCGTGGCGATTTTCCACCGTCAGAACGACCCGGCATCGCCGGACTTCGGCAAGCTGCAGTTCC
This sequence comes from Denitratimonas organivorans, assembly GCF_037478135.1. Classification (NCBI taxonomy): domain Bacteria; kingdom Pseudomonadati; phylum Pseudomonadota; class Gammaproteobacteria; order Lysobacterales; family Lysobacteraceae; genus Denitratimonas; species Denitratimonas organivorans. The sequence continues at coordinate 408,456 of NZ_JBBHDV010000001.1, forward strand.
TCACTTCGGTCCAGGCCGGGGTCGGTGCGTTCAGTGGCTTCGAGGCGCCTTTGGCGCTGCTTCCCAGCCCCGACGGCAAGCAGCTGTATGTGTTGGGTGGGGCTGCGGACACACTGGTGGTGTTCGCGCGGCAGGACAATCCGGGTAGCGGCAACTTTGGTTTGCTGACCCAGATCCAGAGCCACCACAACGCCAGCGCTGGCGTGCTTGGCATGGACGATGTGCGTTCGCTGGCGCTCGATGTCTCAGGCGCGCATCTGTATGTACTCGGCGCCGAGGCCGGCTCGCTGGTGCACTTCAGCCGCAACACCGCTGATGGCAAGCTCGCATTCATTTCGCACTCCGCTTCGGAGGCGACGTTCATGGCGCCCGAACTGGTTGGCGCGGCGCGTCTGCGTCTGCGTGTTGTCGACGACAACACCTCCCAGCTGTTGGCCGCATCGGCAGCGCAGGATGCGATCGCCGTGTTCGATCTGGATGCCGAGGGCAAGCCCGGGCTGGTGCACTTCGTGCGCAATGGCGATGAGGCACTGGATCCGGCTGTGGGTCTGGTCGATGGTCTGGGTGGGGCGTCCGATCTGGCCTATGTCGTTGACGATCAGGTGTACCTGTATGCCGCCGGTGCGCAGGATGCGGCCTTGACCGCGTTCGCGCTGGACGCCACCGGGCCCGACTTCCAGGGAGCGATTTTCGATGGCATGGGCGGTGTCGCGCCGGGCGATGCGGTGACCTACACCATCGTGGCGAGAAACCACGGCCCCAGTGATGTTGAAGTTGCGCGGGTGGTGGACCACTTCCCGCCCGAGTTCGAACAGGTGAGTTGGACCTGTACCGGCAGCGGCGGTGGCCAATGCGTCGGTGCTGGCGTTGGCGGCATTGACCTGGAAGTGAAGCTGCCCAACGGTGGCGAGGTTCGGTTCCAGGCCACCGGTGTCGTTGGTGCCCAGGCCAGCGGCCGCTTGGTCAACACCGCGACGGTGGAAGCCATCGGGGTGCTGGATCCGGATATGACCAACAACAGCGCCACCGACGATGACACGGTGCTGTCGCCGGCGATGGATCTGTCGATCACGGTGACCAGCGATGGCTGCAGTGCCGGTGAGCCGGGCTGCATTGAGGAAGGGCAACTCACACCGGGTGGAGACGTCAACTATTCGGTAGTGGCTGCCAACGCGGGGCCGACCTATGCCGCAGGTGCGCTGGTGGGTGATGTGTTGCCGGCGGCGCTGTATGACGTGGCCTGGACCTGCACGCCGACACCGTATGCTGGCCTGCTGGAGCAGGTCGCGCTGGCCAGTGCCGAGTTTGATGTCGCCTACCGTGCGCTGACGGTGGACACCCTGGGCCGTCATGTCTATGCGGTCGGCAAACGCGTTGATGGTGCCGTTGAGCGTGACACCGTGGTGGTCTTCAACCGTGACCCGCTTACCGGTGTGCTGACACGCAGCCATGCCTGGTTCAATGGCGCGCCGTTGTCCGGCAACACTACGCCACCGGTCTCGGGCATTGGCGGTGCATCGGACATCGTCATCACCGCCGACGGGCGTTTCGTCTTCGTGGCCGGCCCGGATTCGGATGCGATCGCGGTCTTCAGTCGAGATGCAGAAACCGGCCTGCTGACCTGGGTTTCACAGGTCGTGGACAACGAGCTGGGCGTGCAGGGTATCGGTGGTGTCACCACGCTGGCGCTGTCGCCTGATGGCAGTCAGCTCTATGCGGGAGCGCGTGGCAGCCAGGCGATCGCAGGCTTTTCGATCAATGCCACCACCGGTGCATTGAGCCAGGTTTCGGTGATCCATCAAAGCGGTGGCAACAACGGCCTGAACGGCATTTCCGATCTGGCCTTCAACGAAACCGGCACGCTGCTGTTCGTCACCGCCGATGCCAACCGCTCGCTTGCGGTGTTCCGCCGTGCTCCTGCGACCGGTGTGCTGACCCATGTGCTGGATATCGAGGATGGGCCGGGCAATCCGGGCGCCTCGTTGCTGTCGCCTTCCGCGGTGCAGGTGTACCAGGACCGCATTTTTGTCGCCGATGCCGGTGGCGATGCGGTGAATCTGTTGCGCTTCGTCGATGGTGACGAGCCGGCGTTCGAGGTGGAGCAGATCATTGATCTGGCGGCGCTGGGCAACAGCGGTCATGCGCCGGCGGCACTGGCGTTCGTGCCGGATCAGATGCGGCTCTACGTGGCGGCGGCCGGTACCGGGCAATTGCATCTGTACAGCCTGCTGGATACCACGGCGCAGCATCTGGCCAGCTATGGCGTGGCGGATTCGGCGGCGCTGGAACAGGTGTCGGCGATCATGCTGGCACCCAATGGTCAGCAGCTGTATACGGTGTCCGCGGCCGATGGACTGGCCGCGACACTGGCGCGCGAACCGGGTTCGCGTTGCCCGCTGGCCGGCAGTGGTGCACTGGGCACGCAGCGGGTGGATATCGCCCCTGGTGGCCATGTGCAGTTCGATCTGGCCGGGCGCATCTTCGCCAATGCCACCGGCTCGCTGACCTATTCAGTGAGTGTCGATCCGCGTGTGCTGGCGCATGAGACCGATCCGTCCGACAACCGCGCCAGCGACACCAGTCCGCTGGTGCCGGCGCCGGATCTTGCCACCATCAAGGACCGCCTGACGCCGGCCGACGAGGTCATCGCCGGCCTGCCGGTCGAATACAGCATCCGCGTCGACAACCACGGTGTGTCCGATGCATTGGGCGCGTGGATCCACGACGAGTTGCCGATCTTCCCTGCGACCAATGCCGGTCTGGTGGACGACGGCCAGTGGAGCTGTGCCGCCAATCTTCCGCTGGAAGGCCGGGTCTGGCTGCCTGGTGCCTTCGAGTCGCGTATCGGGGATCTTTCCGCACTGGCCCACACCCCGGATGGACGGCGCTGGTTCGGGGCCAGTCGCAGTGGCAGCGCGCTGGTGGAGCTGCGTCTGGATACGGCCGGCGAGATCGAGAGCATCGAGCTTCTGGTCGATGGCGATGATGCCGGCGGTACGCCGATCAGCGGTCTGGCCGGTGCATCGCATCTGGCGGTCTCGCCCGATGGTGCGCACCTGTACGTGACTGCGGCACAGAGCAACAGCGTGCTGGTGTTCGCGATCGTGGCCGATGGCCTGCACTTCCTGCAGCAGATCACCTCGGGCACGCTGACGCCCGGACTGACGGGTGCGGCCTTCGTGCTGGTGTCGGCCGATGGGCGCTTCGTCTATACCGCTGCGGTGCCGAACGATGCCAGCACCAGCGCGATCGCCCTGTTCCAGCGTGATGCCGACAGTGGCGAGCTGAGCTATGTGGAGCGTATCCGAGACGGTCTGGGCACATTCCAGGAAGAGCTCAACGTCATCCGGGGCGTCAAACGCCTGCATCTGAGCGCGGATGGACGTCACCTGTATGCGGTCTCGACCGTATCCGAATCGCTGGCCCGCTTCGAGGTGGATGTCAACAGCGGTGTACTCAGCTACGCCGGCATGCTGCATGGGCGCAGCGGCGACGCCACCGTGCCGGGACTGGCCGGGGCGCGGGATATGGTGGTGACGCCGGGAGATACGCAGCTGTATGTGCTCGGGTCCGATGGCATCACGCTGTTCGAGCGTGCCGTCAACGGCAGCCTGACGGCGGTGGATTTCACCCCGCTGCCGGGTGGTTCGGCAGCACCGCGCGCGCTGGCGATGGATACCTGGGGCTCACGTCTGTACCTGGCCGATGCCGAGGGCAATGTGCACCTGCTGGCACGGCGCTGGAGCGATGGCGGGCTGGAACACCGCTTCACCCAGGCGGCACCTGACGGTGTGTCCGCCGCGCCGGGTGCGCTGTTGCATGTACCGCCGATGGGCGAACTGGTCATGGCGTTGACTGGCGAAGCCGGTGGCCTGTCGCGTCTGGACGAACGCGCGATTTCACGCTGCCTGGCGATGGCGGGCGGCAATGCCGGGTTCCCGGTGCCGGTGGATCTGGGGGTAGGCGGCCACTCGACCGTCGACTACCAGGCCACCGTGCATCCGAGCGCACGCGGCACCTTGCGCAATGCTGCGCAGGCGGTACCGGGCGAGGGTGTGGATCCGAACCCGGCCAATGACGAGGGCGTGGATGAGGTACTGATCCAGGTGGTGTCCGATCTTGCGATCAGCAAGACCGGGCCGGAGGCGGTCATCGCTGGTGAAACCGCCGAATACGTGATCACCGTGACCAATGCCGGCCCCAGCAATGCGCTCGGTATCCGGGTGATGGACGACCTGCACGCCGCCGCATTCCTTGATGCCACCTGGACCTGTGAAACCGCGGGTGAGGGTGATTCCAGCTGTGCCAGCCCGAGTGGCAGCGGCAGCGGGCTGGAAGCGTACGCCGACCTGCACGTGGGCGACACCTTGACGGTGACGTTGACGGTGTTGATCGACCCGGCGCATATCGGTCCGTTGCAGAACGGCGCCTACCTGATCCCTGAGCCGGAAGCGACCGATCCGACGCCGAACGATCACGTCACCCCGCCGGTCGAAACCGAAGTGCTGCGCCGCGCGAACCTGGCGGTGACCAAGACCCGTAGCGGTGGCGAAGTGGTGGCCGGCCTGCCGGTGCATTACACCGTGGCGGTGCACAACATCGGGCCCTCGGATGCGCCCGAGGTGCGGGTGCAGGATTTCCTGAGCCCGTTGCTGCGCGCTGCCAGCTGGGAATGCAACTCCACTGCGGGCGTCGGCCATTGCGGCATCGACGGTGAGCATGGCCAGGGTTCGATCAACCGTGTGGTCTCGGTCCCGGCCGGTGCCACGCTGTACTACACAATCGACGCCACGCTGCGCTCCTCGGCTCTGGGCACGCTGGAGAACACTGCCACGGCACAGTTGTTGCCGACTGATGTGGAAGGTCAGGCCGAAGATCCGGATCTGAGCAACAACAGCTTCACGGTCAGTGACCTGATCATCACCCGCGCCGATCTGGTGACCTCGATCCAGACCCCGGATGCCTACGACCCGGACAGCAGCCAGCCGATGCCCTACCAGGTGACGGTGGCCAATATCGGTCCGTCGGATGCGGCCGCGACCACGGTGGCGCTGACCTTCAGTCACGCTGTCCGGCACAACGGCGGTGAGCTGTGCACGCCAGCCTTCGGCGAGAGCTTCCTGTGTGAAGTCGAGGCGATCGTGGCCGGCAGCAGCCATGTGATCACGCTGGGGCTGTCCGATCTGCCCGCACCGGGCAGCGTGCTTGATTCGACCGCACAGGCCGAATCGCAGACCGATGACCCGGTGCCCGGCAACAACAGCGCCAGCAGCAGCACGTTGATGCGTACCGGTGTCGATCTGGTGGTCAGCATCGATGACGGACGCATCGGCCTGGCGCCGGGCGATACCACGGCCTACACGATCCGGGTGCGCAACATCGGCTCGATCGATGCGCTCGGCGCAAGCGTACAAGCGCCACTGGCCAGCGGCCTGATGGATGCAAGCTGGACCTGCACGGCCTCGGCCGGGGCCAGCTGTGGCGCAGGTACTGGCGGCATCGACGATCTGGTCGATCTGCCGGCCGGCGGCACGCTGACCTACACCCTGAACACGACACTGGATCCGGCCATCGACATCTTCACCCACGAAGAAATCGTGCAGCACGCCGAGGCCGAGGTCGACACCGCGCAGATCGAGGTCAACGCCGACGACAACGCCGACAGCGATACCAACCTGATCTTCAAGGTGATCTTCCGCGATGGTTTCGAGGAGCCGAAGAAGGCCACGGTTGCCGAACCGCAGGCCGCACTGTGGCCGCTGCCGACAGGTTCAGGGCTCCCGGCATCCCGTGGCCCGCCGCCATCACTCCCGGCCGGAGTCGCGGGGTGCCGGGAAACGGCCCGGGCAATGGCAAGCAAGGAGGGATGGGCATGAAGCTCTGGTCGAAAACCGTGCTGGCGAGCGTTGCCGGCGCCTTTATCGCCGGCGGTCTTGCCGGCTGGACCCTGGCACGCAGCGGAGATGGGGCGCAGGCCGATGCCGTGCCTGCGCGCTGGGTGGCGCGCATCGACGACAGCTATGTCAGCGAACAGGCCTTCATCGACGAGATGCGCCGCCGCGGTGGCGAGCGTCCCGGCCAGTTCCAGGACATGGAACAGAAGCGTCAATTGCTTGATGACATCGTCTACCGCGCAGCACTGGTCAAGGCCGCGCAACGTACCGGCCTGACCGACCAGCCGGAACTGCGCCGCGCACTGGATCAACTGGTATCCAACCGCTATCTGCAGGACAGCCTGCGTCGCGCCCAGGCCGAACTGACCGTCTCCGACGACGAAGTGCGGCGCTACTACGAACGGCACCAGGACGAATACACCGTGCCGGCGCGCAAGCGTGTGGCGATGCTGAAGATGTCGGTCTCACCGCAGGCCGGTGAAACCGCCTGGAACGAGGCTGTCGGAAAGATGCAGCAGGCCGCCGAAAAAGCCGCCGAACTGGATGTCAGCGTGCCGCACTTCGGCGTGCTGGCACGTGAAGTGTCCGATGACGCATCCACCCGCTATCGCGGTGGCGTCATCGGCTGGATTTCCGAAGGCCGCAGCGACCGCTACGCACACGACCGCGTGGTGCTGGAAGCGGTACGCACGCTCGAAACCGCCGGCCAGATTTCCGACGTGCTGCGCGGCGAGGACGGCGTCTATCTGGTGCGGCTGGTGGAAAGCGAACCACGCCAGTCGCGCCCGTTCGAACAGCTCGCCAGTGGCATCCGCCAGCGCCTGATGCAGGAACGTCTGGCCGAAACCGAAACCGATTTCCGCCGCCGCCTGATGCGTGAGGTCGGGGTCGAAGTGCGCGAATCCGCGCTGGCCTCGATCAATCCGCTCGGCCCACCGGCCGGCTCCGAACTTCCGCAACCGCCCGCGATGCCCCAGGACCAGGGATGAACCACACCATGAACCTTTCACTTGCCCCCCTGCTGTTCCGTGTTGCCGCGCTGGCGTTGCTGCTGGCGCCGCTGGCACCGCGCGCGGCCGACATGACCCAGACCATCACGCTGCAACCGGGCTGGAACGCGATCCATGTCGCGCTGGAACCCAATGAAAAGGAGATCGCCAGCGTCTTCGCCGGTCTGCCGGTGCGCAGCGTCTGGCGCTGGATCCCCGGCCGCAACGAGGCCCAGTTCATCCGCGATCCGGCCGAAGGGCTGGAGAACATCGAAGGCTGGTTCGCCTGGTTCCCCGAACCGCGCCCGGACGCGATGCTGACCCGGCTGTTCACCATCGACGGCAACACCTCGTACCTGGTGCGTCTGGATGGCAGCAGCTCGCGCCAGCTCACGATCCGCGGCACACCACGCTTCATTCCGACTGCGTGGCGGCCCAACGATTTCACCCTGACCGGCCTGCCGGTGGTACAGCCCGGGCAATCACCGGCACCGCCGACCTTCACCGAGTTCTTCTCGCGCTCGGCCGCACATCAGGGCCAGCCGGTCTACCGGCTGAGCACGGATGGACGCTGGCAACTGCTCAGCGGCAGCACCCCGATCAACGCCAACGAGGCCTACTGGATCTACACCCGTGGCAATTCGCGCTACCAGGGCCGCATGCATCTGGTGCTGGATCAGGGCGAATCGCTGGAGTTCGCCGCCATCTTCGACGAGATGCGCTTCGTGCTGCGCAATCTGAGCGGGTCCAATGGCAGCTTCCAGATCGAACGCCTGGGCAGCGTGCGGGTGCCGCTGTCGCTGCGGCTGGAAGACGAGGAAACCGGCGAGGTCGGCTGGCCCGATCTGCCCGACGTGGAGACTTTCTACGCACCCACCGATACCGATGTGTTCGTGACGCTGGCGATCAAGCGTCCGCAGTTCACCCAGGACCGGATGGAGCAGATGATCGCGATCACCGACGAATTCGGTCAGCGCATCGTGCTGCATGTCGGTGGCCGTACCGCACAGCGCGGCGCCGCGGATGGCGCCCAGGGCGACGGCACGCTGGCCAAGGCCGGTGGCGACAATCCTCTGGCGTTTGCCGGTCTGTGGATTGGTGACATCCAGATCAATGGCGTCAGCCAGGCGCAGATGGCCGGCACCACGCCCACCGGCGTCGGCGCGCCCTTCACCCAGCGCGTGCTGATCCACGTCAATCCGCAGGGCCAGGCACGTCTGGTCAAGGACGTGATCCAGATGTGGGAGGAGGGCACGATGCAGCCGAGCAGCATCGATCCCACCTACCAGGAAGTGGCCGAACCCGGCCGTTATGTGCTGCTGACCAACAAGGATCTGATCGGCCTGTACAGCGGCGTGGCCGGACGCGATGGCGTCGCGGTGGGCCTGCGCTACAGCACCGTGGCCTATGACTTTGATGGCGAAACCCTGGATTTCACTGGCGTGTTCGGCCCGGGTGGCGAAATTTCCACCGCGATCGTGGTGTCGCCGACGCTACCGACCAACCCGTTCCTGCACCGCTACCACCCCGATCACAACAACCTCGACGAGCAGTTCCTGAATTATCAGGAAGAGGCCTATCAGGTGGTACGCAATATGCAGTTCGTATTCACCCCCGATGATCCGGGCGGCATCAACGCGCCGGGTTGGGGTGATTCGACACTGGGCGGCACCTTTGCCGAATCGATAACCGGGCTGCATCGCAACCCGATCTTCACTTCCGGAACCTTCCGCCTGCGCCGTGCTTCCACGGTGACGGTGTTGAACCAGTGATCAGGGGACAGACCATGAATTTCTTCCGTCCTTCCAAAATCCTCCAGCGGGGCCTTGGCGCAGCATGTCTGGCGCTGGCCGCATTGATGCCGCTGCGCGAGGCGCAGGCGGCATGGCCGCATGGCATCGCCAATGGCGAGGTTGTGCGTACGCTGACTGCGTCCAATGGTGATGTGTTTATTGCCGGCAACTTCTCCGGCGAAACACGGATTGGCGACTACACGCTCAATTCTGCTGGATTGACCGACGTCTTCGTTGCGCGGCTCGACACCGCAGGAAGGGTGCGGTGGGCGGTCAGCGGCGGTGGTGCGTTGACTGATGCCGTTTCGGGGATGGCGTTGGACGCCTCCAACAATATCTACATTGCGGGCAGTCTCCATGGTGCTGCGCAATTCGGGGGAGTAACGCCTGTAGGCACTGGCAGCGGCGATCAGGATGGATTTGTTGCCCGGATCAGTGCTGCGGGGCAGTGGAGCTGGGTGAACCGCATCAGGAGCTCCGAGCAGGACATCGCGACTGATCTGCTGGTGCTTCCGGGTGATGCATCGCAAATCCCGCCGCTGCCGGAAACCCTTCTGGTGACGGGCGGCTATGCAGCACTGGTGACGTTCCATGCTGCCGAATCAAATCGGACACTGAACAATCCGAGCCAGACCCAGGACGATTTCCTGGCGAAACTTTCGATAGATGGCAAGCGGTGGATATGGGCCGTGAACCGTCCAGGCGCCGGTCTTTACGAGATCGGCAAGCGACTGCTGCTCGATCAGCAGAATCGCTTGTACATGCTCGGCGAAGAGGCGACCGGAGCGGTGACCGTCCTGGACCAGACATTCACCCATGCTACCCAATTGGACGAGCGCTGGACTGTGCAGGCCAACGGTGGTCGTGCACATATCGTTTCCGAAGACCATTTCAACAGGCTGAGAAACAGCTTCGGGCCCAATGCGTCGCCGGGCCTGGCGTTGAATCGTGGTCCGGTCAGTGTGGTATTGAAGGATAGTATCGATACCAGCAAGAGTGGTTTCATCCGGGTTGCCATGCAGGTTCGGCGTGGCATGGATATCCGTGCGCCGGCCGGAGGGTTGGTGTCGGGTGGATATACCTATTCCAGCTACATCAGCGAGTTTCCTGATTACTCTAATGAGTATCTGGTCCTTGAGTACTTGGACAGGGGTGGGGTATGGCGGACGCTGGACTGGTTTGCTGCCGGTGGAAGTGCTGACAGTCCGTTGGCGATAGACAGGAGGTTTAGCGGCGATCGCAGAATGTTCCATCCCGATTTCAAGCTGCGCATCCGCCAGAATGCCGGCAGCGGGGGTGAATATGACTGGTGGTTTGTAGAGCGTCTCTCATTGCAGGTTTCCGTCAATGAGGGCTATCTGCACACTGTCAGCAATGTGATGTCGGATTCTGCACCTTCGGGCAGCGCCTGGAACAGCCAGGTTGCGCGCTTCAAGGGTTCAGTCGGATTGGAAGATGCGAGCATCTGGACGGAGAACGGCGTCGCCAGGGTCGCTGTGGTTGGTGAGTTTCTTGGCAATCTCAAGATCACGCAAACCCAGTGCGGCAATAATCCGGGTGTCACCCATCCGAGCGGTGGGGGGGGATTTGTCGCGGTGCTGGGTTACTCGGGCGATCAATACACCTGCGCGCTTGCCCAGCATACCGGTGGTGCATTGGCCAAGGCTGTGAGTGCCCACGGAAATCGAGTCTTTATCGCTGGTGATTTCACCGGCTCACTCGGTCTGGATAGCTTGATGATCACGGGTGACTCGGACAGCAGCGATGTATTCGTCGCCGGGATGAATGCGACGGATGGGTCCTGGGAGTGGCTCACCGGCGGCAGCGTGATTGGGGGCAATCCGCCGGCCCCGGCTGGTGGTCCTGGTAATGACCAGGCTAGCTCGGTCGGGTTGGGTGCAGGTGACCAGCTTTATGTGGGAGGAAGCTTCCAGGAGTTCATGCAGGTTGGTCCGGTTGAAAATCTGTTCGGGGAAGGTGAGCAGGATGGGTTCCTGATCAAACTGGACTTTGATGGCCGCTTTTTCCAGCCAGAGACATGGGCAGTTGGCGTTCCGATCACTCCACCCACCATGGCAACTGCCGCGAATGTGGCGGATCTGCCGGACTTTTTCCTGGATGGTCAGCCCATTGCCGCTACCGGCAACGATTATCGCTGGTTCGCCTGGGTCCGGGGGGCAGACGCTGGATACCGTCTGATACCTCTGCAGTCGACTCCGGAGGTGGAGGTGCATTGGCGCAAGGCGGGCGAGTCTCCCGAGAGTGCGTTGCGCATCGTCACACAGGGTGCAGGCGCATGGCCGACGTCGGCCTGCGGTGACAGCGATATTCCCGGCATCAACCGTCCTGACGGCTGCTACCAGAGCCACGTCGTCGGTGCTCCGGTGGAGGCCAAGCCCAGCGAGTATCAGATCGTTGGAGATATTGTGCTTCCCGACAGCGGCTCCAGCGGTGCGACCCTGGATGCGGGCGTGTTCAATGCGCCACGCAGCGGCTTTGCGACGATTATCTATGTGCATGGCCCAACCGTTGACCAGTCGGTGTATCCGACCTATGTGGAAGTGGTGCGGTCGTTGCCCTACCAGATGACACCGGGCTTCCAGGACAATGTTTCCGCAGAGATCGGCAAGAAGATCGTGCATCCGGCACACAACCAGCCTGACCGCACCGGCTGGGTCATCAACGAACTGGCCTATTACGACGGTCATGGGGTCAACGCCGCCTACAACCGTTCCGCCCGTCAAGGCTCGATCATTCCGGTGAACCGCTATTCCAGTAGCCGGCCCCAGGATTTCGGCCGTGAACTGGCGGTGGCCTGGTATCGGCGCAACGGCAAGGGCGTCTACTGGGCCAGCCGTGCGGTGCGCTACGAGCCGCGCTGGCCGTACGACCCCGATCGCATCGTGATCGCAAGCCAGAGCGGCAGCGAGTTCGCCGGCCAGCCGGTTCTGTCGGCGGCCGCGTTCCCGCAGGCGCATATCTATGTGCAGAACGACTTCGGTGTGGCCGGCTTCAACCCCAACGACGAGCACGCGATGATGGCCCCGTCGAGCACCGGCAGCGGCGCCGATGCGGTATTCGCGCTGCGCTCGGATTTCGGTGACGTGAATGATCCATCCGCGCCATCTGATCCCTACGTGCTGCTCAAGTACTACAACAACAGCGTACAGGACTGGAACTTCAAGATTTACCGGGTGCAGGCCACCGGCGCCGGCTATACCCGCTTCCGTTTCACCGGCACTGCCGGGACCACAGTGTCGCCTCCGTATCCGGTGCGGTTGTTGCCCGGTTGTGCGGAATCCTTCGTCGCAGGCCAGGCGCTGGGTGAGCCGGCTCCGGCACCGTTCTTCCAGGATCACAAGAACCAGCTCTGGGCCAAGTCTGCCGGCACCGGGACCGTGCATTACTACTACCCGATGCAGCCGGGCTTCTACCAGGACAACGACTATAACGATGCCAACGATTACGAGCCCGGCCAGTGCACGCCGTGGCTGGCGCGCTTGCCGGAAAATCAGGGCGGTGCCGCTTCGCAGTACGACCCGATTCCGGTGGAATACAACATTTCCTGGCCGGAATCCCCGCCGCTGCTGATCGCTGGCGAAACCCTGCTGACACCCAAGCGCGGTCTGCCGAACATCTACAACCAGGCGGCGGTGGAAATCGTCTATGACGACAATCGCGACACCGTGGAAAACGCCGGCCCGGCCGACACCCTGGCGCAATTGATCGATCCGCTGAACCCGCGTTGGGTGCGGCTGGCGACTTTCCCCGGCACCGTGGCGCGTGAGATGCGTACCGATGGTTTCTTCGACATCGTCGGCTCCAGTGATGGCGTGCTGAAAATGCCGGCTTCGCTGGGCGAGCGCATGTACTACGACGGCATGAACCAGCGTCTGGTATTCCACGGTGTATTCGATGAAACCGGTGCCGGAGATCCGAAGCTGCTGCTCAATGTCATGAGCAAGCGCGAGCGCGCGATCCTGAAGAAGCTGGATGGTGGTGACGGCACCGAGGAGTCCGGTTTCGAAGGCAATTGCCTGGATACCGCCGGCTGCAGCTGGGATCAGGCGATCGAAGCGCTTTACCGTCTGTCACGCAATCCCAGCAACATCGCAGCCATTTGCCGCAGCGCGCGCCTGGGCGAGGACCGCGAGCGTATCTGTGATGATCTGGATGAAGACCTGTCGCCGGACGAGTTGCTGATTGCCTATCAGGACCCGGCTGGCAACGGCATGCTGCAACCGCTTTCCATTGTGGGTGGCGGTGCCGCGCTGACCGCGGGCGCGGCCAGCGGCTCGGGCTACATGACCCTGGCGTTCAACAATGATCCGTCATTGGGCGCCTTGCCGGTCTCGCTGGAAGTGATCCAGGTGGGCTGTCTGGAATCCGACGCCACGAATCCGCCGATCTACGCGCCCTACCAAGGCCAGATCAATGTGATTGCGCCGCCCAATATCTTCGATGAGCAGCTGGTGCTGCGTCATGGTGGCGACTTCGGCGGCAACCCGGATGCCTTGCAGTTCGAGTGGTATTTCCGCCCGGATGCCAACGGCACGCCGCCGACGCCGCTGCCCAGTCCGGAAACCGGGCAGATGCATGGCTGGGTGCAGTTCCCCACGCCCGAGCCGAACGGTGCGGTGGAGATCAGCATCGAGGGCGCCAATATCCAGACCCTTTCCGACAACTGGTACCTGGCGCGTTACCGCGGCCTGTCTGCCTGCAACAACGCCAGTCAGTGGAGTCTGTGGGCAGGTCAACCCGGTTCCACCCCGGTCGAACCGCGCGCGCAGCTGGCGGAAGGCTGGGTCAAGCGTGTGCTGGGCCGCCTGAATCCGTTCGAGGCGCGGGTGCAGAACTTCGGCGAGTCCGCCACCAACAACTACGCCAGCATGCTGATCCAGCTGGGTGAGCGCTATTCCGGCCCGGTGGCGATGAACAACGATGCCGACAACCTCAACAGCATGGGGCTGATCGAGGCCTACACCACGGTAATGCGCCGCGCGCTGCAGCTGTCGGCCGATTCCACTCCGCCGATCGATTATGGCCCGGCCAATGCTGCGGTGCTGCTGGTCGCATCGCGTCTGGTGGATTTCTATACCTTGCTGGGCAATGAGGCCTATGCCGATGCGCAGGATCCAACCATCGGCATCGACAGCGGCGAGAGCACGATCAACCTCAACCCGAGCATCTTCAACTTCCAGAACCAGCTTGAATCCCCGCTCGACGAGGAACTGGTGCTGCTGCGCGGGCGCGATGATGCGCATGGCCCGGTGGCGGCATCACCGGTCTACAACCGGCTGTTCTGGAACTTCACCACCGGCGACGGTGAGGTGGCCTACGCGCTTTCCTACAACATCTCCGACCAGAACCAGAGCGGCGTGATCGACGAGTTCGATGCGCGCATCATGTTCCCGCAGGGTCATGGCGATGCCTGGGGTCATTATCTGACCGCCACCAAGACCTACTACAACCTGCTTCGGCATCCGTTCTTCTCGTGGAACCCGCAGTCCGAGGCGGTGCTGGTGGCCGGTGTGCCGATCAACGTGGACTTCCTCGATGAGCGCCAGTTTGCCGAGACCGCGGCGGCCAAGGCGCGCGCCGCGGCCGAGATCGTTGATCTGACCTATCGCAAGGCCTATACCGAAGACCCGAATGGTCAGTGGCAGGGCTATGACGATAGTAATCCACAGCGTGCCTGGGGCCTGTCCGAATGGGGCCGGCGTGCCGGCATGGCGACGTATTTCGACTGGGTCACGGTCAATGCCGTGTTGCCGGAAGTGGATGACAACCCCAACCACGTCGGCATCCAGCGTATCGAGCGGCGCAATGTGTCCGAGCTGGATCAGATCGCGACCCACTATCGCACCATCCAGCAGCAGGTGGACAAGGCCGATGCCGGTCTGAATCCATTGGGTCTGGCACGCGGCGTGGTGCCGTTCGATATCGATCCTGCGCAGCTGACGCTGCACAACAAGACCCAGTTCGAACAGGTCTGGGAGCGAGCGATGAAAGCGCTCAACAACGCACTGGCGCTGTGGGAGCACGCCAACCAGCTCAACAACCAGTTGCGCCGCATCCAGAACGGTGCGGATGCGCAGGCCCAGGTGTCGGCACAGCAGGAGGTGTCGTTCGCCAACCAGCTGATCGAGATCTTCGGCTATCCCTATATCGACGACATTGGCCCTGGTGGCACCTATCCGACTGGTTACAACGGTCCGGATCTGTATCACTACATGTATCTGGATGTGCCGGAACTGGCTGGCACCGCGCTGGATTTCGATGATCCGAACAATATGACCGTGGCCCGGATCAACTCCTTCACCGGTTATCTGGGGGCGGGCGAGAACGGCATGGGCTTCTTCAATGCCGAGCCGAACACGTTCATCTCCGGCGGGTTGTGCGCCAACAATCCGAGCATGCCGGGCTGTGCCAAGGCGGACTGCGACCAATTCCCGATGGCCGAGGGTTGCCCGCTCGGTGACAAGTCCGAGGACGAGCTGCTTGAGGTGGAGTACGTCACCATCGAGTCCCCCGATTTCGGCTTCTGGTTCACCAAGCCTGATTCCTGGTCCGGCACGCGCCGCGCACCGGGCCGGATCCAGCAGGTGCTGCATCAGATGTTCATGGCGCGGATCGAGCTCAAGCAGGCGATGCTGGAGTACGACAAGCTGCGTCTGGATCTGGAGGATCAGATCAACGCGGTTCGCACCGTATTCAACACCCATCAGGACAACCTCAAGATCGCGATCGGTCAACGCAAGGAGCTGCGTGACCTGACCATCGCCTCGCAGGTGATGAGCAATTCGGCGATTGCGGCACGGCGTGTGGGCGAGTTCTTGGATTTCTCTTTCAAGACCACATCCGAGTGCATCCCGCAGAGCACGATCGTGGGCCTTGCCGGCGGTGGTGACTTGTTCTCCGCCGGTCGCTGCACCATCCAGGCTGCCGGAAATGTCGGCAAGCTGGCTGCGGACACGGTTGCAGACGGGCTGGAAATCGCTGGCAACGCGATTGATGCGGCCAAGGAGGATGTGTCAGAGCTGGCGGGCATCCGCTCCATGCTCAATGACGCGAATCTCGATCTGTACGACGTGGCTGGCGAGATCGACGCGATGCTGCGTCAGGAGCCTTTGCTGCGCTCGGAGCTGTTCGCCCGGACCGAGGCGATCAAGCAGTTGCAGGGTGAATACCTGGCCACGTTGGCCGAGGGTTTGCGAGTCTACGACCAGCTGCTGACCTTCCGCCGTACCGGTGCGGCGGCTACGCAGGAACATCGCTACAAGGACATGGCGTTCCGCATTTTCCGCAACGATGCGTTGCAGAAATACCGCGCCTCGTTCGATCTTGCGGCCCGTTATGTCTATCTGGCGGCCTCGGCTTATGACTACGAGACCAATCTGCTGGGTTCCGATGCCAAGGCTGGCCAGACCTTCCTGACCAAGGTCGTGAAGGAGCGCAGTCTGGGGCAGGTGCTGAATGACGTGCCGATGGCCGGTTCACCTGGCCTGGCCGACACCATGGCGCAGTTGAAACTCAACTTCGATGTGCTCAAGGGCCAGATGGGCTTCAACAACCCGCAGGTGGAAACCAACCGCTTCTCGCTGCGGCGCGAACTGTTCCGTATCCCGCAAGGTGAGGAAGGCGATGGGCAGTGGCGCCGCACGCTGGAAGCGGCGCGGGTTCCGGATCTGTGGCAAGTGCCCGAGTTCCGCCGCATGGCGCGCCCGTTCGCACCGGAATCGGCTGGGCCGCAGCCGGGTCTGGTGCTGGAGTTCAGCACCAACGTCACGTTCGGGCTGAACTACTTCGGTTGGGATCTGGGGCCGCAGGACAGTTCCTACGATTCCAGCCGCTTTGCCACCCGAATCCGTTCGGTGGGCGCATGGTTCGGCAACTATGACGGGCTGCCGTTGGCGGATGATCCGAACGTGTACCTGATCCCCGCCGGTGCCGACGTGTTGCGTGCACCCGATCCGCTGGATTTCACGGTACGCGAGTGGCAGGTACTGGATCAGCGCATCCCGATCCCATTCCCGGTGGGAGCGCAGGACATCGCGCGCTTTGACTGGCTGCCCTCCGACACATTGGATGGTTCACGCGTGGAACTGCGGCGTTATCCGCAGATGCGTGCGCACCACTACGTCGAGCCTTTTGACGAATCGCAGGTCACTGCCGACAGCCGCCTGGTTGGTCGCTCGGTCTGGAACCGGCGTTGGCTGCTGATCATCCCTGGCGGCACCTTCCTCAACGATCCGAACGAAGGGCTGGATACCTTCATCCACGGCAAGAAGCTGGGCAGTGGCAGCGAGCGTGACGGCAACGGTGTGGATGACATCCGCATCTTCTTCAAGACCTACTCGTACTCGGGGAACTGATCATGAACCGCATCATTTCCGCTTTCATGCATCGTTTCGCCGTGCTGCTGGTGTTCGCGGCGTTGCCGGTCCATGCCACGGTCGAGGCGCCGGACCACATCTATTACGGTGCGGTCACGCTGTTCGGTCAGCCGGCGGCCAACGGTACCGTAGTCGAAGCCCGCACCTACCCGGACGGTGAACTGCTGCAACGCTACGTCGTGGGCAGCCGCAGCCATCTGGGTGGGCAGTACGCGCTGAGCATTCCGATGGACCAGGTCGATCCGCGGCGTGAGGGAAGGGCGCGGCCTGGCGATCCGGTGCGATTGTTCGTCAGCGGACAGTTCGCCTACGAAGTGCCCGGCGGCGTGGGCGCGGTCGGCGCCACCACCAAGGTGGATCTGGACCCGCAGAATGCCGGCACCGGGCCTGCGATCCGGATCGAAGACGCCCAGGTTTACGAGGGCGATGAGGGCCAGACCCTGGCGGTCCTGGACGTCAGCATGAACGTGATCGCCTCGCCGGCGCGCCCGGTCACGGTGTTCTGGGAAACCCGCAACGACACCGCCGTGGGCGGTGCTGCCTGCGGTCCGGGCGTGGATTTCATCCAGCGAACCAATGGTGCGCTGGTGATTCCGGCAGGGGCCTTGACCGCCAGCATCGCAGTGCAGGTCTGCGGCGACACCGTGGTGGAGCCGGACGAATCGTTCACGGTCGTGTTGCTGTCCACTGCGGATGACTTCGGCGTGTTCGAAAGGTCCACCGCCACGGTCACGATTCTGGATGACGACAATGTGCCGACCCTGCGGGTGGGCAATGTGCGTGTGGCCGAGCCGCCGGTTGGCACCAACACCGCGCGTTTCCTGGCAACGTTGTCGCGCTCGCACCAGAACCCGGTGTCCTTCACCTGGAACACGCAGAACGGCACCGCGCAGGCCGGGCAGGACTACGTGGCGGCCGGCGGAACGGTGACCATTCCGGCCGGCGAGACCAGCAGCTATCTGGATGTGGAGATCCTGGCCGACGGCATCGTCGAGCCGGACGAAACCTTCCGCCTGTTCTTCAGCAACCCGGTCAGTCTGGGGCTGCCGCAGACCTATGCCTACGGCACGATCGTCGATCCGGCGCATGACCCGGCGTTGCAGGAAACCGATGCCGCAGTCGATGGCGAGGATGGCGTCACCGGTCTGGCCAGCCCGCAGGCGGTGGTGTTGTCGCCCGATGGCCTGCATGCCTATGCGGCCGGCAGCGCCAGCAACGCGGTGGTGCATTTCAGCCGTGATCCGGGCACTGGCGCGCTGGGTTTCCTGGCTGCGTACAAGACCAGTTCGGCGGGCTTTGCCGACGCTCGTTTGCAGTCGCCGCGCGATCTGGCAATCAGCAATGATGGCCGCTTCATCTATGTCGCCGCCTACGGCAGCGATGCGGTCACGATGCTGGAACGCGATGTCGACACCGGTGCATTGAGCTTCGGGCAAAGCCTGGTGCACCAGCAGCCGCAGGGCAGCGCGCAGGTGCAGGGGCTGGATGATGTGGTGCGGTTGGCATTGAGCCCGGACGGGGCACAGTTGTACGCACTGGGGCGGACCTCCAATTCCGTGGCGACGTTCCAGCGTGATGCGGTGACCGGCATGCTGAACTACAGCGCGGTGCTGGCCAGCAATGCGCCGGGCCTGTCCAAGCTGATCCAGCCCAGCGGCATTGCGGTGGCCCCGGATGGTGCCCAGGTCTATGTCACCGCGCGTGGTGCCAATGCACTGGTGGTGTTCAACCGGCAAGCCAGCAGCACGGGCGATCCGGGCAAGCTCAGCGTCAATTCGGTGCTGGAAAACGGTGTCGGCACCACGCCATCCGGCCTTGCCGGGGCCTTCGGCATCGCGCTTTCGCCTGATGGTCGGCAGGTCTATGTCGCGGTGGAAGGGGAAAACGGCGTGGCGCTGCTGGATCGCGCCGCCGACGGCAAGCTCAGCCTGCGCGAAGTGCTGCGGCATGACCGGGAAAGCAGCCTGCACGGCCTGCTCGGTGCGCGCGAAGTGGAAGTGGCGCCCAATGGCAAGGAAGTCTTCGTCACCGCCAGCGACAGCGAGCATCCAGACGAGACCAGCAGCCTGACCGTGTTCCGGCGCGATACCGGCAGCGGACCGCAGGCCGGCAAGCTCAGCGTGCATCGCACCATCTTCAATGGCGACAACGGCCTTCATCACCTGTCGGTGCCGGGCGCGATGGCCGCCAGTGGCGATGACCGCTATCTGTACGTGACTTCCAGCGGCGACAACGGCGCGGTCGTGGTCTACCGCCGGTTGTCGGCCGATGTGCTGTTCTCGGATGGTTTCGAAGCCGAACAGCCCTGATGTGCCGCGACCCGGCGCCGGAATTCCGGCGCCGGGTCCCAATCGAACAGTGCAGCCGGAGTCGAACGCATCGGCTGTGGTGATTCAGTGCTGGCCGGATTCATCCGCCAGGTGACGGCTCGCAGCGGGAGCCGAGCGCCCGCGCAGTGTCGACCTTCGCGCTACAGGTGCGAACGCAGCGCGATCCGGCGCTGCGGCTGGCCGATCAGGTTGAGGAAATTGCCGAACACAGGTTCAGCCACATCGCGCATGCGGCCGGCGCGTTCCAGCGTCAGCCGTTCCACCTCGTCCGGCCCGTGTCCCAGATCGGCGGCGAGCAGTTCTTCGCGGTAGGCCGGCAGTGACAGCCAGCGCTTGACCAGCGCCGGGTCCACTTCCAGATGGAACTGGAAACCATAGGCATTGTTGCCGTAACGGAAGGCCTGGTTCTCGCAGCTGCGGGTCATCGCCAGATGCTCGGCGCTGCGCGGAATGTCGAAGGTGTAGCTGTGCCACTGGAACACCGGCGCACGTTCGCCCAGCGGTTGCAGCACCGGATCGTTGCGGCCGGCCGGCGTGGTGGCCAGGTCGTACCAGCCGATTTCCGACTGGCGGTGGCGCCGTACCGGCGCGCCCAGGACATGCGCCAGCAGTTGCGAACCCAGGCAGATGCCGAGCACCGGCTTGTCCTGCGCCAGGGCCTGTTCGATCAGGTGCATTTCGGTCAGCAGATGCGGGCGCTGGCGGTGTTCTTCGACGTTCATCGGCCCGCCCAGCACGATCAGACCGTGGTAG
This sequence comes from Denitratimonas organivorans, assembly GCF_037478135.1. Taxonomy (NCBI): domain Bacteria; kingdom Pseudomonadati; phylum Pseudomonadota; class Gammaproteobacteria; order Lysobacterales; family Lysobacteraceae; genus Denitratimonas; species Denitratimonas organivorans. Next base: position 428,611 of record NZ_JBBHDV010000001.1, read on the forward strand.
CGGTCCATGCACGGCGTGGCCTCGGGCTGGCGCTCGAAATTCACGTAGCGGATGCGGTGGCCGCGTGCGCGGATCAGCGGATCCAGCGTGCCGAGCGGCTCGGCGGCGACGTGTTGCAGGACCAGGATGCGGGACATCGTTGAGCGTGGAAGGGCAAAATGGCGGGATGGCCCCCGACTTTGCCCGCCACGCCACAGCCCCGCAAGGCGTTGGCGGAGGCAATCGGCGGATCGGTGATGACCAATGGTTTGGAGCAGATAACCGGATGATCTTTCAGCATCGAATCGAGCAGGGCGTGGACATCCCGCGCGGCGGTGCGGGGCTACAGGCGTGAGCGAGTCCTTCGATGCGCTGGTGATCGGCGGTGGTGCGGCCGGTCTGATGTGCGCGTTGACCGCCGGACAGCGTGGCCGTCGCGTGCTGGTGGTCGAGCATGCCAACCGATGCGGCAAGAAGATCCTGATGTCCGGCGGCGGCCGCTGCAATTTCACCAATACCGGCATCACGCCGGCCAATTTCCTCTCGGCGAACCGGCATTTCTGCAAATCCGCGTTGGCGCGTTTCACGCCCTGGCACTTTCTCGACATGGTCGAACGCCACCGCATCGCCTGGCACGAGAAGGAACTGGGCCAGCTGTTCTGCGATGAGTCTTCGCGCCAGATCGTGCAGATGCTGCTGGATGAGTGCGCGGCGGCCGGTGTCGAAATTCGCACCAATTGCACGGTGGGGCAGGTCGAACACGAAGGCGACGGCTTCATGCTGCGCACCAGCCAGGGCGTGCTGCGCGCGCCGGCGCTGGTGGTGGCCAGCGGTGGTCTGTCGATTCCGCGCATGGGTGCCACCGGTTTTGGTTTCGAACTGGCGCGCCGCTTCGGCCATGAGGTGTTGCCCACGCGCGCTGGCCTGGTGCCGTTGACGCTGAGCGGGCGCCACGCCGAAGACTATGCCGAACTGGCCGGGATCGCGTTGCCGGTCACCGCGCGCTGCAACGGTATCGAATTCAGCAACGCGATGCTGCTGACCCATCGCGGCGTCAGCGGGCCGGCGATCCTGCAGATTTCGTCCTACTGGCAGCCCGGTGATGAACTGCGATTGGACCTGCTGCCCGGCGTCGATGCGTTGGCGTGGCTGCAGGAGGAGCAGGCCGCGCGGCCTGCGGCGGAGCTGCGCAATGTGCTGGCCGAGCAGCTGCCCAAGCGCTTCGCCCAGCGCCTGTGCGAACGCTGGCTGGGCAGCCGCCCGATGCGCCAGTTCGATGCACCGGCGTTGCGGGCACTGGCCGCGCAGCTGTCCGATTGGCCGCTGGTGGCCAGCGGCACCGAAGGCTATCGCACCGCCGAAGTCACGCTGGGTGGTGTGGATACCGATGGCCTGTCCTCGAGCAGCATGCAGTCGCGCCAGGTGCCCGGGCTGTATTTCATCGGCGAGGTGGTGGATGTCACCGGGTGGCTGGGTGGTTACAACTTCCAGTGGGCCTGGGCATCGGGCCACGCCGCCGGCATGGCGCTGTGAGGCATCGTGTCTCAGCTGCTGCGACGCGGCTGGATAGAATGGACGCATGAACCTGCAGACTCTGATGTCCCCGGCCGTATTGTCGGCGCTGGCCGCCATGCTGTTGATCGCGCTGGTCGCACTGGCGATTGAGCGCCGCCATGCGATCCGCCGCGCATGGCAGCAGGGCCGCGCCGCGGCCGAACCCGAGCGCGTGGCGCTGGCACATGATCTGGAGGCCGCGCGCGCGCGCATCGCCGAACTGGCCCAGCGCCTGCAGACCGACACCGCCGAGCTGGTGCGCCTGCGCGAACGTGCCGATCTGCTTTCCGACGAACGTGCGGCGCTCGCCGCGCAGGCCGAACGCGCCGCGCAGATGGAAGCGCGCGCGTTGCAGCTCGAAGCCAGGCTGCGCGAAGCCAGCGATGCCGCCAGCCAATCCCAGGCGCGCGTGGCCGAACTTTCGACCCGCCTGCAGGAGCAGCGCGAAGCCACCGAGCAGCGCCTGCGCGAATTCGATGACCGGCTGAAGGCCGAACTGGCGCAACTGGCCAGCGGATTGCTGGAAGAAAAAGTGCGGCATTTCGACGAGCGCAGCGAAAAGCAGATCGGCAACCTGCTGGCACCGCTGCGCGAGCAGCTCAACCAGTTCAACCAGGTGGTGCAGGGCACCAACGTGGAAATCCAGTCGCTGAAGCAGCTCAACCAGCAGATCACCGCCGAGGCCGCGAATCTGGCGCGCGCGCTGAAGGGCGACAGCCGCACCCAGGGCGCCTGGGGCGAACTGGTGCTGGAACGGCTGCTGGAAATGTCCGGCCTGCAACAGGGCCGGGGCTACGAATTGCAGCAGGTGTTCAAGGGCGAGGACGGCAGCCGTCCTCGCCCAGATGTGATCGTGCGCCTGCCCGATGAAAAGGATCTGGTGATCGACGCCAAGGTCTCGCTGACCGCCTGGGACCGCGCCCTGGCCTGCACCGAGGAAGCACCCTACGAACAGGCGATGAAGGAGCATCTGGGTTCGCTGCGGCGCCATATCGACGGGCTGGGCAAGCGTGACTATGCCAGCGTGCCGGGCCTGCGCACGCTGGATTTCGTGCTGATGTTCGTGCCGGTGGAAGCGGCTTTCATCGAGGCGCTGCGGCGCGACGACGGGCTTTACGGTTACGCGCTGGAGCGCAACATCGCGCTGGTCAGCCCGAGCACATTGCTGGCCACGCTGCGCACCGTGGCGCATCTGTGGCGCCTGGAGGATCGCAACCTCAACGCGCAGGAAATCGCGCGTCAGGCCGGCGCATTGCATGACAGCTTCGTGATGCTGGAAAACGAACTGACCCAGGTCGGCGAACAGATGGAACGCGCGCTGCGCACCCACGCCACGGCGGTCAAGCGCATCAGTGCCGGGCGCGGCAATCTGGTCGGTCGGGTCGACAAGCTGCGCCGCCTCGGTGCCGATGCGCGCAAGCGGCTGCCGGACACCGACGCGGACGACAGCGCGGATGCGCCCGCCATCGACACGCCCGAAGAAACGCCGGAACGCCCGTTGCTGTGAGCTTTCCGGCCACCTGACAGCGCCCCGCTGATGCTCCGGCGATGGGTGGAACACACAGTGTGTCGCCGTCAAGACATGGTCGCCCCGGCTGCGGGCGGCGTAAAATAACCGGATGACAAATTTCGTTCCTGGACAGCGCTGGTTCTCCACCGCTGAGCCCGAATTGGGCCTGGGCACGGTGATGCGGCTGGCTGGCCGCTCCGTGCAGATCGTGTTCACCGGTACCGGCGTGGTGCGCCAGTACGCCTTCGAATCCGCCCCGCTGGCGCGCGCCGAGTTCCGCGTCGGGGACACCATGCGTGTGGATGGGCGTGAATGGGCGGTACGCGGCGTGGTGCTGGATCAGGGTCTGATCAGCTACGAGGTTGATGGCGAGACCTTCCACGAAGGCCAGCTCGATGCGCAGCAGCCGGTGTCACAGGCCGATGCGCGGCTGATTTCCGGGCGCGTGGACCGCAACGACCAGTTCCAGTTCCGTTGCGAACTGCTGCAGCGCCGCGCCGATGCCTTGCAGCATCCGGGCTGGGGTGTGCTGGCGGCGCGCATCGATGTGATTCCGCACCAGTTGCGCGTGGCCGAGATCGCCGCCGAGCGGCGCCCGCCACGGCTGCTGCTGGCCGACGAGGTAGGGCTGGGCAAAACCATCGAGGCCGGCCTGATCATCGCCCAGCAACTGGCTTCCGGGCGCGCCGAACGGGTGCTGGTGCTGGTGCCGGAAAGCCTGGTGCATCAGTGGTTTGTCGAGATGCGGCGCCGCTTCAACCTGGATTTCGCGATCTTCGATGCCGAGCGCTGCGAAGCGATCGAAATGGCCGGCGATGGGCGCAATCCGTTCGAGGACGAGCAGGGCGTCATCGCCGCAACCAGCTGGCTCGCGAACGATGCCAAGCGCGCGGTGCAGGTGCTGGAAGCCGGTTGGGACCTGGTCGTCATCGACGAGGCCCACCATCTGGCGTGGGAGCCGGGCCAACCCAGTCCCGAGTACGCTCTGGCCCAGAACCTGACCGAACGCATGCCCGGCGTGATTTTGCTGACCGCCACGCCGGAACAGCTCGGCCTTGGCGGCCATTTCGCCCGCCTGCGCCTGCTGGATCCGGCGCGCTACCACAGCCTGGAGGCATTCGAAGCCGAAACCGCGCGCTTTGTCGCGCTGTCGGGCACGGTGGAAAAACTGCTCGATGGACAATCGCTGGACGAACACGACCACGGCGCCCTGGCCGAAATGCTCGGTGAGGACGCCACGCTGCTGCCGGATCTGCTGGCCCGCATCGCGGGCGGTGACGCGGCGGCGGCACAGCGTCTGGTCGATATCCTGATCGACCGGCACGGTACCGGTCGGGTGATGATCCGCAACCGCCGCGCTGCGGTGGGCGGTTTCCCGCAGCGGGTCAAGCACGTGCACAGCATCGAAGCGCACGACGAGGACCCGGCCTTGTTCGGCTGCCTGCGGGCCGAATTCCTGGCCGATGTCGGTGCGCCCGGCCATCTGGAGCCCGAGCACGACTACAGCCACGATCCGCGTCTGGACTGGCTGCTGGAACGGCTCGACACGCTGGCGCCGGAGAAGGTGCTGCTGCTGTGCCGTTCACGCGCCAAGGTGCAGGCGCTGGAAGACGCGCTGCGTACCCGCAGTGGCGTGGCGCTGGCGCGCTTCCACGAGGACATGAACCTGCTGCAGCGCGACCGCAACGCCGCCTGGTTCGCGCAGCCCGATGGCGCGCGTCTGCTGATCGCCTCGGAAATCGGTGCCGAAGGACGCAACTTCCAGTTCGCCCAGCATGTGCTGCTGTGGGATCTGCCGCTGGACCCGGACATGCTGGAGCAGCGCATCGGTCGGCTCGACCGCATCGGCCAGCGCGGCGACGTCAATATCCACGTCGCGGCGGTGCAGGGCAGTGCGCAGGAGGTGTTGCTGCGCTGGTATGACGAAGGCCTGGATGCATTCGCGCGGGTTTGCGCCGATGGCCGCGAGCTGATGCGCCTGTTCGCTGATCGACTGCTGCAACTGATCAGCGACTACGGCCCGGGCGAGGCGCGCGAGGCCGCGTTCGCACCGCTGCTGGACGATACCCGGCGCGAACACGCGCGCCTGATCGAACTGATCGCGCAGGGCCGCGACCGCCTGCTGGAACTGGCCAGCCGCCGTGGCGCCGACCAGAGCCTGCTGCGCGATGCACTGGCGCGTGACGACCGCGACTCGGCCATCGAGGATTTCCCGTGGCGCCTGCTGGAACAGTTCGGGGTGCAGAACGAGGCGCTGGAACCGCACGTGCTGCTGCTCGATCCCGAGCATCTGACGCTGGATGCGTTCGAGGAATTCAAGTCCGGCCCGCGCCAGGCCACGATCGATCGTGCCACCGCGCTGGCGCGTGATGACCTGCTCTATCTGCGTGATGACCACCCGATGCTGCGCTCGGCGCAGGAGCTGTTGCTGTCATCGGAAACCGGCAACGCCGCGGTGCTGATCGACGACATGCTGCCCTCGCGCAGCGTGTTGCTGGAAGCGGTCTACGTGCTGGAATGCGTGGCGCCACGGTATCTGAACGTGGCGCGCTATCTGCCGGCGCTGCCGCTGCGCAGTGTGGTCGACACCCGCATGGCCGACCGCAGCGATTACGCGCCCAGTGCCCGTGCATTGCAGCGTGCCGGCGAGCGCCCGATCGATCTGGGCCGCCAGCGCAAGATCCTGATGACGCTGGTGCCACCGATGCTGGAAACCGCACAGCGGCTGGCTAACAAGCGAGCGGAAGCCGCGATTGCGCAGGCGCTGGCCGACGCCGAGGCCCTGCTAGGCGAGGAAATCACCCGGCTCGAAGCCCTGGCGCGGGTCAATCCGGCGGTGCATCCGGAGGAAATCAGCGCGCTGCGGGAAGAACGGGACGCGCTGCGCCAGGCTATTCCCGAGGCCCGCGTGCGGCTGGACGCGCTGCGCCTGGTCGCCAGCCCGGATTTCCTGCTGCTGCGGGGCTGATGCCCGTTTTCACCGCAGGAGCCTGCTACAGGAGCCCACATCGCAGATGGGCGCGAAGGGAGAAATGCCGCGGCGTCCACCCGCGGGGCGGGCACTCAATCGATGCCCAGCTTCTTCAGCTTGTAGCGCAGCGCGCGGAAGGTGATGCCGAGTTTGGCGGCGGCGCGGGTCTTGTTGTAGCGGCACTCTTCCAGCGCCTTCATGATGACGTCGCGCTCCATCCGCTCGATGTAGTCGGGCAGGTCGGTCGGGACCGCGGGCTGCTGGCCGGTGACGAACGCCGGGCGTGCCAGTGCGCCGCTGTAAGGGTCCGGTGTGTTCTCGGCAGGCAGTGCGGTTTCCACGTCGCGCGGCATCGGCAGGCGCAGGTCGTCCGGGTCGATTTCCGAGCCGTCGGACAGCGCCAGCGCGCGTTCCAGGATGTTTTCCAGTTCGCGCACGTTGCCGGGGAAGGGGTAGGCGGTCAGCTGCGCCATCGCCTGTGGCGTGATGACCGGCGGGGTTTCGCCCAGTTCGGCTGCCAGCCGGGCCAGGATCGATTGCGCCAGGCCGGGAATGTCGGCGTGACGCTGGCGCAGCGGCGGCACCACCAGCTCGATGACGTTGATGCGGTAGAACAGGTCGTGGCGGAAGCGGCCTTCCTCGACCAGCTGCGCCAGATTCTTGTGCGTGGCCGAGAGGATGCGCACATCAACCGGGGATTCGATATTGGCGCCGACCGGGCGGACGGATTTTTCCTGGATCACGCGCAGCAGTTTCACCTGCATGTGCAGCGGCAGCTCAGCGACTTCGTCAAGGAACAGGGTGCCGCCATGTGCGGCCTGGAACAGGCCTTCCTTGTCGCCATGGGCGCCGGTGAAGCTGCCCTTCTTGTGGCCGAAGAATTCGCTTTCCATCAGCTCGGCCGGGATTGCACCGCAGTTGACCGGCACGAATGGCCCGGCTGCGCGCGGACCCTGTTCATGGATCAGGCGCGCGACCAGTTCCTTGCCGACGCCCGATTCGCCGCTGATGTAGACCGGCGCCTGGCTGCGCGCGACCTTGGCAATGGTGGCGCGCAGCGCCTGCATCGCCGGGGATTCGCCTTGCAGGCGGCTGGCACTGCTGTTGTCGTGCTGGGCACGGCGTTCCTCGCCCAGCCGCAGCGCGTTCTGTACCAGGCGGCGCAGCACCGCCAGATCGACCGGTTTGGAAACGAAATCGAACGCGCCAGCCTTCAGCGCCTCCACCGCGGCATCGACATTGCCGTGCGCGGTGATCATCGCCACCGGGGTTTCGGGGAAGCGTTGCGCGATCAGTTCGATGATCGAATGACCCGAGCCGTCCGGCAGCCGCATGTCGGTGAAGCACAGGTCGTAGCGGTTGGCTTCCAGCATCGCGCGGGCCTGGGCCACGTCGGCGGCGGTGTCCACGCGCAGGCCCATGCGTCCCAGGGTCAATACCAGCAGTTCGCGGATGTCGCGTTCGTCGTCGACGATCAATGCGGTGCGGGGTGTGGTCATCGGAGGCGGAAGGCGAGCCGTGATGGGGAGAAATGAACCAGTTGAACCTTAACGGTTTGGCGCGATTCTGCCAACTGCCGCACAGCATGGCCGGCGATTGCCGAAACTGGGGGGCGTGCATTTCCCGGCTTTGCCTGTGCCGGGTTTTACGCGAACATGGCGGCCTCCCGTTGAAAGGTGACCCCATGGCCGAGTTCGCGATTCCCGTGCCGCCGATTCCGCTGGTGCCGGTGGAAAATCAGGCTGCATCGTTTCCAGTGCACCGCATCTATTGCGTGGGCCGCAATTTCGCCGACCACGCGCGGGAAATGGGCATGGAGGTGGATCGCGGCACGCCGGTGTTCTTCTGCAAACCGGCCGATGCGATCCTGCCTGGCGGCGGCGAGCAGCCGTATCCCAGTGCCACTACCGATCTGCATCACGAAGTGGAACTGGTGGTGGCGATCGGTCGCGATGCATCCGGCGTGATCGCGCGCGAGGACGCCGGACATTACATCTACGGCCATGCGCTCGGTCTGGATCTGACCCGGCGCGATCTGCAGGCCGCCGCCAAGGCCAAGGGCCTGCCGTGGGATGTGGCCAAGGGTTTCGACCGTTCCGCACCGATTTCGGCGATCGTGCCGAAGACGGCGCGGGTGCCGGATGCCGATGCGCTGTTGTGGCTGTCGGTCAATGGCCAGCGGCGCCAGGCTGCGCCGCTGTCGGACATGGTGTTCGACGTGGCCGATATCCTGCACGAGCTGTCGCTGCGCTTCGAACTGCGCGCCGGCGATCTGGTGTTCATGGGGACCCCTGCGGGCGTCGCGGCGCTGCATCCGGGTGACCGTTGGGAAGCCGGTATCGAGGGCTTCGCCACACTTGCCGGCAGCATCGCCGCCGCTGCACAACCGTTGTAGATTGTCGCTGCGCCCCGGCGCACTTCCCCGAAACACCTAAGGAGTATCTGGCCCATGGGCATGTTGCAGGAGTTCAAGGATTTCGCGATGCGCGGCAATGTCATCGATCTGGCGGTCGGTGTCGTGATCGGTGGCGCGTTCGGCAAGATCGTCAGTTCGCTGGTGGATCAGGTCATCATGCCGCCGATTGGCCTGCTGATCGGTGGGGTGGATTTTTCCCAATGGGCGATCACGCTCAAACAGGCGACCACCGATGCGGCCGGCGAAGTGATTCCGGCGGTGACCATCGGCATTGGTGATTTCATCAACACGCTGATCCAATTCATCATCATCGCGTTTGCGATCTTCATGGTGATCAAGGTCATCAATTCGCTGCACAAGGAAGAGGAAGCAGCCCCGGCCGAGCCGGAAGGCCCGACGGCGGATCAGCAGCTGTTGACCGAAATCCGCGATCTGCTGCGCCAACAGGCCGGGCGCGACGCCTGACGCGATGTGGTGGTGCCGTTACGGTACAGAGGACTTTCCGGTGGCGCCCGTGTGGCGCCACCTTCGTTTTGGAGGTGCTTGATGAACTGGACGTTGGGACGGATGCTGCTGGCAGGAGCCCTGCTGTTGCCGGGATTGGCCGAAGCAGGCGAGGCGCAGGCCGGCGAAGCGCAGGGTGGCGAGGCTGTCGCGCCGCTGCCGGAAGCTGCGCTGGACGTGGCCGCGCAACTGCGTGCACAGGCGCTGGCCGGCAGTGGTGCCTGGGAAGTGGTCGAGTCGCTGACCACCGAAGTCGGCCCGCGCATGGCCGGCACCGAGGCCGACGCGCGCGCGGTGGCCTGGGCAGTGGAGAAGTTCGGCGGTTTCGGTTTCGACCGGGTCTACAGCGAGCCGGTGCGCTTTCCGGTCTGGCGTCGCGGCCACGAACGGGCCGAAGTGCTGTCACCGTTCCCGCAGCCGCTGCATCTGGCTGCGCTGGGCCGCAGTGTCGGTACCGGCGGGCAGCCGCTGGAGGCCGAAGTCGTCGAGTTCGCCACGCTGGCGGATCTGGAAGCAGCGCCGGAAGGCAGCCTGCTGGGCAGGATCGCCTATGTCAGCCACCGCATGGAACGGTTCCGCGACGGTAGTGGTTACGGTGCGGCGGTGGCGGCGCGCGGCAAGGGTGCTTCGGTCGCGGCCAGGCATGGCGCGGTGGCCTTCCTGCTGCGTTCGATCGGCACCGACAGCGACCGTTTCCCGCATACCGGCATGACCCGTTACGAGGACGACGTGCGCCAGATTCCGGCAGCGGCGCTGTCCAATCCCGATGCCGATCTGCTGTCCAACATGCTGCGCCGGGGCGAGCCGGTGAAGCTGCGCCTGGATATCGATGTCGGCATGGGCGCAGAATACGAATCGGCCAATGTGATCGCCGAGATTCGCGGACGCGAGCGCCCCGACGAGATCATCCTGCTGGGTTCGCACCTGGATTCCTGGGATCTGGGCACCGGCGCGATCGACAATGCCGCCGGCGTGGCGATCACGGTGCGTGCCGCAGCGCTGATCGCGGCGTTGCCGCAGCGCCCGCGCCGCACCATCCGCGTGGTGGCCTTCGCCAACGAGGAGCAGGGCCTGATCGGTGGGCGCGCCTATGCCGATGCGCATGGCGAGCGCATCGCGGAGCATGTGGTTGGGGTGGAAAGCGATTTCGGTGCCGGGCGCATCTACGCCTTCGCAACGAGCGAACCGCCGCCGCAGGCGCAGCGCGTACTGGAACAGATCGCGCAGGCGCTGGCACCGCTGGGCATCGATTACATGCCCGGCAAGGGCGGTCCCGGCCCGGATCTGATCCCGATTGCGCAACGCGGCATGCCCTGGGCCTGGCTGGCGCAGGACGGGACTGATTACTTCGATTACCACCACACCCACAACGACACCCTGGACAAGGTCGAGGCTGCGGCGCTGGACCAGAACGTCGCGGCCTACGCGGTGTTCGCGTGGCTGATGGCCGAATCCGACGTGGTGTTGCATCGCCCGGATAAAAGCGGCGAATCGCCGGGACGGTGATGAGCCTTGTTGTTTCCCTCTCCTCCGCTTGCGGGGGAGAGGGTGAGGGGGCGAGCGCTACTTTGGCGCCCTGGCTTGCCGATCTGCATGTCGGCAGGCGCTGACGGGCTTGCGGCTACGCCAGCGGAAAACCCGTTCGCTTCCCATCAATGATGGGGAGAGGGAGCCATCGGCTTTCCTGGCGAGAAGGGTTCAGGTCGAGAGTATGGGTGCAGGTCAGGTCAATCCAGCAGCGACGTTTTCAGGGTTTTTGATGGAGCGCCAATCGCGGCTTCGGCGGCCTGGCGCAGATCGGCGGTGGAGACGCGTTCGCCATCGCGCATCAGTTCGCGTGCGACTTCGTCCAGACTGTTGCGCCCCTTGCTGCGCCCCCTGATTTCCTTGTCCAGGTCAGCGAACAGCGCCACCGCGCGGGCGCTGCGCGGGCCGGATGAATTGGTCGCGTGCAGGGTTTTGATATCGCGGCCGTGGCGGCGCATCCAGGCGATGGCCTTGTCGAAGCGCGCCTGGCTCAGCAGCCCGGCGCGGTGCAGCATCTCCATGCCGTAGTAATCGGCGATGCCCTCGGCGATCCAGTCGTCGCCCTTGGCGCCCCGGATGCGGGTGACCACGTGCACCACTTCATGCATCAGCGTGGAGGAGCCGTTTTCGCTGATCAGCGGGCGGTCGGCGTGCATCCACAGCGAACGTGGGCCGGACAGGCCGCCGCGCCACATCGGGTCGCCGGCGCGTACCACGAGAATCTTTTCCGGCAGTGCGCCGAAGGCGTCCAGCATCACTGGCGCGGTGGCGGTGACCATCGCCAGCAGATCCATGCGGTGGGTCGACAGGCCCTTGGGTGCGGCGACACTGATTTCCATGCCTTCCACGGTGTCGCGCCGGGTGCCGATGTCGCCGGCAATCATCCAGCCAGTGGGCCGGGCCAGCACGCGGCCCGGGTTCACCACGATAAAGCCTTCGCCATCCGGTGCCGTGCGCCAAGGGGTGTCGGCGTGGCTCCAGCCAGCGGGCAGATCCAGATACAGGCGTGCGTTGGAACGTGCATCCCGGGTGGCGGTGACACGCGCCGAAGGCACCAGATGATCGCCGCGCACGATCACCCAGTCCTTGGTGATGCGTGCATCGTAGGCGCCGTTGCTGCGCTTCTTGTCGATGCGGTAGCGGTAGTCCAGGCTGCCACCCTTGCGCGGCGGTTGCCAGCGCAGCTGTTCACCGTCGCGTTCGATATCGCCATCGCCCTCGATATGCGAGTAGCGCTCTTCGGGCATCGTGAATACCAGGCGGCTGACGCGGGCATCGTCCGGCCTGATCGTGATCGTGACTTTGGCCTCGCCGTCTTCGGGCAGGAAGGCGACGCGATAGTCCACGTCGAACTGCGGTGTTGAAGCGGCCACGGCAGCGGAGCAGGGCAGGGTAGCGAGCAGCAGGCAGCTGAGGAACAGACTGGTGCGGAGCTGGCCTGTGCGGAGCGGGCGGAGCATCGGAGGCATGGAGGATTTCCGGCGATGAAAAACCCCGGAACCTTAGCGCGGCCGGGATGAACGGTTCCATCTGACGGCGGGATGCGCGACGGCTTCAGGTTGCGGCCGGGAAGGTCACGTCCTGATAGATGTCCGGCAGCGACAGCGGCGTGTCCAGGCAGGGCAGCATGATGTCGCCCTGCTCGACTTCCTGCACGCGCCAGCCAGTGTCGCGGCGGTACAGCTCCACCCGTGCGAGGTCCTGCTCCACCAGCAGATAGCCTTGCAGGCTGGGCAGGGTCTGGTAGGCCAGCAGCTTTTCGCGCCGGTCCACGCGGGCGGTGGATTCGGAAAGTACTTCCACCAGCAGGCAGGGTGCGCGCCGGAAGTATTTTTCCCGATCCTGCGGGTCGCAGGACAGGATCAGGTCAGGGTAGTAGAAGCTGGTCTTGTCGGCGATATCCACGCGGACTTTCATGTCCGAAGTGAACAGTTGGCAGCCCTTGCGCCGTGCGGCGGGCGTCATGGCATAGGCCAGCGCATTGAGAATCAGACCGTGCCGATCACTGGCGCCGGTCATGGCATAGACCTGCCCGTCGATATAGTCGTGGCGCTGTTCGCCATCGGCTTCGCCGGCCAGATAGTCTTCGATGCTGATGAAGGGTCTGCGTGCGCCCGGTGCGGACATGGCTGATGCCCTCGGGATGGTTTGGTGCAAGTCTAGCCCGGATGTTTGCGGAATTCGTGCGCTCTGGTGTGCCCTTTTCATCAAATATCCGGGCATACCCGGAATGTTTCAGCGGTGGCGTGAAGGGTTGCGTGAAGAAAACGCGGCCAGCAGCACCGCGACCGCGCTGGCGATGTTGAGGCTCTCGACCCGGCCGCTGCCGGGGATGCTGAGGCGTTGCCGGCAGCGTTCGATCAGGGACTGTTGCATGCCTTCACGTTCGGCACCGAGCACGAACACGGTACGTGGCGGCAGTTCTGCTTCGAACAGCGAATCACCGCCGCGCGGCAGGGTCGCGGCCAGGCTGAAACCGGCGCGTTGCAGGGCCTCGACGGCCTGTTCCTGTGCTTCCAGCCGTACCAGCGGCACCGCTTCGGCGCCACCTTCGGCGACGCGGCAGGCGGCACCGGACAGGGCCAGTTCCGAGTCGTGCGGCAGCAGCACGGCGGCGATGCCGAAGTGCGCCGCGCTGCGCAGGACCGCACCGAAGTTGTGCGGGTTGCCGACACCGTCCAGCCACAGCAGGCAGGCCGCTTCATTGGCGGGAAGCGATGCCAGAAATTCTTCCAGCGCCAGTTCCGGCGGGCGCCGCATCTGCAGGCAGACACCTTCGTGGTGCTGGCTGCCGGTGAGCTTGGCCAGATCCTCGTCGGCCACGACGCGGTAGCCGAGGCGATGCTTGACACACCAGGCCATCAGCTCGCGCAGCAGTGGAATCCGGGCTTCGCTGAGCCAGGCCTTGCGCAGATCCTGCGGGCGCGCGGCGAAGGCGGCCAGGCTGGCGTTGAGGCCGAAGACGCGCAGTTCCTCACGCCGCTGCACAGCAGCGTATGGCGCGCTGCGTGCAGAGGTGGATTCATCGCTGTCGGGCGTTTGCGGTGGTGGGGTGGTGTGTGCGGCAGCGCGGCGCGCGGCTTCCCGTGCGCGCTTGTCCGGGCGCGGGCCGCCGCGTGGCAGTTTCGGCCAAACCGGGTCCTTGCTCATCCATGGCCTCCAACGGCTCGGGATTGTTGTTCCAGTACTTCGATTTCGCGTGCCAGCGCCTGCGGCGAACGGGTGCGTGGCGCCAGCAGCCGGTAGAACGCCGGCACCACATACAGCGACAGCAGGGTGGAGAAGGACACGCCGAAGATCAGCACCACACCGACCGTGCTGCGGCTGGCCGAGCCCGGCCCGCCGGCCGCGACCAGCGGAATCGCGCCGGCGACGGTGGCGATCGAGGTCATCAGGATCGGGCGCAGGCGCACCGAAGCGGCCTCGGCGATGGCCTCGTCGACGCTGCGGCCTTCGTCACGCAGCTGATTGGCGAATTCCACGATCAGGATGCCGTTCTTGGCTGCCAGTCCGACCAGCATCACGATGCCGATCTGGCTGAAAAGATTGAGCGAGCCACCGGTGATCCACAGCCCGATCAGCGCGCCCAGCACCGCCAGCGGCACCGTCAGCATGATGACGATGGGGTGGATGAAGCTCTCGAACTGCGCCGCCAGCACCAGGTACACGATCAGCAGCGCCATCAGGAAGGTGAACATCACCGCGCCGCCGGCCTGAAGATATTCGCGCGATTCGCCCTTGAAATCGATCTGCGCCACGTCCGGCAGTTCCTCGGCCGCGACCTGCTGCACCCAGGCGATGGCCTCGCCCAGGGTGTAGCCCGGCGCCAGGCCGCCGGACACGGTGATCGCGCGCAGCCGGTTGAAGCGGTTGAGCGAGCCGGGTTCGGCCAGTTCGCTCAGGGTCACGACGCTGGCCAGCGGCACCAGGTCGCCGCTGCGGGTGCGCACGTGAATGTTTTCCAGATCGGCCGGGTCGCTGCGGTCGTCGGCGCGTGCCTGCAGCATCACATCGTATTCCTCGCCGGCATCGACGAAGGTGGTGACGCGGCGCGAGCCCATCATGGTTTCCAGCGTGCGGCCGATGTCCTGCACCGAAATTCCGAGATCGGCGGCGCGGTTGCGGTCGATATGGACGCGCACCTGCGGACGGGTTTCCTTGTAGTCCGAGTCGACCGCGAACAGGCCGGGATTTTCCACGGCACGCGCCAGGATGCGGTCGCGCCACTGCGCCAGTTCCTCGTAATCCGGGCCGCCGATGACGACGTTGAAGGGCTGGCCACGGCTACGCACCAGTCCGGTCCGCACCTGCGGCAGTGCCCGCACGCCGGGGATTTCGGCCAGCACTTCGCGCACTTCTTCAACCACTTGCGCGGTGCTGACATCACGCTCGCGCCAGCCCTTCAGGAACACCATCGCCATGCCGGTATGCATTTCCTCGCTGCCGCCAAAGCCGCCGGGTACGCGGGTGTTGACCCGGTCCAGCGTATGCTCGGGGCTGGTCATCGGGATCATCAGGGCTTCCACCTGGGCGATCTGCTGCACGCTGTAGTCGAAGCCGGCGCCTTCCGGTCCCTGCACGCTGATGAAGAACGCGCCGCGATCCTCGGGGGGCGCCAGTTCGTTCGGTACCTGGCCGCCCAGCAGCAGACTCAGGCCGAGCGCGCCGAGCATCAGCAGCGCGAACAGCAACGGCTTCCTGCTGGTGCGTTCGACCTGGCGGCGATAGGTTTGCGAAAGCTGTTTCAGGCGCCGGTTGATCCAGCCGACCAGGCCGCCGACCTCCCGCTGCGGGCGCACCAGTTTGGAGGACATCATCGGCGTCAGCGTCAGCGCGACGAAGGCCGAAATCGAGATCGCTGCCGCCAGCGCCACCGACAGTTCGCGGAACAGGCGGCCGGTATTGCCTTCCATGAAGCCCACCGGCAGGAACACCGCGACCAGTACCGCCGTGGTGGCGATCACCGCGAAGCCGACCTGGCGGGTGCCACGGATCGCGGCCACCAGTGGCGGTTCGCCCAGATCGCAACGGCGCTGGATGTTTTCCAGCACCACGATGGCATCGTCCACCACCAGCCCGATGCACAGCACCAGTGCCAGCAGGGTCAGCAGGTTGATCGAAAAACCGAAGGCGAACAGCGCGATGAAGGCCGACACCAGACACACCGGTACCGTCACCGCCGGCACCAGCGCGGTGCGCAGGCTGCCCAGGAACAGGAAGATCACGACCAGCACCAGCGCCATCGCCTCGGCCAGGGTCCAGTAGACGCGCTCGACCGCCGCCTCGATGAATACGGTGTTGTCGAATGCGGAAAAAATCTGCACGCCCTCGGGCAGCGAGCGCTGGATCTCCACGGCTTCGGCCTTGGCTGCGCGGGCCACGTCCAGGGCGTTGGCGGTGGAGGTCTTGACGATGCCAAGTCCGACGTTGGGCTGGCCGTTGCTGCGGTAGTAGGAGCGACGTTCAGCCGAGGCGCGTTCCACCTGCGCGACGTCGCCCAGCCGGACCAGATAACCGTCCTCGCCCTTGCGCAGCACCAGCGCGGCGAAGTCTTCCGGTTCCAGATAGTTGCGCGCCACGCGCAGGGTGAAATCGCGGTCGGCGGACTCGATGCGGCCGGCCGGCAACTCCACGTTCTCGCGCTGCAACGCGTTTTCCACATCGGTCACGGTCAGGCCGCGTGCGGCCAGCGCTTCGCGGTCCAGCCAGATGCGCATCGCATAGCGCTGCTCGCCGCCGATGCGCACCGTGGCCACGCCGTCCAGCGCCGAGAGCCGGTCCACGACATAGCGGTCGGCGTAATCGCTCAGCTCCAGCGTATCCATCGTGGTGGCGCTCATGTTGAGCCACAGGATGGCGTCGGCGTCGGCTTCGACCTTTTCGATGCGCGGCGGGTCGGCCTCGTCCGGAATGCGGTTCTGGACCCGGCTGATGGCGTCGCGCACGTCGTTGGCGGCGGCTTCGATGTCGCGTTGCAGGGTGAATTCGATGGTCAGGCTGGAGCGCCCGTTCTCGCTGCGCGATTCCAGCGTTTCAACGCCTTCGATGCCGCTGACCGCATCTTCCAGCACCTGCGTCACGCGGCTTTCCACCACGGCGGCGGAGGCGCCCGGGTAGGTGACCCGCACCGACACCACCGGCGGATCGATCGCCGGCAGTTCACGCAGCGTGAGGCGGGTGAAGGACATCACGCCCAGCGCGATCAGCAGCAGGCTCATCACGGTGGCCAGCACCGGACGTTTGATCGAAAGATCGGAAATCATCATGGCCGGCGTGCTCCGCAGGTGCTCACTGCGCGTTCGCCGTTTCGGGCAGGCGCACGCGGGCGCCGTCGCGCAGCTTGCCGGTGCCATCGACCACGATGCTGTCGCCGGCACTGACGCCGGAGGTCACTTCGACCTGGCCGCTGCGGCGCGCACCCAGCTGGACGGTCACCTGTTCCACCGTCAGGTCATCACGGATGCGATACAGCAGGGCACGCGTGCCGACCTGCACGACGGCGATTTCCGGCACCGCCAGGGTATTGCGCCGGTCCTGCAGCAGGCGTACCGACAACAGCATGCCGGGGCGCAGCAGCGCTTCGGGGTTCGGAAGTTCGGCACGCACGGTGATTGCACGGGTCAGCGGGTCCACGCGCGAATCCACCGCGCTGACCCGGCCTTCGAATGTTTGCTCCGGAAAGGCGTTGCTGTGCGCCTGGATCACATCGCCACTGTCGACCTGGCCAAGGTGGTTTTCCGGTATCGGGAAATCGAGCTTGATGGTGCGGATGTCGTCCAGCGTGCTGATCACCGTGCCCGGTGTCACCAGTGCGCCGGGGCTGACCTGGCGGAAGCCCAGCACGCCGGCGAAGGGCGCGCTGATGATGCGGTCGGCCAGCGCCGCGCGGATCGCGTCGGCGCGCGCGCGCGCGGCATCGCGTACCGAGAGCTGGGTATCGAGCTGACTGCGCGGGATGGTGCCCTGTTTCACCAATTCCGCCAGGCGGTCGTATTGCTTGCTGGCCTCCACAAAGGTGGCCTGCGCGGCTTCCAGTTGCGCCACTTCGGCGCGGCCGGAAAGATCCACCAGCACGTCACCGGCTTCGACGAAATCGCCATCCTGAAAATTCACCCGGGTCACGGTTTCGGTGACTTTGGCGGTCAACGTGACCGATTCATTGGCTTGCGCCGTGCCCAGGGCTTGGATTTCGTCCTGCCATGACACCTGTTCCACCGTGCCGGCGGTGACCAGCGGCGGCAGCGCGGCCTGGCCGCCGGAAGCCGGGCCGTCCTTGCCGCAGCCGGCGAGCAGGACGGTCAGGAGCAGCACGAGACTGCGGACGCGAAGTTGTTGCAGCATGGGACTTCCTTGTAGGCAGGCGGCCCGGTGTGACCGGAAGTGCGAAGTTGGGCTCCAGGCTGACAACCGGACTATGCCTGCGATCGCATCGGACACGCAGAATCGGCCGATTGTACGGGCGCGCCTGCGCTGCTGCATGGGTCAGGTGTCATGCCCGGCGGTGGTAAGGATGCGGTTCCACCGAAAAAACGAAGGGCCGCACATGGCGGCCCTTCGGGTGCTGCATCGGTGTGGCGGTCAGGCCAGGCGCTTGGCGATCGCAGCGCCCAGATCACCGGGTGATTTCACCGTGGTGACGCCGGCTTCCTCCAGCGCGGCGAACTTGCCGGCGGCGGTGCCGCTGCCACCCGAGGCGATGGCACCGGCGTGGCCCATGCGCTTGCCTTCCGGGGCCGAGGCGCCGGCGATGAAGCCGACCACCGGCTTGGTGACGTACTCGGAGATGAACTGCGCGGCTTCTTCCTCGGCGCTGCCGCCGATTTCGCCGACCATGATGATGCCTTCGGTCTGCGGGTCGTCCTGGAACAGACGCAGCGCGTCGATGAAGTTCATGCCCTGGATCGGATCGCCACCGATGCCGATCACGGTGGACTGGCCCAGCCCGGCGGCGGTGGTCTGCTTGACCGCTTCATAGGTGAGGGTGCCGGAACGCGACACGATGCCGACCTTGCCGACGCTGTGGATGTGGCCGGGCATGATGCCGATCTTGCATTCGCCCGGGGTGATGACGCCGGGGCAGTTCGGGCCGATCAGCACGACATCGTCGTAGCCGGCGAGCACGTTCTTGACCCGCAGCATGTCCAGCACCGGGATGCCTTCGGTGATGCAGACGATGACCTGGATGCCGGCATCGGCCGCTTCCAGGATCGCGTCGGCCGCGAACGGGGGCGGCACGTAGATGACCGAGGCGTTGGCGCCGGTTTCCTCGACCGCATCGACCACGGTGTTGAAGACCGGCAGGCCCAGGTGTTCGGTACCGCCCTTGCCGGGCGTGACGCCGCCGACGACCTTGGTGCCGTAGTCGAGCATCTGCTCGGCGTGGAAGGTGCCCTGCTGGCCGGTGAAGCCCTGCACGATCACCTTGGTGTTCTTGTTGACCAGTACGCTCATGGTGTCGTGTCCTCAGGCTGCGATGGCGGCGACGGCCTTGCGGGCGCCGTCGTTGATGTCGTCGGCAGGCGTGATCGCCAGGCCGGAGTTCTTCAGCAACTCCTTGCCCTTCTCCACGTTGGTGCCTTCCAGGCGCACGATGACCGGCACCTTGACGTCCACTTCCTTGACCGCGGCGATGATGCCTTCGGCGATCATGTCGCAGCGCACGATGCCGCCGAAGATGTTGACGAAGATCGCCTTGACCTTGTCCGAGGACAGGATCAGCTTGAAGGCTTCGGTCACGCGTTCCTTGGTGGCGCCGCCGCCGACGTCGAGGAAGTTGGCCGGCGAGCCGCCTTCCAGCTGGATCACGTCCATCGTGGCCATGGCCAGACCGGCACCGTTGACCATGCAGCCGATGTTGCCGTCCATGGTCACGTAGTTCAGATCGTGCTGGCTGGCAGCGACTTCGGTTTCGTCTTCCTGGCGGATGTCGCGCATCGCAGCCAGATCGGCGTGGCGGAAGGTGGCGTTGTCGTCGGAATTGACCTTGCCGTCGAGCACGGCCAGATCGCCGTTGGTCAGGATCGCCAGCGGGTTCAGTTCGACCAGCGCCAGATCCTTTTCATTGAACAGCTTGTACAGGCCCATCATCAGCTTGGTGAGCTGGCCAACCTGTTTGGCGGTCAGGCCCATCGCGAAGCCGACCTGGCGGCACTGGAACGGCTGCAGGCCCTGGACGTAATTGACGTGCAGGGTCTGGATCTTTTCCGGGGTTTCAGCGGCGACCTGTTCAATGTCGACACCGCCCTCGCTGGAGGTGATGAAGGTGATCGAACGGGTGGAGCGGTCCACCAGCAGCGACAGGTACAGCTCCTTGGCGATGTCGGTGGCCTGGGTCACCAGCACCTTGTCGATCGGAAGTTCGACACCGGCGGACTGGTAGGTGGCCATGCGCGTGCCGAGCATGGCCGAGGCGTACTGCTTGACCTCGTCCAGGGTCTTGGCGAGCTTGACGCCGCCGGCCTTGCCGCGCCCGCCGGCGTGGATCTGCGCCTTGACGACCCAGAAGTCGCCTCCGATGGATTTGGCGGCCGCAACGGCTTCATCCGGCGTGGTGGCGGTCTTTCCGGCCGGAACCGGAATGCCGTACCGGGCGAACAGTTCCTTGGCCTGATACTCGTGGAAGTTCATGCATCACCTTGTGGGAAGGTAGGAGAGGGAGGGCGGGGCCGGAAGGCCGACGCCACGCCGTTGCCAGGGCCGCGAGGGCCGGAACGGGCCGCCCATTTTGATGGACGCGCCGGGCAAAGGCAAAACGCGCGATACTGTGACGAAGTGTCAACAAGGGCCGGGGCGGGGGATGAGCGAGATCGCGCTGCGCGACGAAGATGAGAGCCAGAGCCGTTCCGGCGACGAAGCGCTGCGGCGCGAACTGTATTTCTTCACCCTGTACCGCGCCCTGGTGGCGGCGTTGTTCGCACTGCTGGCGTTCGGTTCGTTGCCGGACGACTGGGTCACGCTGAGCCGGCCGCTGCTGGCCTCGGCGGTGGCCGCCAGTTATCTGGTGGTGTCGATGCTGCTGCTGTTGCACGGACGCCGTGCGCACCAGCCGCTGTACGGCCAGGTGGTAGCCGGCGTGGTGCTGGACATCGTCGCCACCTTGCTGATGGTGCATTCGGTCACGCATCTGCAGACTGGCATCGCGATGGCGCTGATCGTGACCTTCGGCGCGGCTTCGATCCTGCTGCCGCTGCGCACCACGCTGACGCTGGCGGTGGCGGCCGGCGTGCTGCTGCTGGTGGAATACGTGTTCTCGCGCATGGCCGACGGGCTGGACCGGCGCACGCTGATCGAAATCCTGGTCTGCGCGGCGGGCTATCTGGCGATGGCCAGGCTCGGCGACCTGATCGGCGGACAGATGCGCGCCACCCATGCACTGGCCGAACAGCGCAGCGTGGAAGTGGCCAGCCTGGCGCAGATCAACGAGCTGATCATCCGACGCATGCGCACCGGCGTGCTGGTGGTGGACGTGGCCGGCACCGTCCACCTCTACAACGAGGCCGCCTGGCATCTGGTCGGGCAGCCCAGTGGCGGCATGCTGGCGCTGGGCGATATCGCGCCGGAGCTGGCGCAGCGCCTGTTCCAGTGGCGCATGGACAACGACCGTAATGACGGCCGGGCGCTGAAACTGGGCGAGGACGTGCCGGAGGTGATCCCGCGTTTCGCCCGGCTGGAGGCCAACAACGAGTTGTTCGTGATCTTCCTGGACGATACCTCGGTGCTGGCGCGGCGGGCCGAGGAAATGACGCTGTCCAACCTCGGCCGGCTTTCGGCCAGCATCGCGCACGAAATCCGCAACCCGCTGGCGGCGATCAGCTATTCGGCGCAGTTGCTGGAAGAGTCACCTGACTTGCCCGAGGCTGACCGGCGCCTGGTGGAGATCGTGCTGAACCACTGCCAGCGCATGAACGGCATCATCGAGAACGTGCTGAACCTGTCACGGCGCGAGCGCTCGCGGCCCGAATCGCTGGATCTGGGGCAGTGGGTGCCGCGCTTCGTCGAGGAATACCGCGCCAACCACTATCTGGAAGGCACCGAACTGCGTGCGGTGGCGCAGGGCAAGCACCTGAACGCGATGGTCGATCCGCAGCAACTGGACCAGGTGCTCAGCTGTCTGGTGCAGAATGCGATCAACCATGGCCACCTGCCGGGCGAGCCGGCGCGCATCACCGTTACTGCCCGCCGGATGAACGAGGGCGGGCCGACGCTGGTGGAAGTCATCGATCGCGGCCCCGGCATTCCGCCGAAAGTGGCCGCGACGATCTTCGAGCCCTTCGTCACCACGCATGAGCATGGCAACGGCCTGGGGCTCTACATCGCGCGGCAGTTGTGCGATGCCAACCAGGCCCGGCTGGAGTTCGTGCCGATGGCCGGCGGCAGTTGCTTCCGCCTCACCCTGGCACACGCGCAGCGACTGGAAAACCTGCCGGGCATGCGGCAGTCGGAAATTGCGCGTTGACGAGTGTCTGTGCCGGGCTTTTCGCAGCCAGACGCAGGCACGGGATCGCACGCAAGCCCGCGGGGAACGGAGTGTGGTCGGACGCCAGAAGCGGTGGTTTTTCTGCAGGCGTCTTTGGTGAAGCGGCTAACCACAACGCAACACTTTTTCGGGAGTGGTCCTGGCCGCGCTGGGGCTTGGGGTCGGAACACACTCCGAAGCGGGGCGGTCAGCGCCGGCTCAGTGCCGGTGCAGCGTATGCCGGGTCTTTTCCACCACCGAGAACTCGCCTTCGATCACGTTCGGATCAACCGGGCGGGTGGCGCCCGGCGGCACTCCGCGCAGGCCCAGCAGCAGGCGACGGACCGCATAGCCCAGCACCACCGCCGCCGCGACGATCAGCCCGAAGGCGGTGAACATTCCCAGCAGCACCAGCCCGGCCAGCCCCAGCGCCAGACGCGCCAGCGGGTGCCGGGGAGGGTTCAGGGAAAACATGAAAGGTCGCATCGCAATGTCCTTGGCATGGCAGAATGCCGCGCTCCGTTGTCCGAGTATCGGGGTCGCTGCGCGGCATCACAAGTGACCCGAATCCCATCATGTCGTTCATTTTCGTTGCATCGCTGGACACCCTGCCCGAGGGCGGGGTGCATGAAATCCGCGCCGTGGTTGGTGGCGAGGACAGCTCGCTGCTGGTCTTGCGCCAAGGCGAGCAGGTGCGGGTATTCCACAATGTCTGCCCGCATGCCGGGCGCAGTCTGGAGCTGGCGCCGGGGCGTTTTCTGGTCGATCAGGGCCTGCTGGTGTGCGCCGCACACGGCGCCTGCTTCACGATTCCACAGGGTGACTGCGTATCCGGCCCGTGCCGCGGCCAGTCACTGAGTGAAGTGTCCAGCGAGCTGCGCGACGGCCAGCTGTGGATCGATCCGGCCTGAACAGAAGCGTTTTGATCCCCGGAATCCGGGCAGCGTGCAAGGTCAGCGGATCAGGTTGACCATGCCCAGCACCACGGCCAGGTACAGGAAGGTCAGCGGCAGGCCGACCCGGATCAGATCCCAGGCGCGATAACCGGCCGGGCCGGAGGCCATCGCCAGCACCGGGTTGGAGACGCTGAGGAAATTATTGGACGCCGCCAGCGCCACGATCAGCGCGAACGAGAGCGGCGGCCCGCCGGCGGAAATCGCCACGTTGATCGCGATCGGCACCATGATCGCGGTGGCACCGACATGGCTGACCACCAGTCCCAGCACCACGGTCAGCATCGCCAGCGAGGCCTGAAGCACGAAGATCGGCACCTCGCCGAGGCGGTCGAGCATGCCCTGCGCCAGATAGGCGGCCAGGCCGGAGGATTCCACCGCCCAGCCCAGCGGGATCAGGCCGGCCATCAGGAATACCGTCTTCCAGTTGATCGCGCCGTAGGCCTCGTCCATGTTCAGCACCCCGGCCAGCACCATCGCCACCGCGCCGCCCATCAGCGCCACCGGCACCGCGACCTGGTGACTGACCGCCAGCGCGATTGCCAGCCCGAAGATCGCGATCGCCAGCCACAGCTTGTGCGGGCGCTGTTCTTCCTTCGGAAAATCGGTGACCACGACGAAATCCCGGTTCGCCGCAGCCTTGGCCAGATCGCGCCAGATGCTGTGGAACACCAGCATGTCGCCGGCGCGCAGCGTCATCTTGCGGTAGTCCTCGCGGTAGACCTCATTGCCGCGATACACCGCCAGCACGCTGATGCCGTGGCTGCGGCGCAGATGCAGATCGCCCAGCACCTGGCCGATGAAACGCGAGGTCGGCGGGATCACTGCTTCGGAAATGCCGGCGCGGCTGGGATTGAACAGATCACCGAAATGGCGCAGCCGGGTCTGCATCCGCAGCAGGT
This sequence comes from Denitratimonas organivorans, assembly GCF_037478135.1. Taxonomy (NCBI): domain Bacteria; kingdom Pseudomonadati; phylum Pseudomonadota; class Gammaproteobacteria; order Lysobacterales; family Lysobacteraceae; genus Denitratimonas; species Denitratimonas organivorans. Next base: position 452,382 of record NZ_JBBHDV010000001.1, read on the forward strand.
TGTTCTGCGCGTAGTCGGATACCTGTTCGCGCGTGCCCATCACGCCCAGCACGCTGCCAACCCAGATCATCTGGTCGGTCGGTGGCGCCAGACGCGATTCGTTGCCGGATTTGAGCGCCAGCAGCAGCGGCGCGCCCTTCTGCGCCTCGGCCTCGCCGATCGACATGCCCACCAGCGGGCTTTCGGCGGTGACGGTCAGTTCGAACACGTCGCCGGCGATGCCGTAGGTGCGCGCGAAATAGCTTTCGGTACGTGCCGGCGTCACGCTCTTGTCGGCCAGCCCGCCGAGCAGGCGGCGACCGAACAGGCGAAAATACAGTAGTCCCATCGCCAGCAGCGCCAGCCCCACCGGCGTCGGCGCGAACATCGGCAGCGGGTTCAGCGTGGCCACGCCCGAGGGCAGGTTGCGGTTGGCCTGGGCCAGCAGGTCGTTGAGCATGATCAGCGGCGAGTTGCCGACCATCGTCAGGGTGCCGCCCAGCACGATGCACACCGCCACCGGCAGCATCACCCGCGCCAGCGCCACGCCGCTGCGCCCGGACAGGCGCGAGACCACCGGCAGGAACAGCGCCATTACGGAGGGATTCTGCATCGTGGCCGAGGTCAGCCCGGCGGTGGCCGAGGCGTACAGGATCAAGCGCTCTTCCAGCCCCTTGGAGCGGCGCAGCAGCCAGATTGCGATGCGATTCAGCAGGCCGGTGCGGTCAAGCCCGGCGCTGAGCACCATCGTGGCCATCACGCTGATCACCGCGGTACCGGCGAATCCCTGGAAGATCTGCTCCGAAGGCACCAGCCCGGTGAGCCCGAGCATCACCAGCACCAGCAGCGCGGTGACATCGCTGCGCAGCTTCTCCCAGACGAACATCACCATCGTGAAGCCGACCAGCGCCAGCACCAGCATCATCTCGATGCTCAGGACCGCCCCGCTGTCGGCCAGCTCCAGATCCATTGTTCAGCCCGAGCCTCCGGGCAGCATCGCGCGCGCCACCGCACCGGCCCGTGGGCCACCGCTGCGATGACGGCGCCGGTACCTCATGGATCGTGGCGGCGCAGGTAGAGCAGATCCCAGACGCCGTGTCCCAGGCGCAGACCGCGCCGTTCGAAATGGGTTTCCGGGCGCCAGCTCGGGCGCGGGAAGTAGCCGCGCTCACCGGCGCGGTTCTCGAATTCCGGCAGTGCATCGAGCACGTCCCACATGTGCTCGGCGTAGGGTTCCCAGTCGGTGGCCAGGTGCAGCAGGCCGCCGGGCGCGAGCTTGCGTGCCAGCAGCCGCGCGAAAGCGGGCTGGATCAGGCGGCGCTTGGAGTGACGCTTCTTGTGCCACGGGTCGGGAAACCAGATGCGGATCTCGGCCAGGCTGGCATCGGTGATATCGCGCTCCAGCACTTCGACCGCATCGTGGTTGTAGACCCGCACATTGTCCGCACCGTCCTCGGCCAGCGCATTCAGCAGGCGACCGACGCCGGGGCGGTGCACTTCGATGCCGATGAAGTCGCGTTGCGGCTCGTTGCTGGAGGCAAAATGCAGCGCCTGGCCGTTGCCGAAACCGATTTCCACGACCCGGTCGGCCTGGCGCCCGAACACCGCATCGAAATCACGCGGCGTGCCGGCCGGTTCCAGCCCGTAGCGCGCCCAGTGCTGCTCGAACGCGCGCTCCTGCGACGGCGTCAGCCGGCCCTGGCGCAGCACGAAACTGCGGATCGGGCGACCCTGCAGCGGCGTGGACGGGTCAGGTCCGGCAGCTGTCATCCGATCACTCCGTCCAGCGGCGAGGAGGCGCTGGCGTAGCGCTTGCGCGGAATGCGACCGGCACGGAAGGCGGCGCGCCCGGCCTCGACCGCAAGTTTCATTGCATGTGCCATCAGCACCGGATCCTGTGCGCCGGCGATTGCGGTGTTCATCAGCACGCCGTCGCAGCCAAGCTCCATCGCGATTGCTGCGTCCGAGGCGGTGCCGACACCGGCATCCACGATGATCGGCACCTTCGCGTTCTCGATGATTTCCAGCAGGTTGTAGCGGTTCTGGATGCCCAGGCCGGAACCGATCGGCGCCGCCAGCGGCATCACCGCGACGCAGCCGATTTCTTCCAGACGCTTGGCCAGGATCGGATCGTCGGATGTGTAGACCATCACCTGGAAACCATCGGCCACCAGCATCTCGGCGGCTTTCAGCGTCTGCACCACGTCCGGGTACAGGGTCTTGCTGTCGCCCAGCACTTCCAGCTTGACCAGGGTGTGGCCGTCCAGCAACTCGCGTGCCAGGCGTAGGGTGCGGACCGATTCCTCGGCGGTGTAGCAGCCGGCGGTGTTGGGAAGAATGGTGTAGTGCTCGGGCGGCAGCACGTCCAGCAGATTCGGTTCGTCCGGGTTCTGGCCGATGTTGGTGCGGCGGATCGCCACCGTGACGATCTGGGCGGCGGCGGCCTCGGTGGCACGCCGGGTTTCGTCCAGATCCTTGAACTTGCCGGTGCCGGTGAGCAGACGCGAACGATAGCTGCGGCCTGCGATCAGCAGGGGGTCGGAGTGGTTGTTTTCTTGCATTGTTTGATTATCCCTGAAAACCGGCTCCGGCCGCAGTGCGCGGAAGTGTTGCGCGGCGATCCGGCCTCAACCGCCACCCATGGCGTGCACCAGTTCGACCTGGTCGCCGTCGTTCAACAGATGTGAATCATGGCGGCTGCGCGGCACGATCTCGCGGTTCACTTCGACCGCCACGCGGCGTTCGCCAAAGCCCAGATGTGCCAGCAGCCCGGCAACGCTGATCTGCCCGTCCAGGGCATGGGGTTCACCGTTCAACACGATGCGCATGGGAGCCTCCTTGAAGCCTGCACGCGGCGATTGCCGCCTGTTCGATCACTGGCTATGATCGGCCGTCATACAGGTGCAGTTCAATGCCGCAGCGCCTGCGGCGACAGCATTGATCGGGTGCGGTACAGAAAGCCGCCGATGCTGCTGCAATACCTGCCACGCACGCACCGCTGCATGCGGTCGCCTTAGCGGCAAGCGCGGTCGATGCATGACGGCTGATGCGGGTGTAGTTCAATGGTAGAACGGCAGCTTCCCAAGCTGCATACGAGGGTTCGATTCCCTTCACCCGCTCCACTGCATCATTCTGCGGACTTCCGCAGAAGTCCAAGAGAGTCTGCAAGTCATTGCTCCACAAAGACTTTTCCTCTCTTTGACGTTCTGCCGTGGTCCACTGCGATCCGCCTACAGCCGGGACTTTTAAGTCCACAAACAAGTCCATTTTTGCGGGCGCGGCTGATTCCGGATTGTTGATGGAGGGGCGAGGTCGACGTGACCAGCATCTGGTTCCTGACTCATGTTCAGGAGCAAGAGCATGGCACTCTCAGACCTGGCCGTTCGGCAGGCCAAGGCAACTGGCAAGGCATACACCCTCCCTGACTTGGATGGCCTCTCCCTGGCCGTCACGGCTGCAGGGGGCAGGACTTGGCACTTCCGCTACTACTGGGCGGGCAAGCAGAAGCGGATGTCGCTCGGCACCTACCCGGAGGTGACGCTTCGCGAGGCCCGCAGCCTGCGCGACGAAGCGCGCGCCCTGCTGGCCAAAGGCACCAATCCTCGCGTTCACCGCAAGCAGAAGCGCACCGCTGTCCGGCTCGCCGACGAAAACACCTTCGAGGCGGTGTATCGCAAGTGGCTCAAGCATCGCGGGCTCAGCCTCAAGGAAGGCCGGCAGACGACCCTCTCGATACTTCCACGGATCTTCGACAAGGATGTGTTGCCCACCTTGGGCAAGCGGTCGGTCTATGAGATCAAGCGTCCCGACCTCTTGGAGGTGATCGCCAAGATCGAGAAGCGCAGGGCACTCTCCGTCGCCGAGAAAGTCAGGACGTGGTTCAACCAACTGTTTCGCTACGCGCTGGTGATCGTGCCGGGCCTGGAGCAAAACCCCGCCTCCGATCTCGATGTGGTGGCGCTGCCGCTGCCACCCGTCAACCACAACCCGTTCCTGCGCATGGCCGAGCTGCCGAAGCTGTTGCAGCGGCTGCGCAGCTATCGCGGCAGGCGGCAGACCCAGCTCGGGCTGCGGCTATTGCTGCTGACCGGCGTGCGAACCGGCGAGCTGCGACAGGCGACGCCGGATCAATTCGATCTGGACCGTGGGCTGTGGATCATCCCGCCCGACGTCGTGAAGCAACTCCAGTTGGATATGCGCAAGAAGCGGCAGCAGCCAAAGGACATCCCGCCCTACATCGTGCCGCTGCCGATTCAGGCCATGGAGATCGTCCGGCACCTGCTGGATGAGTTCAAGCCGGCCCAGCGCCACCTGTTCCGGCACGACAGCGACTTGAAGAAGCGCATCAGCGAGAACACGCTCAATGGTGCGCTCAAACGCATGGGCTATCAGGAACGCCTGACCGGACACGGCATCCGCGGCACGATGTCCACTGCGCTCAACGAGATCGGCTACCCGAAGGTCTGGGTGGATGCACAGCTCTCGCATGTCGATCCCAACAAGGTCAGCGCGACCTACAACCATGCCGAGTACGTGGAACAGCGTCGCCGCATGATGCAGGACTGGGCCGATCGGCTCGACCTCTTCGAGCAGAACCAGGTCGAGGCGGCCAGCATGCCGCTCACCGTGCATCTGGAAGGCGTGCCCGCGTTCCCGAATGAGCAAACCGCAAGCGCACCCTCCACGCCGGTTGCCGCTTCGCCAATCCTGCTCGTGACGAAGCCCGGCGACGCCATGCCGTTGGTTTCTGCCGCCGCACATCGGCTGCCGGCGGTTCCGCCCCCTCGGTCGGCCGCGCCGCTGGTGCCTTCTGACATTCAGCGCGAGAGGATGGAACTGTTCGATGTCTTCGAAGCGCCGCACAACCTTCCCGTCGCGGCGTTTGCCAAGATGGCGGGCAAGTCCCGCAGGTGGATCAGCTACGAGATCAAGGCGGGCAACTTGCTGGCGTTGAACGTAGGCAATCGCGGCCAGCGCGTGCCGGACTGGCACCTCGACCCACTCAAGCACGAGCTGATCCAGTCCGTCCTGAAGCTGACCAGGGGTGCGGACCCCTGGCAGATCTACCATGCACTGCTGCAACCGCGCTCGATGCTGCGGGGGCGTTCGGCACTGGAGGGCGTGACGGCCGGCAATCTCGACAAGCTCGTCATAGCGGTGAGCACAGCCGTGAAGGAGAGCGAATGGACCCCGCCGCGAGTCGGGGTCGCCTAGCAGCAGGAATGCGGGGTCGTGGCGAAACCGCGATCCCCACGCGTCCGTCAGGACACCAAGCGCGCGCGGTGGGCGAATCTTGCCTGGGTGTCCGACAAGGAAGCCTCGCGACGGAGCAGGTAAGCCATCACGATCGTTGGTGCGCCGGCCAGCGGCCGCATGGCGATGCCTCGGCGTAGGTAGCTCGCCAGTCTCGCGGCGGGCGCAATGGTGATCCCGTACCCGGCGGCAACCAGCGTCATCACCACATCGAATGTCTCCACCGTTTGCTCCCGCTCCTGCAGCGCGTTCTCGAACACGCGCTGCATGGTCATGCGCCATGGTTCATCGGCCGTGGACTGCGAGCAGATCAACGGCTGCTTGAGCACTTCCTGGCACGGCACTTCACGGTAGGCCAGCAGGTGGGAGCGCTTGGCCACGGCGACCGCCAGCGTGTCATGCCACAGCGGCTCGCATACCCAGCCAGGCCACTGCCGGGCAACCGCAGACAAGGCGAAGTCGAAGCCGTCGCCCGGCAGCTCCGCGCCTCGACCGGGATCTGTCCAGCCGGCCAGGACGGCATGAGTCTCCGGCTCTTCGGCACGCTGCAGGGCGAGCACGTCGGCGAGCTGGGGAGGCACCCATTCGCCGAGGACGGCCATGCGAATTTCGGCGGTGATGTCACTCGATTCCACGTCCAGCTCCCCCCAGGCGGTGAACTCGTGGCAACTGATCTCGAATCCGTTGAATGAGTTAAGTTTAACGTGGTTTAAATCGTGACCGTGTTCGACGCTCTTGGCAATGCCAAAGCGTTCGATCCAAAGGGGCCGCCCCACCGGCACCACTACCTACGAAGCGGAACCAGCCATCGCGTTTGGGGCTGCCGTGCGGGAAGAAAGAACCAACCAGGGTATCGCTCAGGAAACGCTGGCCCACATGGCCGGCATCGAACGGTCGCACATGGGCAAGATCGAGCGCGGCGAGCATGTCCCCACGCTCCCTCTCATCCTCAAGATCGCCCGTGCGCTGAAATGCAGTTCCGCCCACTTGATGACTCTGACCGAAGCCAAGCTGGCAGAGTCGGCCCCATCCGCAGATTAAAGCCGGCCCGCACAGCGGTCGCATGCCTACGCCTGATCGTCGGCCTTGCCCCCAAGGGCTGAATCTTCGCGCTTTGCGGCCTCGTTGACGAGCCGCAGGTATGGGTTGTCTGGCGGCGTCTCCTGGAACAGCGCATCCGGGCTGACGAGCAGGTGGCCGTGCAGCCGGCGCGACTTGCGCGGCCCCGTGACTTCGCAGGTCCAGATGTTCAGCCCGCTCGGCTGCTTGCGGTGCTGTCCCAGCTTCTCGAAGCGTTTCTGTACCCACTGCCACCCCTCCAGCTTCTCCTGCTTGGCCAGCGCGGCGACTTGAAGGTACTCCTGCGCGTAGCGCTGGAACACGCCGGGGCTGACGAGGTAGCTCGTACCGGCGACGGTATGCACCAGGGCCTTGGCGTCGTTGATGATGAGCTTGCGCGTCTGGATGCTCTGACGCAGCCAGGCCATGAAGTGCGCCCCGGAGGGCTCCGCGCGATCCTGGGAAGACGCGAGGCTCATCTGCGGCGGGGGCATGGTCGAAGGGGCCGGCTCGGGCTCGGCAACAGGGGAACTCGGGATCTCCGGTGTCGCGGGTGGAGCGGTGTCGCCCAGCAGGTCGAGCAGCGCGGCCACGCCGGCATCCGTGGCTGTGGATGCGATCGGCGCCGCGCTCGCGGATGCAGCTTCGATGCCTTCGGCGCGCGGCCCATCGGCCACCGCCGGCGCCTGCGGCTCCGCCTGTTCCTCCTCGACCTGCACACGGCCTGCGAACGGCGCCGGCCGGTCAGCGGCATCCCAGATCATCGCCGGCGAGAGTTTCAGGAAGGTGAAGGCGTGCGACCAGCCGGCGTCGCTGGTGACAGAAGCCTTCCAGATCGCCTTGCCATCCGGCGTTGGCTGCACGATGCCGTGATCCTGCAGCAAGTTGAACACCGCCGTGTTGCTCGCCGGAATGCCGTCGATGCCTTGCGATAGCAGATGTGCGCGCAGCTTGTCGGAGACGGTCTTGCTCACCAGCCACAAGGCGTCTTGGGTCAGCCAACCGTCCGCCGGGCCGGCCTGGTTCAGCTTGAACGCTTCCTTGAGCAGGTAGCGCAAGCCGTCGAGCAATTTGCGTTGCAGAGCATGCTTGGGCGCCACCAGCGCCTTGCTGGGATCGCCGCCGAGTTCCTGGGCGACCGATGCCTGGTCGGCCTGCACGACCAGCTCGCCGAGCGTGCCGGCGTGCTCGTACTGGCCGGCCAGCACGTACAGCAGCGCGGCCCAGAGGTCGGGATAGCCGCTGAGCCAGTCGAAGATGTCCCGATCGAGAAGGCGCACGTAGAGCAGCCCGGTGGCGGCGCTGTGCAGGCGGTGCTCGCGCTCCTTTCGGTAACGGAAGCGGTAGGGCTTTCGCAGCGGGCCGTGCCAGGGATGCCAGACGCTGCCGTCGGCATGCTCGACGTGCAGATCGACCGCAATCTTGCCGATGTCGTGCAGCAAGGCCGCGTAGGCCGTGCCTGCGGTCCAGGCTTCGGCCTGGGCCGCCTGTGCCTCCGGCGTGACGCCCGCAGGTAGCAGGTATGACTGCCGCAGCTTCAGCGCATAGGCGACGATCTCCAGGCCGTGGTCCAGCATGCCGCCCGGATAGGCGTGGTGGTGGTTCTCGGAGGCCGGGAACTGCTGGACCAACTCGGCGTAGCGCTCCAGTGGGGCGAGGTAGAGCGTGGCGAACTGTCGGCGCGAGAGCGATGTGCGCTGCCAGATGTGTTCCAGCAGTTTCTGTCGACGCGGCGTCGCCAGCAGCGATGCGGCCGACTCCGGCCGCATCAACCCTTTTGGAGTTTCGATGGCGGATGTGGGCGGTGTGCCGGCGGTGGGTGGCACCCGTTTGCGCTGGAACAGCGAGAGCATGACGAACCTCGGATGAGGGGCTGCTCAGGGGTGCCTTTTGGCCTTTTCGGGTAGGGCCTTTCCCCTTGGCTCCGTTCCCTTGCCCTTTCCCAGCCCTTGCGGCCTTTTCGGAAGCCTTTGGGTATAGGGGCAGCGCGTGTCGCGTGCCGCAATCAATGCGGCATGGGGCAACCCCGGCAAGCCGGGAATACTTCTGCCTCCGCTTCAGATCTGGCCCAGGCCGGCATCGAGCGCAGCGGCTTGCGCGGCGAAGTCCTTGGGGCGCTTCTTGCGAAAGGTCTCCAGGTTGTTGAGCTTCCAGCGCAGTGCCGGCAGTTGCGCGGCGTGCTGGCATTGCACCAGCGACCAGTCCGGTTCTGCGCGTACCAGACCGCTCAGGAACCGCCTGTGCGCCTTCGTCAGCCGTTGCTGCAACTCGCGTCGCAACTGCGCGCGAGCGTCCAGCAGCGTATCCAAGGGGCAGTCCACTTCGGCCATACCGACAAAGGCCCGTTCGTACTCGCCGGCGATGTCCTTGTCGTTGCCGAACAGCACTTCGTGGGGCGGCCGGTTGTGGCCCGCCAGATAGATCACGAAGCACTCGACCATGCCGTCGCTGATGTCGCCCGATTCGTAGAGCTGCCACACGTCGAACAGGTCGCGGGGGTGCTGCCGATCCAGCGCGGCCACCAGCTTGCTGGCGTACAGCTCGTCCGGTGCCAGAATCGGCAGCTCGAACTCGACGCCGAACAGATCGCTGGTCTTGGCGCTCAGCGGCCGCCGCTCGACGGGCAGCACGCTGCCTCGGAACACGACGTTGACCTCGATCTTCACCTGGTTGGCGTCGTTATCGACGATCAGCTTGGTGTCCCCCAGGTCCTTGGCGCGAACCAGGCGTGTCTGCACGCCCAGCGGTGCAACGCGCGTGGCGATGGCGGCCAGCTCCTGGTTGATGGCTTGCAGCGCTTCGTCGCGCGGCGTCTGCCACGGGAGGTACACCACGTCGATGTCCACCGACAGGCGCGGCATGTCCCGCACGAAGAGGTTGATGGCCGTGCCGCCCTTCATGGCGAAGATGTCGTTGGCGAACACGTTGGGCGCGACGGCCAGCAGCAGGCGAACGGTGTCCGCGTAGGTCTTATCCATGAGGTTTCAGGCTCAGCAGGGTGCCGTCATCGAGCCGGCTCATCCAGCGCGTGTTGCTGCCGGTGCGAACCGGGTACTGCTCCAGCAGGGCGTCGACATCCACGAGGCTGGTCTCGCGCGCCCAGGTGAGGAACAGGCGCACGGCCTTCACGCTGGTGCAGCAGGACAGCAGTTGCCCGAGCAAGTCCTTGCGGGGGGAACGCAGTCCATCAAAGATGTTGCGGGCCTCTTCGAGGCTCTGCTTGACGCCGGCTTCGTACAGCAGCTCCAGAATGGCACGCTCGGAGGCAGCCGCCCGCAGATCCTCGGGCAGGCCAGGCGGCGTGGTCAGGGTCTTGCTGGCCAGCACCGTGTCCGGCCAGTCGAACAGGCGGGCGTGGACGTACCGGGCCGGAAAGCGCGAGGTGAACCAGGCGGGCAACGCGAAACGACCGTCGCCCCACAGCACCAGCGTCTCCCGGCTGCCCAGGTTGTGCCGCACGCCCTGCAGGGCCAGGGCGCTCTTGCCGCCGACGTGCAGGCCGGGCACGCGCTGTTGCAGGAACTTCAGCGCACCGTAGACCCCGAATTCATCGTTCGGGAAGGCATAGACGCCATGGGCCAGGCGCACGAGCCACCCGCCGTCGGCATAGTGGGCGGCGAGCTGGGGCGACACCCCGAACTGGCTCAGGGTGGCAAGGTCGAACGGCGCCCCGCGGGGGAGTCCCGCCTGCAGCCGCTTGATTACCTGGTGCCTAGAATTTCCATCCATGCTATAAAAATAGCACGGAATCCAATCAGCCCCTAGAGCTATCGCAAGAACTTGTAGGAAAAGTAGCATAAGATTTGATTTATAGTGCAGAATCTAATCGCCCTGCGACCCAGGCCGAGCCGGCTCTGCCAGCCGCATTGGCCTTTGGCAGCCGCGCGTGAAGGCTGCCGATGCGCATCATGATGGCGCGCCATCTGTTGCTCTATCGACGTAAAAGCGTTCCAAGGCACCCATGATTTCCTCGGCTTTGTCCACGCAGGTAAACAAGTCGAGATCGGATGGCGATACGTAGCCTTCGTCGAGCAGAAGATCGAAATCAACGGCTTGGCTCCAGAAGCCGCGGCCGACCAGAACCACCGGAATCCGCTGCATCTTGCCGGTCTGGATCAGGGTCAGCACCTCGAACAGTTCGTCGAGCGTTCCATAGCCACCGGGGAAGGCCACCAAACCTTTCGCATGCAGCAAGAAATGCATTTTGCGCAGCGCGAAATAGTGGAACCGAAACGCCAGCTCCGGACACATGTAGGGGTTCGGCGCTTGTTCGTGCGGCAAAGTGATGTTGAGGCCGATCGAGCGGGCCCCGGCATCGAAAGCACCGCGATTGGCGGCTTCCATGATGCCGGGGCCGCCACCGGTGATGACGACGAAGTCGCACCGCCCCTCCTGCTGGAAACGAGCAGAGATCAGTTGGGCGAAGCGCTGTGCCTCTTCGTAATAGCGTGCCTGTTCCACGCGGCGACGGGCCAAGGTCAGGTCCCGCCCAAACGTTGGATTCCCCGGCATGGTGCCCGCTTGCTGCTCCAGCACAGCGAGCCGGTCGCGTGCGGTGACAGCATCGCTTACGCGCGCACTGCCAAACACCACCACGGTCGAACGCACGCCTTGCTCACGCAAGACACGTTCGGGCTTGAGCAGTTCGAGCTGGAGACGCAGCGGACGCAAATCGTCCTGGGCGAGAAGATCACCGTCCTCATACGCGAGGCGGTACGCAGGCGATTCGATGATGGCGCGCAAGCGATCGGCATACTCAGGCAAAGTGCTCATCATCAACGCCCCTCGTCGTCATGCCCGTGCACAGGCGCATTGCCGAACCGTCCCAGCCCCATCTCCACCAGCGCACCGTCGCGGCGCAGCAGCCACAGCGCCTCCAGCCCCATGCGCCGCGCCAGCGCCAGCCCTTCATCGGGGCCGGCCACCAGTAACGCCGTGGCCCAGGCGTCTGCGTGCATGCAGGCCGACGCCAGCACCGTGACCGAGGCCACATCGTTGCGCACGGGCGCGGCGCGGCGCGCATCCATGGTGTGCGAGAGGCGTGCGCCGCCCACCTCCAGATAGCGCCGGTAGTCACCGGAGGTGGCCACGGCCAGGTTCTGCAGTTCGACCACACTGTGCACCGCACGGCGCCCGGCCTGTGGGCTCTCCACGGCCACAGCCCAGGGCTGGCCGCTGGCCTGGCCGCCCACGGCGCGCAGCTCGCCGTCCAGCGCCGCCAGGGCGTGGCGTACGCCGTGCCGGCGCAGCGCCTCGACCATGCGGTCCACAGCGTAGCCTTTGGCGATGCCGCACAGGTCCAGTTGCAACGGCGCATGCTTGCGCGCACGGCCGGCGGTGCGGTCCAGCTCCAGCGCTTCATGCGTGGGCGGGCGAGAGGCTGACACGGCAGCACGGATCGCCGCCGCATCGGGTTCATCGTGCGCCGCGCCGAAGCCCCAGGCATCGACCAGCGCGCCCACGGCCGGATCGAACGCACCCTGGCTCAGGCGGCCGATATCCAGCGCGCAGGCCAGCACTTCCAGGATTTCCGGTGGCAGCGTCAGCCAGGCGGCGGGGGGCGCGCAATTGAGGCGATTCAGATCGCTGTCGGGCAGCCAGGGCGACATCTGCACATCCACCTGAAGCACGGCGGCGGCCAGGGCCTGTTGCAGGGCCGGTGCATCCACGTCCGGCTCGGCGTCGCAGGTGACGGACCAGCGCGTGCCCATGGTGGGGCCGTGCAGTGTCAGACGCCGGGGATCAGAACAGGTCTTCGGCATAGCGTTCACGCTGCTTGAGCCGGGCCACGCTCAACCCCAGCCCATCCAGTATCTCGTCGAGCACCTGCGCCACCCCCTGCGCCATGGGACGGCTGCCGCACACGCGCACGACGGCACCGCGCGCCAACAGGTCGCGCACCCGTGCGGCGTCGCGGCGCAGGGAATCCTGCACATAGCCGCCGCCGTCCGGCGTGCGCGAGAACGTGGTGTGCAGATCGGCCAGGCGGCCCTCGGCCTGCCAAGCCTGAAGTTCCTCACCGAAGTAAAAATCCCGCGCCGGATCACGTGTGCCGTAATACAAATGCATGGGCCGGCGCCGCGCATTGCCCCGGATGAAGCCCGCCAGTGGCGCCACGCCCGTACCCGCACCGATCAGCAGCACGGGCTGGCGCGAGCCGTGCAGCGCGAAGCCCGGATTGGGACGGATGAAAGCCTGCGCACTGTCGCCCGGCTGCAAGCCATGCAAGTAGTTGGAGCACACGCCGCCCGGCATGCGGCGCACGCAGATTTCAACGAAGCCGTCGCGCGTGCCCGAGGCCAGCGAGTAGTAGCGCGGCACCGGTTGATCCCCCGGTGGCACGATGCCCAGCAGGTCGCCGGCGACGAAGCGCGGCAAGCCACGGCCGGGCAAGGCAAAGCGCAGGATGGCCGCTGGCTCACCCGCGCCCCCCGCGAAGTCTTGCCGCGACACCAGCGTGAGTGCCGCGGTGCGCGGCAGGCGCGGCTGGTAGGCGAGCGAGAGAGGCTGGCCCAGGGCTTGCGCCAGCGACTGTCCCCAGCGGGCAAACTCCTGCGCGGACTGCTGGTGAATGCGCTCCAGCGCCAGCAGCGGGTTCCAGCCCTGGGCAAGCAGGGTCTGCTCCAGCGCTTCGGCAAAAGCGCAGAAGGCGGGGAACTGCCGGTCGCCAAAACCCAGCACCGCCACCTGCGCGCTGGTGACGGGCTGGTGCGCGATGACGTCGAGCGCTCGTGCGGCATGGGCGGGCGCTTGGCCTTCGCCATAGGTGGCGGCCAGCACGTAGACATGGCGCGCGGCCGGCGGCACGTGCCAGTGCTCCAGCGCCGTGGTGTGCACGCGGTGGCCCGCGGCTGCCAGCGCGGTGTGCAGGGCCTGGGCGAAACCCCAGGTGCTGCCGCTTTCGCTGGCGACGAAGATCAGGCTGTCGGCCTGCGCCAGCGGGCTGTTGCCCTCGATGGCGGGCCGGCTGCGACGCGCCTGCCACCACAGCAGCACGCCCGTGACCCAGAACAGTGGGATGCTCGCGCCCATGGCACCCAGCACCACGGCCCAGGCCCAGGCACCGTCGCCCGTGTGCAGCAGCAGCGCCCAGTCGTGTACGCGCTGCGCCGTTGTGGTGTCATGCCAGGCCAGGGTCTGACCGCTGTAGCGATCCACCCAGCCTTGGCCCTGGACGGTGACGATGCTCCAGATGTCCTGCGGGTCGTCGGCCGCGGGTACGTTCAGCTTGCGCAGGTCTTGCACGTGCAGGGCTTGCAGCAGCGGCAACTGACCCGCCGGCAGCGATGCCTGCCCGTTGGGGGAGGATGCGACCTCTGGTTCCGCTTCAGCGTCGAGCTGCACCAAGCCGAAGGTGGCTGCGCTCATGTAGAGCGCGGCGACCGCCGACAGGGCCAGAACCGCCAGCACCACCCGCCCGGCCAGCACGTGCAGGCGCTGCGCCAGTGTGCCGCGCACCGGGCCTGCCAGGCGTCGCCAGCCGCCCATGCGGCGCAGCAGCAGCACTAGGCCCGAGACCGACAGCGCCAGCATGGCCAGCGCCACCACCGCCGCAGCGACGCGCCCGGGATCGTCCAGCAACAGCGCACGATGCAGGTTCTTCACCCAGCGCGGCAAGAGCGAGGGCTGGTAGCTGCCCAGCACCCGGCCGTCGGCGGGGGCGACGCGCAACGCGCGAGCCTGCCCGTCCTCGAAGGCATACACCACGATGGCGCCGGAAGGCTGGCGGCGGATTTCCTCCGCTCCCGGGACAGTGGCCTGTACACGTTGCACCAGAGTGGCCACCGGCATGTCAGGCTCGGTGGGGGCTGCCTGAATGGCGTTGTTCAATGGATCGAGCGCCAGCAGCGTGCCGGTGATGCTCAGCACCAGCGCGAGCGTACCCGCCACCAGGCCCAGCCATCGATGGGCGAATCGCCAGATCATGTGGGCCCTTTACTGCAACTGATAGGTGAATGACTGGATGTATTGCTTGCCGGCCTGCGGCTTGCCCGCGCCGGTCGCCGTCAGCGGCACGCGGATTTCGGCCGGGCTGTCCCGCATGTCCTCTGCGGCAGCGTCGATGCGGATCTCGTAGCCCGCGTCGATCAGCGCGTCGGCCAACTCGGCCGTCACCTTGAGTGTGCGTCCCGCACCCACGCTGGCGCCGGTCACGCCATTCAGGCGCTTGGCGTCGCCGGCCGACAGGCGGTTCCAGTCTGCCAGGTGCTTGTAGTACTTGGCCTTGCCGCCGGCCACCCACAACGTGCGGACGTAGGCGCCCTTCGCGTCGGTGAGGTAGACGGCGAGGTAGGCGCCATCGCCGCCGTAGTCCTTGAGGGTGGTCGAGAGCGTGACCGGGCGGCTCTGCGCCATGGCGGGCAAGGCCAGCGCGCAGGCGGCGGCCACGGTGGTCAGCAGGAATCTGGTGGACATGGTGGGTCTCCGGTGTAGACAGGGGGAATCATTCGATCTGGCCGCGGGGGACGTTGCCAGGGGACGGTATGGGGTTGGCGGTGGCGGGTGCGGGGGCATCCCGGCCCCGCGTGCGCTCGCGCTCGCGCTCGTGGTTACCGTCGTCGTTGCGCAACTTCATCTTCACCACGCGCAGCGTTTGGGGGTCGAGCTTGGCCTTGAAGGTACGCCCCTGGGCATCGCGGCCGCGAATCTCATAGCAACCGTCGTCGATCTTCAGGCGCTGCACCTGCCAGCCCAGGCTGGCTGCATGCCGTAGCGCGGCGTCACGCGACTGCCAGTACTGCACAGGAACGTCGCAGTCATCGTCGGCCAATGCAGGGGCAGCAACCAAGACCAGGCACAGGATCGCTAGAGGAACACGTAATTTCATGGTCTTCTCCTTGTCACACGAGCCGAGCGTGAGGTGTGCTCGGCAGAGTCTGGTGAAGCGTTCTCGGGAAGATGCGCCAGAAAATCCGGCCAGGGCACCACCTGGCCATGTTCAGGCACCGAGACCTGCCAGTCGAGTTGCTGTTGCAGAAGTTCTGCAAACGCCTGCGCGGCGGACGGCTCCCCATGCACCACGAAGGTTTGCTCAGGGGCTTGCTTGAAGCCTCGGGCCCAAGCCAGCAGGGCCGCTTGGTCGGCGTGCGCCGAGAGCCCATCCACACTGTGGATCGCCGCGCGCACCGGAATGTCGTCGCCGAAGATGCGCACGCGCGCCGCGCCATCGACCAGTTGGCGGCCCAGTGTTCCCTGCGCCTGAAAGCCGGAGAACAGGACGCTGCATTCCTTGCGCGGCAAATGTGGCGCAGGTGGTGCCGGATGCGTCCCGCGTCGCACATGCCGCTGGCGGAAATGATGATGGCGCCCGAACGAATCTGGTTCAACGCCATGGACTCTTCTGCGCTTTCCGTGAAATGCAGATACGGCAGGTTTTGGCCGCGTGCGTGCCATCCTGCCAAGCGCTTCGCGTGCTCATCGAACAGCTCAAGGTGTTCCCGCGTGATGCGCGTGGCTTCCGTGGCCATCGGCGAATCGACGAATACCCTCGGTTGCCGCAGCCGCCCCTCGCTGGTGAGACGGTGCAGGTGGTACAGGGCTTCCTGAGTGCGACCGACCGCGAAGGCCGGCACGATGACGTTGCCGCCGCGCTCGAACAAGGTCTTTTCGACGATGCCGATCATCTCCTCTTCGGTTGCCGAAAAGTCCTTGTGCTGACGGTTGCCATAGGTGGACTCGATGACGAGGATGTCGGCGTCCTCGATGGGTGTCGGGTCGCGCAATATCGGACGCCCCGGCTGGCCCAGGTCGCCGCTGAATACCAGTTTTGTCGGGTAGCCATGCTCGGTGACCCAGACTTCGATGATGGCCGACCCGAGGATGTGCCCGGCATCGCGAAAGCGCGCGCGCACTCCGACACGGGGCGCGAACTCCCGGTCGTATTCGATGCCTCGCACCTGTTGCAGGCATTCGCGCGCATCCTGCAGCGTATACAGCGGCGGCAGCGCATCCTCTCCACGGGACCTTTTGGCACTGCGTTTTGCATCGCTCTCCTGGATGTGGGCACTGTCGGGCAGCATCACGCCCAGCAGATCAACCGTGGCGGGAGTGGTGTAGATGGCTCCTTTGAATCCGGCGCGCGTGAGTTTGGGCAACAGCCCGCTGTGGTCGATGTGGGCATGGGTCAGGAGCACGAAATCGATCGACGCCGGATCGAACGGAAACGACTCCCGATTGCGCGCCGCCGCCGCGCGCCCGCCTTGAACCATGCCGCAGTCCACCAGGAAGCGCAGGTTGAGCCCCTCCACCAGAAAGCACGATCCGGTGACTTCGCGCGCAGCGCCCAGAAAATTCAGTTTCATGGGATGCTCACTCGGGCTCCTTCTTTTGCATTGGACAGGTGTTCACGCCGAGCAGGCGGTAGCCCGGACAGCGACCCGCCAGGCCGGTGATCAGCGGCATGATTCCAATGAGCCCCAGCCAGCGCCACGGTGAATCCAGCCACAACGGCAAGCTGAGCAGGATCAGGCCGATGACGACGCGCGCGATGCGATCGAGGTTTCCTACGTTGATTTGCATGGTGATCTCCTTTCGTTGAATCAAGGAACCGAGGGTGCAGCGAGCACTGTTGCGGTCGGCTTCAGGGCCGGATTCGTGGTTTGCGATGTCATTGCGGGCGCATCCCAGCCACCCCCGAGCGCCTTGTACAGCGCCACCAATTGCACGGCGGCGCTGGTATGCGCACGTGCGGCCGCGGTCTCGGCTTCATGCAGGCTGCGCTGGGCGGCCAGCAGTTCGATCAGCGCTATGTCGCCCGCCGCGTAGCGTGTGTTCGCGTAGCCGTAGCTCTTTCGTGCCGCGTCCACGGCCATTGCGCGACGCTGAAGCGTGTCCAATCCCCCGTGATAGTCGCCAAGCGCACGCTCGGCGTCTCCGAGAGCCGTCAGCACCGCTTGCTCGTAAGCGAGCGCAGCCTGCCGCTCGGCCGCCTCGCGCGCCCGAATTTCGGCTCGCACACGGCCACCGTCGAACAGGCGCCAGGAAATCAGCGGTAGGATGGAAAAACGCGAGCTGGATGCATCGAACCACTCGCCCGTGCTGAGCGCCTGAAACCCGCCGCCGACACCGATGGAGAGTTTGGGGAACAGTTCGGCCGTGGCCACGCCGATGTCGGCGGAACTCGCTGCCAGGCGACGTTCCGCAGCCAGCACGTCAGGGCGTCGGCGCAGCATATCTGCGCGCTCGCCCACCGGCAGCGCCCGCAGCGTGCTCGGCGTCAAGGGTCCATCCAGCAGTGCCAGCTCCCGCTCCGGCGGTGCGCCCAGCAGCACGCCCAGGCTGAGTACCGCGGCGCGCTGACGCGCCTGGATATCCGGGATGAGCGCGTTGACTGCAGTCCATTGGGCGTACGCCGCCTCCACGTCGGCGGCCGACGCGTCGCCCAGCGCATGCCGCAGGCGCACCAATTCCAAGGTCTGCTGCAGCGTATCCAGCGTGGCCTGTTGTGCGTGCAACTCGTAGCGGGCGCCGACGGCGGTGAACCAGGTGCGCGCGACCTCGGCCACGACGCGCATGCGAACGCCCTGTGCCTCGGCTTCGGTCGCCTGTAGGTGGGCGCTGGCACCTTCCAGGGCGCGCCGTTTGGCCCCGAACAAGTCGGCCTCCCAGGCCGCGTCGAAGCCCGCATCGTAGATGGTCTGCGTGGCGTCAAGGCCGGGGATCGAACCTACGGGCAGGGGTCCGTTCTCGCTTTGACGGCGCCGGTTGACGCTCGCGCCAGCGGCGGCGGTGGGCAATGCCTCGCCGGCCACACGATCGCGCAGGGCGCGTGCCTCATCGATGCGTGCCGCAGCCTGGCGCAGATCCAGGTTCTGTGCCAGCGCCGTGGCCATCAGGCGATCGAGGATGGGATCGTCCAGTGCAGACCACCATTGGCTCAAGTCTGCGGACTGGGATTCGCTTGCCAACGGCAAGCTCCAGCCGCTGCCGACGTCGACCGGCGGCGGCTCGCGGTAGTCGGGGCCCACGCTTGCGCAGGCAGTCAGCAGCACGCAGGACAGGGCCAGCGCGAGCGGACGCGCGCGCCCAGGGGTCAGGCCGGTGACGGTTGTGCGAAGAAAGGGAGTGCGGGGCTTGGATTTCATTGCAGGCGTCCTCGGACGAATACGGTGGCCATCGTCAGCGTGGCCAGGGCGATGACCGCCAGCGGCCACAGGCTGGCGAGAATGTCACCGGGCGGCATGGCCTTGAGAAAGCTGCCTTCGACGATGATGAGGAAGTGGGTCAGCGGAATGGCCTGAGCCAGCCATTGCAGGACGACAGGCATGTTTTCCACAGGCGTCGCAAAGCCTGACATCAGCACCGCCGGCACGCCGATGGCGAACGCTCCCAGGATGGCCTGCTGCTGCGTCATGCTGACCGCGGAAATCATCAGACCGATGCCGACCACCGAGGCGATGAACAGCACCTGGCTGGCAAGCAGGAGTGCAAACGAGCCCGTAAACGGGATGCCGAACAGGAAGACGCCCGCGCTGATCATGAACAGGCCCAGCCCGGTGCCAATTGCGAGTGCCGGCAGCGACTTGGAGATGATGATCTCGGGCGTCGAGGTGGGCGACACCAGCAACTGGTCGAAGGTGCCCAGCTCGCGCTCGCGCGCGATCGACAACGAGGTGATCAAGAGCGAGCTGAACAGCGCCAGGATGCCCGTCAGGCCGGGCACGATGAACCAGCGGTAGACCAGATTCGGGTTGAACCAGTGGCGCACGACCACGGGCGTTGGTGCCTGGGCGTCGGGCACGACCTCGGCGCCGACATCGGCGGCGATGGTGGACAGATAGGCCACGGTGATCTGCCCGGAGTTGCTGCGCCGGCCATCGACCAGTACCTGCGCGCGGCCACTTTCGCCGGCGGCGATGGAGCGCGAGAAATCCACCGGGATGGCGAGCGCGGCGATCACCTCGCCACGGTCGATCAGCTCGTGGAGCTGCTGTTGGCTGTCGACATGCCGGACGTGGGTGATGAAGCGGGCGCTGTCCAGGCGCTGTACCAACTCGTGCGACCAGCGCCCCGCATCCTGATCGTAGACGGCGATATCGACGTTGCGCACTTCCAGCGTCGCGGCAAAGGCGAACACCAGCAACTGCAGGATCGGCGGCACGAACACCACCATGCGGCTGCGCGGGTCGCGCAGGACGCTGAGCACTTCCTTGATGAACTGGGCGCGCAGGCGGGTGAACGAGAATGCGGAAGTCAACATCGCGTCACTCCAGGTTCTTGCGCGTGGCGCGCTTGGCGATCACGAAGAACAGCCCCCCGATCGCCGCCATGACCGCCAGGTTGGGCAGGAACACGGCCCAGATGTCGCCGGCCAGGAACACCGTCTTCAGCGAATCGACGAAGTAGCGCGCCGGAACCACCAAGGTGATGGCGCGGATCGGTGCCGGCATGGCGTCGATCTCGTACAGAAAGCCCGACAACATGAAGGCCGGCAGGAAGCCCGTGAACAGCGCGATCTGCGCTGCCAGGAACTGGTTCCGTGCCAAGGAGGAAATCAGCAGACCCTGACCCAGCGCCGGCACCATGAACACCGCCGACAGCAGCAGCAGCGCCGCCAGCGAGCCCCGCATCGGGACCCCGAACACGAACACCGCCAGCGCCGCCGCACCCAGCGTGGACAGCATGCCGAGCACGAAGTACGGCAGCAGCTTGCCGATCAGGATTTCGGCCACCGAGGCCGGCGTGGACAGCACCGCCTCCATGGTGCCGCGCTCCCATTCACGCGCCACCACCAGTGCAGTCAGCATGGTGCCGATGATGGTCATGACGATGGCGATGGCACCGGGAATCAGTGCGCGGCGGCTTTCCAGCTCGGGGTTGAACCAGTAGCGCGGTTCCAGCATGACGGCCTGCGCTGGTGCTCCGACGTCCAGTCCGGCACGCCAGGACTGGACAACGCCGCGGGCGTAGTTCTCGACGTAGTTGGCGGTATTGGGGTAGGAGCCGTCGGTGACGATCTGCACCAGCGGCTCGCTGCCACGCTGGGCCAGCCGCTGCTCGAAATCCTGCGGAATCACCACGTAGCCGCGCAGGTCGCCTGAGACCAGTTGGTCGGCCACTTCGCGCCGGCCATGGGCGAAGTGCGTATTCAGGAAGCGGGTGCCCGAAAACGCTGCGGCCAGCGAGTGTGCCGATGCGCCGGGCGACTCCAGGACCACGCCGACACGGACATCCTTCGCATCCAGCGACACCGCATAGGCGAACAGCAGCAGCAACACCACTGGCAGCACGAACGCGATCAGCAGCGTCGAGGGGTCGCGCAGCGCCTGGTAGCTTTCCTTGGTCACCAGGGCGATCAAGCGCCGTAAATCAAAACGGCGCAAGTCGGTCTGCAGGGGGCCACTTCCGTCTTTGTGCATTGTGGCGCCGTTCATGTGGCGGCCTCCAGCTCGCGGTCTGACGACTCCACCAGGTGAATGAAGGCGTCCTCCATCGTCGGGTCGGGTTGTTCGGGGCTGACCGCCGAACGTTTGAGCGCGTCGGGCGTATCCAGCGCGATCAGTTGCGCACGCGAGAGCATGGCCACGCGGTCGCAGTATTCGGCCTCGTCCATGAAGTGGGTGGTGACCATGATGGTCACGCCCTTGCGGGCCAGTCCGTTGATGTGGGTCCAGAATTCCCGCCGGGTGATCGGGTCCACGCCCGAAGTGGGTTCATCCAGGAACAGCACGGGCGGCCGGTGCATCAGCGAACAAGCCAATGCCAGGCGCTGCTTGTGGCCCAGCGGCAGGGAATCGGGCGTGGCGGACAGCCAGTCGCCCAGATCGAAGGTTTCGATCATCTCGGCAATGCGCTCGCGCCGGGTGTTGCCTTCCAGTCCGTAGACGCCGGCCGAGAATTCCAGGTTCTGCTGCACCGAGAGCAGGCCGTAGAGCGAAAACTTCTGCGCCATGTAGCCGAGCCGGCTCTTGGCTGCGCCGGTGGCGCGGCGCAGATCATGGCCCACCACATGCGCTTCGCCAGCAGTTGGTTTCATCAGGCCGCACAACATCTTGAAGGTGGTGGACTTGCCGGCGCCGTTAGGGCCGAGCAGGCCGAAGATTTCGCCCTTTTGCACCTCGAAGCTGACGTTGTCGGTGGCGGTGAACTCGCCGAAGCGCTTGGTGAGGTTTCGGCACGACACGGCAATGTCGGAACCCAGCTCAACCGGCGGCAGACGCTCGGCCAGCGTCGAAGTGCCGCCGGGGCCGCCACCGAGCAGATCGATGAAGGCGTCTTCGAAGCGCGCGGGCACCTGCGCCAGCTCCACTCGCGCCTGATCGGACAGGGCCTGGAGCTGCTCCGCTTGAGCGCCCTCGCGCAACACCACGCGCACGCCGGCGCCCTGGATCACGCCATCGCTCACGCTGGGCAGGTCGAGTGCCTGGGTCAGGACCGCTCGACGCTCGGCACCGACGTCTTCCAGACGGAAACTGCGGCCTTCGAGCTGCGCGGTCAGCTCCTGCGGCGGGCCATCGAACAGGAGCTTCCCTTGGTTCAGCAGCAGCACGCTCTCGCAGCGCTCGGCTTCGTCGAGATAGGCGGTGGACCAGACCACGGCCATGCCTTCATCGGTCAGCGCCTGCACCATGCGCCACAAGTCCTGGCGGCTGACCGGGTCGACACCCACGCCCGGCTCGTCCAGCAGCAGCACCTTCGGCCGCGCCATGAGCGCACAGGCAAGGCCCAGCTTCTGCTTCATGCCGCCGGAGAGCTTGCCGGCCAGGCGTTTGGTGAAGGGTCCGAGCCGCGTGAAGTCCAGCAGCTCGGCAAACAGATCGGCGTTGCGGTCCGCATCCATGCCGCGCAACTGCGCATACAGGCGCATGTTCTCCATCACCGACAGGTCTTCGTACAGGCCAAAGCGTTGCGGCATGTAGCCACTGGCGACATGAATGGCGTCGTTGTCCTTGACCACGTCATAGCCTGCCAAGGTGACGTGGCCGGCGTTCGGCACCAGGAGGCCGGTCAGAATCCGCATCAGCGTCGTCTTGCCGGCGCCGTCGGGGCCGACCAGACCCGTCAGCCGTCCATAGTGGATGCGCGCGCTCAAGCCCCGCAGCGCCTTTACGTCGCCGAAATGCTTGTCCACGTCTTCGATGACGATGGCAGCGTCTTCGCCCGCACCCGCAGGCACGGCGGCGATAGCAGGGCTTGCCTGCATTTCAACGCTCCCCCGCCGGGATACGGGTGCCGGCTTTCGCATCGACCTCGATCGTCACCGGCATGCCCTGGCGCAAGGCACTGTCGCTGTCGGCTTCGTCGATGACGATGCGCAGGCGGTAGACCAGATCCGTGCGCAAATCCGTCGTCTCCACCGTCTTGGGGGTGAACTCGGCGCGCGGCGAGATGAAGCCGATCTGGCCGCGATAGACCTTCTCTGATGAATCGCTTTTGACGCGCACCACAGTACCGGGCGCGATGCGCCCCAAGTCCGACTCGCCCACGTAGGCGCGCACGTAAACCGGCTTGTCCAGGCTCAGGCTGTAGACCGCGCTCTGGCTTGCGACCATGCTGCCGGGCTCCCGCACTCGTGCGATGACGGTGCCGCTACTGGGCGCCATCAACTCGGTGTCCGCCAAGGCTGTCGTGGCTTGCGCTGCGGCAGCCTGTGCGGCCGCAAGGCGAGCTTCTGCCGCGGCGATGTCTTCCTTGCGAAAACCTTCGGATGCTTGCGACAGGGCCGCCTTGGCCGCTTCGACGCCAGCGGCTGCCTGGTCGCGCGCCGTGCGGGCTGCATCGACCGTGCGCTGGCTGCTGGCGCCCGATGCCAGCAGGCCACTCTGGCGCTGGAAATTGCGCTCGGTCTCGGTGGCGAGCGCCTGGGCCTGCCTGAGGGCTTCGCGCGCCTGGGTGATTTCCTGCGGTCGCAGGCCGCGGCGCAGCTTGGCCAGTTCCGCCTGCGCCACCTGCACCTGGGCCTGTGCTGCCGCAAGTGCTTCCCGATAGGGTTGCGCGTCAAGCGCCGCCAGGCGCGCGCCCGCGCTGACGGCATCGCCCTCATCGAAAGCCATTTGCATCACGCGCCCGGGCTGACGGAAGGCCAGTTGCACCTCGCGGATGTCGACGTTGCCGTAGAGGCGCAATGCATCTTGTTGTCCATGGTCGCGCGACAACCAGAACGCCAGTGCGCCGCCAAGAGCGAGCACGACGACGGCGATCACGACCCAACGGGTTTTCTTGAAGAGGAGGTTTGGAGTTTTCATCGATGGGTTTCCGCTGGATAAAGGTGCTCAGTGCTCGCGTGCGACCGGCGCATTCGCCGCTGACCGGCGCCAGGCGATGGCCGCTATGCCAGCCCACAGCAGCGTCATGGCGACCACCGTGCGTCGCTCCCAGGCGCCACCCAAAGCCACATGCACTCCGAAAGCGAGGAGCACGAGTGCGGTCGCCACCGTGATGACAATCGCTAACCACGCGGCCCAGCGCCGGCGCATCCACAAGCCGACGCCGGCGACGATGTAGGCGAACCCGGCCAGAAAATTGAACCAGAGCACGAAAGGCACATAGTGGCCGGCGGCTTGGCGCGTCGCGCCGTCGACAAACAGAACGGCGCCGCCCTCCCGAAGAGTGAGCAGGCCGAAGCCGATCGCGAGCAGGGAGATCAGCCAGTGCCAGATGCTGCGTTGTGGATGAGTGGTCATCTTCATGGCCTTTACTTGATCGCGGAAACTCCCAAGCCTTCGCCGTTGTCGCGGGGTGCGTGTGCGTTCCGCCGGGCGGTCGGGCTGAGTGTTGAATGACGCGGATTCGCGCTGGAGGCGCAACGCGATCGCATGACCGTGGTGTGCCTCTCGGCTGACCGAGAAACTGCGTGGCGGCAAGATGGAAGGCGCTTCATCGGGTGTGCGTGATGCCACGGAGATAGATGGCAAACACTGCTGGCGCGTCGCGGCGGATGCGTGCTACGTCGCCCGCCAGCAACGACTGCATCACCAGCCCTTGAATTGTGCCGATGAACAAGACGACGGCCGCGTCCACATCCAGTTCTGAATGCAGCTCGCTTCGCGCCTTACCAGCTTCGAGCAGTCGACGCAACCGCTCACCATATTGACGGGTCAAGGTCTGCACCATTCGCTTGGGCAGGGTCTCTCCCGGCCGCTGCAATTCGCCGAAGAGCATCCTCGGCACCCCCGGGTGCTCGGCCACGAAGTCGATGTGCGTCTTGAAGATCGCTTCAAGAGCTGCAAGGGGGGACGTAGCACCTTCTGCGGCCTTGTCCACTCGAGCCATCAGGCGTTCCGTAACCCAGGACATCACCGCCTGCAAGATTGCGTCCTTAGTCGGGAAGTGACGGAACAGTGCTCCCTGGGTCAACCCCATGCGCTGCGCGATGGCCGTGGTCGTGATGTCGCTGGGGTTCTGTTCGGCAGCCAAGTCGACCACTGCCTCGACGGTGGCCGCGCGCCTCTCATCAGCCGGCAGATGCCTGGAGTGTCCGCTCATTGCTTGCATCCCAAAAAAAGTGAGTAATCTATTACTAGCTTACCACTATGCAGCCAGACCGCAAGAGGGGAAGCACGAAAAAGAGGTCTCGATGAACAGCAGAACTGCTATCTCAGACGGCTGCCAACGGTCGATTTCTGGCGGGCGCAAACGTCGCCCTCCGCACCTCATTGGCGGAAGGGCGCCGGCACATCGCAAGCCTGGCGCGGCGTAAGTGGGCGGGATGTGGATGGAGATGCTGGCGCCCGAGAGGCCGAACCAGAAGAAGACGAACAGGAGGTGGCCTTGGATTTCAGATTGCTGCGCTACTTCATCGCAGTCGCGGAAGAACTGCATCTGGCCCGGGCAGCCGAGCGTCTGGGCATCGAGCAATCGCCTGTGTCACGTGCGATGCGCGACCTGGAAAGCCAGCTTGGCGTGCAGTTGTTTGACCGCAGCACACGCCTGACGCGGCTGACCTGGGCTGGCCAGGTGTTCCTAGGCGAATGTCGGCGCGTGCAGGCCACCGTGGAGCAGGCAGTCAAGAGCGCCAAGGCCGCGGCACAGGGGTACCAGAGCCATCTGCGCATCGCGATCTGCGACGGCCTGGCGCAGCCCCGCATCGCCACCTTGCTGGCACGCAGCCGCGAGGACGAGCCCGAGATGGAGATTCGCGTCTTCGAGCTGCCGTTCGCGCAGCAGCTCAAGACGTTGCACGACGATCTGCTGGACATCGGCTTTGCGTTGTCAAACGCGGTACATGATGGCCTCGTCGCCGAGCCGGTGTGGACCGATCCGCTGTCGGTGATCGTGCCCGCACGCCACCCCTTGCTGGCACACGTGCAGGTGCCGCTGGCCGAAGCCCTGAAGTTCCCGCTGGTTCTGTGCCATCCCGAATCGGGATCGGGCTGCCGCCATCAGATTCAAGCGCTGCTGCAGGACGCAGGCACGCCGCTCAAGCTGGTCGATGAAGTGACCAGCCTGGGCGTGATGCTGACCCTGGTCGGTGCCGGCTACGGCATCGGCTTCGCCATCGCCTCGCAGGTGCAGACGCTACAGCGCCCGGACATCTCCATTCGTCCCTTGGCCGGCAGCCCACCGGTGCTCTCTACCTACCTGCTGCGCCGCCGGGGCGAACCCTCGGAGCCCATGAAGCGGTTCATCGAGCGGGCGAAAGGCGGGCGGGACCGGGCCTGTCGATGATGAGTCAATCCTTTGAGGACGCAGCTCACCTGTCCGTAGCGGCCTGTGGCGTGATGTGCCAGTGGACAGATAGACTTCGGTATGAAATCCGATGCTCTGGCTGTTGATGGATGTGCTTGGCTCGCTTTGGATCACCCGCAACGGCCTGCGTTGACCAGGCCGAAGACTTGAGTCCACAATCGAGTCCATTCCGTGACGCTTGGATCGGAAAAAACGTTCGTAATAAACGAGTTAGCGACCGGGTGCTGTTCCCTTCACCCGCTCCAACTCCCGCCCGTTTCACGATCTTCAGCGCGATGCGCCGCCACGCGCGTGATGTGATTTCCAGACCCGTTCGATCCCATTGTGTTGGCCTGGAATCCAGGCCGGACTGCGCTTGCGCAGGTGCTGCGCCACTGTCATGCGGTGCACCCGGGGATGCGATATCGTCGGCCGGTCTTTTCAAGCAGGTGAGGGAGATACGGCAATGAATGCAATCAGGAATGTGCTGGCCCTCGGCATCGCCACTGCGCTGCTGGCGGCCTGTGGCGGTGGCGCCGATACCGCAGTCGATACCGCACCATCGCCGCCGGCGGAAACAGCACCGCCCGCCGTGGCTGAAACGCCGGCACCGGCAGCCGTGGGCGAGGGTGCGTTTGTCGTAGCCGAACTGGCGCGCTTCGATTATCCGTGGGCGATGACCTTCCTGCCGGACGGACGCCTGCTGGTGACCCAGATGAGCGGCGAGCTGAAGCTGTACGACCCTTCCGGCAACACCAGCGGCGACATCGGCGGCGTGCCGCAGGTGACGCATGTGGCGCAGGGCGGCCTCGGTGATGTGGTGCTGCATCCGCATTACGCGGACAACCAGTGGGTCTACCTCAGTTATGTCGAAACCGATGAAACCGGGCTCGGCGCGGTTGTCGCGCGGGCGAAGCTGGCGCTGGACGATGCCGGCGGCGGTAAGTTGCAGGATCTGGAAACCATTTGGCGCCAGACCCCGAAAAAGAGCGGTGACGGCCACTTCGGTTACCGCATCGCGTTCGATGCCGAAGGCAAGCTGTGGATCAGTTCCAGTGAGCGCAAGGAGTTCGATCCGGCCCAGGATCTGGGCACCAACCTGGGCAAGATCCTGCGTCTGAACGACGACGGCACGCCGGCCGAGGGCAATCCTTTCGCAGATCAGGGCGGGGTTGCCGCGCAGGTCTGGACGCTTGGGCACCGCAATATTCTCGGCATGGCTTTCGATGCCGAGGGCCGGCTCTGGGCGCACGAGATGGGGCCCAAGGGCGGTGATGAGCTGAACCTGATCGTCAAGGGTGAAAACTACGGTTATCCGCTGGTTTCCAACGGCAACCACTACGACGACACGCCGATTCCCGATCACGCCACCCGGCCCGAGTTCCGCGCGCCGGTGGTCAGCTGGACTCCAGTGATCTCGCCTGCCGGCTTCATGATCTACGACGGCGGGCTGTTCCCGGAATGGAACGGCAACGGCTTCATCGGCGGCATGTCCTCGATGTCGCTGGTGCGCATCGCGTTCGGTGGTGAAACCGCCAGCGAAGCACAGCGCTTCGACATGCAGCGCCGCATCCGCGAAGTGGAGCAGGGCCCGGATGGCGCAATCTGGCTGCTGGAGGACGGTACCCGCAAAGGCAAGGGCTGGCTGATGAGGCTGACCCCGCCGCAAGCTTGAGGCAGCGCCGCCGGAACGATGATCCGTTCCGCCCCGGCATCGCAGACGAGGCGGAGCCGCAGCAGCGGTTCCGCTTTTTCGTGGCTGCGCATTGGGTTGTGTCTTGCGCTAGGTGTCGCGCCGATCTTCGATCCAGGTGACCAGTGGTCAGCCGGCGCGATGCGGTCTCGCCAGGGCTGTTTTCGGTGTCGTGCCCAGCATCGGGCTTGAGTGGCGCGCTAGTGGTGCCAATGCCAGCGGTGCGGTGCGGGCCGGGATCAGCTGGTCGCTGCCCGAATGCGCCAGCGCCGCCTGTTTTTCGCTCCAGTGCAGCAGTTGCATTGTGCCGTCACGGGTTTCGACCAGCGCGGTGCAGTGTTCGACCCAGTCGCCATCGTTCATGTAGAGCACATCGCCGATGCGGCGCAGGTTGCCGAAATGGATGTGGCCGCAGATGTGGCCATCGAAGCCTGCCTCGGCGCAGGCCGCCGCGACGCGTTGCTCGTAGGCGTCGATATAGGTCATCGCGCCGGCCAGCCGGGTCTTGGCGATGATCGACAGCGGCAGGTAGGGCAGGCGCGCCATGCGGCGCAGACTGGCGACGGTGCGGTTCAGCAGGCACAGGCCGCGATGACCGTATTCGCCGATCCATTCCAGCCAGCTGCGGCCGATGCGTTCCGGATCAAACTCGTCACCGTGGCTGACCCGGTATCGGCGCCCGTCGGCGCCCACGTGCACGGCCTCCAGCTGGATGCCGATGCCGCCCAGGAACTGGCCGCAGAGGCTGCGCAGCGGCGCGTCGTGGTTGCCGGGGATGTAGGTCACGCGGGTGCCGCGCGCGGCGATCGCGAACAGTTCGGACACCACGTCGCGATGCGCCTTCGGCCAGCGGCTGCGGTGCGCCATCGCCTGGATGTCGACGATGTCGCCGACCAGATACAACTGCTGGCAGCGCGTGCTGCGAAGGAAATCGAGCAGGTAGTCGGCACGGCAATCCGGCGTGCCCAGATGCACATCGGAAATGAAGATGCTGCGGAACTCCAGACCCATCGTGCTTCTCCACCTTCACGCCGGGCTTGCAGTGTTGGCTGCCGGCATCACCATCAGGTTGCGACGCAGTGAAGTTTTCAAGACAGCGGCCGGTGGGGCGGCTTTACAGATCGGAGTGTCTTACAGGTCGATGCCGAACAGGTCGCGGGTGTAGATCTTGTCGGCCACGTCCTGCAATTCGGCGCTGCGGCGATTGGCGACGATGACGTCGGCCTGGCGCTTGAAACCGTCCAGATCGTGGGTGACCTCGGAGCCGAAGAATGCCGCTTCGTGCAGCAGCGGTTCGTAGACGATGACCTTGATGCCCTTGGCCTTGATCCGTTTCATCACGCCCTGCACCGAGCTGAAACGGAAGTTGTCGCTTTCGGCCTTCATCACCAGGCGGTGGATGCCGACCACGGCCGGCCTGCGCCGCAGGATGTCGTCGGCGACGAAGTCCTTGCGCGTGGTGTTGGAATCCACGATGGCGCGGATCAGGTTCTGCGGTACGCGCTGGTAATTGGCCAGCAGTTGGCGGGTGTCCTTGGGCAGGCAGTAGCCGCCGTAGCCGAAGGAGGGATTGTTGTAGTGCGCGCCGATGCGCGGGTCCAGGCAGACGCCGTCTATGATCTGGCGCGTGCTCAGCTGGTTGCTGGCGGCGTAGGTGTCCAGTTCGTTGAAGAAGGCCACGCGCATCGCAAGGAAAGTGTTGGCGAACAGCTTGATCGCCTCGGCTTCGGTATTGCCGGTCAGCAGCACCGGCGCGTCCGGGCGCTGGCTGGCTTCGCGCAGTAGATCGGCCAGTTGCCGGCCGCGCGCCGAATCCTCGCCGACCACGATGCGCGAAGGGTGCAGGCAATCATGCAGGGCCTTGCCTTCGCGCAGGAACTCGGGCGAGAACATGATCGCGTCGGTGCCCAGTTCAGCCTTCAGTTCCTCGGTGAAGCCGACCGGCACCGTCGATTTGATGACGATCAGCGCGTCCGGATTGATGCGCCGTGCCTGCTGCGCGGTGCTGCGCACCGATTCGACATTGAAGTGGTTGGTCTGAGTGTCGTAGTCGGTCGGGGTGGCGATGAAGATGCAGCGCGCCTGGCGGCAGGCTTGGTGCAGATCGGTGCTGGCATCCAGATGCAGGGTGTGGTGCGCCAGATGCTCGCTGATGTCCGGATCGATGATCGGCGAGACGCGGCGGCGGATCGCATCGACACGGGCCGGGTCGATATCGCAGACCGTCACCTGGTGGCGGGCGGCGAGCATGATGGCGTTGGACAGGCCGACATAGCCTCCGCCGACAACGGCGATCTTTTGCATGGCAGGTGCTTCGCACGCGCATGGAAGCGGGGCTTCGATGCTAGGCAGCAAACCTGACAGCAATATGTTGTTTCAGCCGGAATCTATGTGCCGCAGGTGGGGCGCGCTCTGTTGGCCGCGTGCGGGCGCGGCGGGAGAAGCTAAGGAGTGGCCTGCGCGCAGTCCGGGGATCCGGATGTGGAGAGCCGGCCCTCAGTGCGAGCGGCGGGTACTGAAACGTGCCAGTTCGCCCAGCATCCGCGTATCGGCGGGAATCCGGTCCAGTGCGTGGTGCATCTGCTGCACGAGCTGTTCCAGCAGCTGATGCGAAGCGTCCATGCCGAGCAGGGCCGGATAGGTGGGCTTGTGGTTGGCGGCGTCCTTGCCGACGGTCTTGCCGATCAGTTGCGGATCGCCTTCCACATCAAGGATGTCGTCGCGGATCTGGAAAGCCAGGCCGAGCGCGGAGGCGAAGGCGTCGAGTTGTTCCTGCGTGCCTTCATCGGTGTCGGCCGCCAGTGCACCCAGGCGCACCGCGCAGCGGATCAGCGCGCCGGTCTTGGCGCCGTGCATGCGGCGCAGTTGTTCGGCATCCATCGGCTGCGCCGCAGCGGCCTGGCCGACGGCGGCCAGATCGATCGCCTGCCCGGCGACCATGCCCTGCATGCCGGAGGCCTGCGCCAGATCCTTCACCATCGCCAGCAGCGTGGCCGGTGGCGACGGGCTTTCGGTCAGTACCTCGAAGGCCAGCATCAGCAGGGCATCGCCGGCGAGGATCGCGTTGGCCTCGCCGAAGGCCACGTGCACCGTCGGCTTGCCACGGCGCAGCGCGTCGTTGTCCATCGCTGGCAGATCGTCGTGCACCAGCGAATAGGCATGGACCAGTTCGATTGCGGCGGCCGGGGCATCGAGCGTGGCGGGGTCGGCGCCCAGCGTGGTGCCGGCGGCATAGACCAGCAGCGGGCGCATGCGTTTGCCGCCATCCAGCGTGGCATGTCGCATCGCATCGGCCAGTGATGGTGCCTGCCGTTCGCGGCGCTCGATGGCGGCGGCGATGAACCTGTTGCAGCGTTCGATCCAGCCCTGGCGGATCGCGTCCAGTTCAGCCAGCGTCATCGAAGGGCTCGGCGCTGTCCGGGTCAAGCGGGTCGGCCAGCAGGCGGACGCGCAGTTCGGCCTGCTCCAGAGCGGTCTGGCAGCGCCGATAAAGGCCGACCCCGCGCTCGTAAGCGGCGAGCGATTCATCAAGCGAGAGATCGCCCTTTTCCATGCGCTGCACCAGGGCTTCCAGTTCATCCAGCGATTGTTCGAACTGGGCGACGGCGTGGGTGTCGTCCTTCGGAGTGGACGGGTCGGACGTGTCAGGCAACTTGGACATGCGGGGCAGTGTGGGCCAGGGTCGAAGTCCGGTCAATCCGGCCGCAGCATGATGCGTGTGCCGTGTTGCAATTGCCACCGGGCGAAGGCGTCGCTGTGCCAGCGCGCGGCTACGGAAAGCAACTGGTCTGCGCTGTCGAACAGCAGCGGCAGGCGGGCGCGTTGCCAGGGCGGCAGCCCGCTTTCCTGCAGCAGTTTTTTCAGCGTGCGCTGGTGGCCGCGAATTCGCAGGTGCTCCCCGCCGCGACGCGGGCGCACAATGAAATCCACCGGCTCACGCAGTGCAGGTTCGAATTGCAGCCGGCCCATACCGGCGGGCACCAGCAGCGGCACGGTGCCGTCCCAGTGCAGTTGCCAGTGCCCGGCTGGCGCGGTGGATGCGTCGTGGTCATCGCTGTCGAGCCTGCCATCGTCGGCGTGCAGCCATTCGCGGTGGCGGCGCAGGCGGGCGCCACGCCAGGCCAGCATCGGGGTGGCGTCGGCGCGGCAATCGACCAGTTCCGGCAACACCCGCGCCCAGATGCCGGCCGGCGGCCGAGGCAGGCCGAGCGCATCAAGCCAGGCACCGAGCACACGCCGCGCCAGTGCCGGCGGGATGCCGCGCAGTGCGGCGCAGGACAGCTGCCGCTCCGGTGAAAGATGGGCTGCAAGATGATCGCGGGCGATCTGTTCGAGTGCGTCGGCCTCTTCGCGCAGGCGCCGTGCGCTGGCGGCGATGCGGAGGTCGGCATCGGGAAACGCTGCGCGCAGCGCCGGCAGCACCTGGTGGCGCAGGCGGTTGCGCGCATGTTGCGGCTCGGCATTGGCCGGGTCGTGGATCACCTCAAGATCGTGCTGCTGCGCATAACGCTCCAGTGCGCTGCGCGGTACATCCAGCAGCGGGCGCCACAGCAGGCGCTGCGCATCACCGGGCAATGGCCGCAGCCGGCGCATGCCGGCCAGTCCTTCGTTTCCGGCACCGTGCAGCAGGCGCAGCATCAGGGTTTCGATCTGGTCGTCGCGGTGATGCGCCAGCGCGAGCAGACCGGGTGTTGGCAGTTGTGCAGCGAAAGCGGCGTGGCGGGCGTGGCGGGCGGCGGCTTCAAGGCCGTTTTCGCGGATGTCGTCGGCGTCCACCTGCACCCGGCAGGCGTGGAACGGCACTTGCCATTGCGCGGCGGTCGCAGCGCAGTGTGCGAGCCAGGTATCGGCGTGCGACTGGAGGCCGTGATGGATGTGCAGTGCGGAAAGACCGCGCGCGCGGGCTTCAGGCAGGTTCGCCAGCAGGTGCAGCAGCACGCTGGAATCCAGTCCGCCACTGAAACCCAGCCACAGCGTGCCGGGCGGCAGCAGCGCCAGTTCATCGCGCAGCGCCGACAGCCAGGGCGGCGCTGCCATCAGCGCAGCTCCTGCCAGCGGCCTTCGCGCAGGATCTGCAGCGCAGAAAAGCGCCGTTTGTAATCCATCTTCGGGTGTCCGGGGAGCCAGTAGCCGAGGTAGACGAAGGCCAGGTTGCGGCGTTGCGCCAGCGCGATCTGTTGCAGGATCGCGAACGTGCCCAGGCCACGGCGCGGGTGTTCGGGTGCATAGAAGGTGTAGACCGCCGACAGACCCTGTGGCATCACGTCGGTGACCGCCACCGCCAGCAGCTCCTGTTCCAGGCGCAGTTCGATGAACATGGTGCGGCCCCAGCGCGAGATCAGGAAACGTTCGAAATCCTCCGGTGTGGGTCCGGCCATCGGGCCGTCGCCGTGGCGGCTGTCCAGATAGCGCGCGTACAGATCGAAGGCTTCCTCGTGCGGCCGGGCCGGCACCGTGGCGATCTCCAGATCGGCATTGCGCGCAAGGCAGCGGCGCTGGCTGCGGTCGGGCTGGAAGTGCTGCACCTCGATGCGGCTGGCGGTGCAGGCATCGCAGTCCGGGCAGTGCGGGCGGTAAATGTGGCCGCTGGAGCGGCGGAAGCCGTGGTCCACGGCGTTGGCGTAGGCCTGCGCCAGATACGGCGAGTGCGGGTCGAGCACCAGATTGCGCGCCTGGCGTTCCGGGTAGTAGCCGCATTCGTGCAACTGCGTCTGGAACAGGCGGATCGGGATTTCCGGCGGCGGTACGCGCATCGTCATGCCGGCATCATCGCCAAGGCGTGCGCGGCAACGCAACGCCGCGGCCTGCGGGGATTTATTCCGGGCAATCCAGCCAGAGGTTCAGCGCATCGGCGATATCACGCCAGTCCAGCGCGGCGATGGCGCGGTCGTCGTGCACCGCGTACAGCACGCCGTAGGGGAAGCGCTCGCTCGCCACCGGATGCAGCGCGATGCCGTCGGTATTGCGCAGTTCCGGATGCCCGACGCTGCCCAGATAGGCCAGCGTGGCGCGGTCGAAGACGTGGAAGCGGTTCATCAACTCGCCGTCGCCCTGATCGGTGGCGATCCAGTAGCCGTTGCCGCTCGGGCATTCGTACAGAGCGATGCCTTCCGGATCGCCCTGGAATAGGCCCGCGCCCAGGGTTTGGCCCTGGTAGCGGCCTTCGATCGAGTACACCAGCGCGCCGTTGCGGCTGAAGTCCGGATGTTCCTCGGCGATCACCAGCCGGTCGAAGGCGGCATCGCCGGCGATCGATTCGACGTAGCGCAGCGCGCTGTCTTCGCTGGTGCCGCCGAAGCTGTCCAGCAGCCAGGCGCGCACCGGGTATTCGTCCAGCCGCACGCGGAAGCGCTTGATGCGCTGGTCCAGCCGTTCCAGCGCCGGCACCTGCAAGCGGCCCGGCTCCGGCCCGGCATCCTGATAGCTGTCGGTGACGTAGACCTCGACTTCGCCGGGTGCGGTTTCGTGCAGCCACAGGCCGTAAGGCGCGCGCAGCCGGCCTTCGCCGAAGCTGCCCAGCGGCTCGAATTCCGGCAGCGACAGCACCTGCACCGCACCACGGTCGCGCTCGACCACCAGCAGCGCATCGCCGAACGTGGCCACGCCGTTGGGATAGGCCAGTTCGCCCGGCGCGCCGATGCGTTGCAGCAGCGCGCCGCTGAGGCCGTCGTAGACGAACAGCTGGCCGATGTCCTTGGCGCTGGCGATCACCCGGGTGTCGCCTTCCGGGCTGAGCCAGGTGGTGATCGAGTCCACGCCGGCATCGGCCACTTCCGGGCTGGTGAAGGAAATCGGGATACGTGTTGCCGCGACGCCATCGCCGGGCGGTCCGGGTGGCGGTTCCGGTCGTGGCGGCTGGCTGGCGCAGGCGCACAGGGCCAGCAGTGCGATGCCGGGAAACGCCTTCCACCAGGAGCCGGAAAGTGGGGGGGCGCTGCGGGCATCAACGGGCACGGCATTTCCTCTGTGGCAAGGTCTGGGTGTCGGCCCGCAGCGGCGGCCGTCGGGGTGTCATGCGGGATGGCTGAGCCGGGCGCATTGCAGCGCGTGCGGTCCCGCTGCCGGGCACTATAGCGAGCGGCACGAACGTGGCAAAGTGTGGCGTTTGATTATCCGCCGGCACCGTGATGGTGTCCGGCCAACCCAGTGGAGCGGCAGCGTGGGTGAGCATCGTCAGCAGCGGGAACAGGCGGCGCAGGGATGCCGTGATGGCGCCGGGCACGATGCGCCCGCTGGCCACCATGCGCATGGCGGACATGCCCACCGGCGCGACCATGACGGCCATTCACATGCACATGAGCATGGCGCCCACGGCCACAGCCATGCCCCGGTGATGACCGCCGACAACCAGCGCAGCGTGCTGCTGGCGATGCTGCTGACCGCCAGCTTCATGGTGGTGGAAGTGATCGGCGGCTGGCTGTCCGGCTCGCTGGCGCTGATCGCCGATGCCGGGCACATGCTGACCGATGTCGCGGCGCTGGCACTGGCCTGGGCTGGCTTCCATTTCGGCCGGCGTGCATCCAATCCGCGCAAGACCTTCGGTTACATGCGGCTGGAAGTGCTGGCCGGCTTCGTCAATGCGATGACGCTGTTCCTGCTGGTGGCCTGGGTATTGTGGGAAGCCATCGGGCGCTTGCGTGCGCCATCGCCGGTGCTGGCCGGGCCGATGCTGGCGGTGGCGGTCGGTGGGCTGCTGGTCAATCTGGTGGTGTTCGCGATCCTGCGCCGCGCCGATACCTCGCACGTCAACATCCGGGGCGCGTTGCTGCATGTGCTGGGCGACATGCTGGGCTCGGTTGCGGCGATCCTGGCGGCGATCGCGATCCACTTCACCGGCTGGACCCCGATCGATCCGATCCTGTCGGTGCTGATCCTGCTGCTGATCCTGCGCAGCGCCTGGCATCTGCTGGGGCAGTCCCTGCATATCCTGCTGGAAGGCACGCCGCCGGATATCGACATCGGCGCGTTGCAGGCGCATCTGGTGGAACAGGTCGACGGGCTGGAAAAGGTCGAGCATGTGCATGTGTGGTCGATCACTTCCGGGTTGCCGGCCGCGACGCTGGAAGCGCATATCCGCAGCGGCGCCGATCCGCGCCAGCTGACGCGCGCGATCAAGCAGGAGCTGGCCAGCGCGTTCGGCATTGGCCACAGCACGGTGGAAATCGTCTGGGACGACGGCACCGGCTGCGCGCTGGATCCGGCCGGGCAGGGTGGCGCATGACCGGCATCGAAATCGATCCTGGCGGGGAACTGCACACGCCGGCACGCTGGCGCAGGTTGCTGGGACATCTGCGCCTGTTGCCGGTACTGGCGGTGGCGCTGCTGCTGGCCTGGAGCTTCTGGCGCAGCGCCGGCTGGCTGGAGCTGTGTGCCGGACTGGCGATGTTCCTGTTCGGCATGCAGATGCTGGAGGAAGGGCTGCGCAAGCTGGCCGGCAGCAAGCTCGAACAGTGGCTGGCGCGCAGCACCGGTACACCGGTTCGCGGCCTGCTGTTCGGCATCGGTGGCACCGCGCTGCTGCAATCGAGCACGCTGGTGTCGCTGCTGACGATCGCCTTCGTCAGCACCGGGTTGATCCAGTTGGCCGGCGGCATCGCGATCATCTTCGGCGCCAATCTCGGTGCTACGTTCGGCATCTGGCTGCTGGCGCTGGCCGGGCAGAACTTCAGTCTTTCACCCCTGGCGCTGCCGTTGCTGGTGTTCGGCGTGCTGGCCGGTTTTCTGGGCGAACGCAGCAAGGCGGCCGGCCGCGTGGTGCTGGGCATCGCCTTCATCTTCCTGGGCATCGACCAGCTCAAGGACGGCTTTTCCGCGATGGGCGGAGCGCTGGATCTGGAAGGCGTGGCGGTGGGCGGGATCAGCCCTACGCTGCTGTTCGCGGGCATCGGCATGGCGGCGACCGTGGTGCTGCAATCCAGCCACGCCACGCTGATCCTGACGCTTGCCGGTCTGGGTTCCGGGCATCTGCAACTGGACCAGGCGCTGGCGCTGGCGATCGGCGCCAATGTCGGCAGCAGCATCAGCACCGCCGTGGTCGGCATGCTGGGCGGCAATCGCAGCGGACAGCGTCTGGCGCTGGCGCATGTGCTGTTCAACGGCACTACGGCGTTGCTGGCCTTGTTGCTGCTCGCGCCGCTGTCGTGGCTGGTGCAGGCGCTGGCCGGGGTGTTCGGTTTCGGCGGCAATGCGCTGCTGCAGCTGGCACTGTTCCACAGCCTGTTCAATGGCATCGGGGTGGCGTTTTTCTGGCCCTGGCAGGAGGGATTGGCGCGTTTTCTGACATGGCTGCGGCCGGAGCCGCGCGAAGCCCAGGTGCAACTGCCGGAAGCGGCAGAAAAGAAGCGCGCACCGCGCCGCATCCGGGCGCGCCACCTCAACAAGCAGGCGCTGGATTCGGTTGATGCCGCCTCGGCGGCGGTGGCGGCCGAATTGCGCCATCTGGGCCGCCTGTGCCTGGAAGTGATCTGCCATGCGCTGTATCTGCCGGTGGAAAAGCTGCATCAGCCGCTGGACGCGGAGACGACGCTGGAGCCGGTGCAGACCGCCGTTCCGGTTGATGCCGAAGCGCTGTACCAGCACTACGTCAAAGGCGTCTATGCCGACCTGCTCAGCTTCATGGGCCGGCTGGAGCAGCCGCTGGATGCCGACCACCAGCGCTACTGGCGGCGCTACCAGGTGGCCGCGCTGCAACTGGTGAATGCGGTCAAGGACGCCAAGCACCTGCAGAAGAACATCGTCCTGTACCTGTTCGCGCCACCCTCGCCGGCGCGCGACGCCTATCTGCAGCTGTGGCGCCAGCTGTTCACCGCGCTGCATGGCGTGGTGGCGCTGGGTGACCTGCAGGATGATGCAGGTCACGCTGCGCTCGCGATGGGCGATATCGTGCAGCGCCAGCAGGAGTTCGACACCGCGTTCCAGCAACGCCTGTTCGGCATGGTGCGGCGTGGCGAACTGGATGGTATCCAGACCGGTTCGCTGATGAACGACCTGGGCTACGTCAATGCGATCGTGCGCCGTTTCGGAGACGCCGCCGATTTCACTCGCGAACCCGAATCGTTGCGCGAGCTGCGTCGCCTGGCGGCCGAGGACGTGGGCACGGAAATGGATGTGGAGTCCGGGCCGGTGCAGGGAAACCTGGCCGGTCACGATGAGGTTGTCGCACCGGAAACCGAAGCTGGCGATCCCGCCGCCGCGCCGGCCGCCATGCCGGTGGATACGGAAGCTGCGGAAGCTGCTGAAACCGAAGCGGAACCCTCCGATACATCATCACCACGGACAGATTCCTGACTCGCGGCAACCGGCAACAGCGGCCGATGTGTTCGCGAATGAGAACTGCAACGCTTCTCATCCGGCGCCCGGTGCGGAATTTTCGCCATACTGGCCCGATCCCGTTTCCAGCTTCCCAGGAGTTCCGGCATGAAAGGCCATCCCGAAGTCATCGATTACCTCAACTTCCTGCTGCGTGGCGAGCTGGCCGCGCGCGACCAGTACTTCATCCACTCGCGCCGCTACGAGGACCTGGGTCTTGAGGCCCTGTACCAGCGCCTGGACCACGAGATGGAAGAGGAAACCGAGCACGCCGATGCACTGCTGCGGCGCATCCTGTTCCTGGAAGGCGATCCGGACATGCGGCCGGATGCGTTCGAGCCGGGCAAGACCGTGGAGCAGATGCTGGAAAAGGATCTGGCTACCGAATACGCGGTGCGCAAGAACCTGGCCGACGGCGTCGCGCTGTGCGAGCGCCACGGCGATTACGCCAGCCGCCAGATCCTGGTCGAACAACTCAAGGACACCGAGGAAGACCACGCCTACTGGCTGGAAAAGCAGCTGCGCCTGATCCGCATGATTGGGCTGGAGCGCTATCAGCAGAGCCAGCTGCGCGGCGGCGACGACGCCTGATACAGCAAGGGCGCGTTGAACTTCGGCGGAGCCGTCAGCGCACGGCTCCGCCTTCGTTTTTTCAGAGCACGAATTCCTGCCCCGGCAGCGGCACGCTGGCATCCCAGCCCAGTTCGCGCTGGATGCGCACCCGCAGCGCCTCGGACGCATCGGCCTCGCCGTGCACGATCAGCACCTTGCGCGGCCGTTCGCGAAAACCGCTCAGCCAGCGCATCAGCTCATCGCAATCGGCATGCGCCGAGAGCATCGGCAGCTCGGCCACATCGGCATTGACCGGTATCCAGCGGCCATGGATCTTGACCTCGCGCGCGCCGCCCAGCAGTGCGCGGCCGCGCGTGCCGGCCGCCTGGAAGCCGGAAAACAGCAGCGTATTGCCATGGTCCGGCGCGAACGCGGCGATGTGGTGCAGCACGCGCCCGCCAGTCGCCATGCCGCTGGCCGAGATGATCACCTTCGGATACGGATTGGCCGACAGCGCCTTGGACTGCTCGACCTCGCGCACATAGGTCACCGCATCGCAGGCGGCTTCGTAATCCTGCGCCGGCAGGCGGTGGTCATCGGGGAAACGGTGCAGCAGTTCGCTGGCGCTGGTGGCCATCGGGCTGTCCAGGTACACCGGCACATTGCGCAGCCGGCCGGCGCGGCGCAGTTGCCACAGGTGATGGATCAGCGACTGCGCGCGGCCCACCGCGAAGGCCGGAATCAGCACGGTGCCGCCGCGTTGCACGGTGCGCTCGATCACCTCGCCCAGCGCTTCGACCGGATCGGCGGCTTCGTGGCGGCGATCGCCGTAGGTGGATTCGATGACGATCACATCGGCGCGCGGTACCGGTTCCGGATCGTGCATCACCGGGTCGTTGTAGCGCCCCAGATCGCCGGAAAACACGAAGCGCTGGCCGCCGATGTCCAGTTGCGCACTGGCCGCCCCGAGGATGTGGCCGGCGCGGCGGAACAGCAGCTGCGCACCGCCCGGCAGCGCGATGTCCTGGTGCCAGCGCGCCGCGCGGATCGCCCGGATCGCGCGTTCGGCATCGGCGGCGCGGTACAGCGGCAGCGCCGGGCTGTGTCGGCTGAAGCCTTTGCGGTTGGCGAACTCGGCGTCCTTTTCCTGCAGGAAGGCACTGTCGCGCAGGATCAGCGCCGCCACTTCGCGGGTTGCGGCGCTGGCATGCACGGTTCCGGAAAAGCCGTCGCGCACCAGTCGTGGCAGATAGCCGCTGTGGTCCAGATGGGCGTGGGTCAGCACCACCGCATCCAGTTCGCGCGGCGATACCGCCAGCGGCTGCCAGTTCAATTCGCGTAGATTCTTCAGACCCTGGAACAGGCCGCAATCGACCATGATGCGGGTGCCGCCATGCTGGATCAGATGCTTGGAGCCGGTGACGGTGCCGGCACCGCCGAGTGAGGTGAAGGAAGGCATGGACGCACCTGCACGGAAGGACGCCCGAGCATAGAACCTGCAAGGATTCCGGCCCAGCACCGTGATTGCCGGCAGCGCCGAACGCAAGGGTGCGCATTGCCTGAACCGTGTCTGGGCGCGGATAATGGCCGGTCCTGTCGTCTTGCCGGACCCAAGTCATGCTCGATCCCGCCCTGCTGCGCAGCCAGCTTGCCGCCACCGCCGAACAGTTGAAGACCCTGCGTGGCTACGATCTGGACGTGTCCGCGTTCGAGCGCCTGGAAGCCGAGCGCAAGACCATCCAGGTGCGCACCCAGGAACTGCAGAATCTGCGCAACACCCGCTCCAAGGCCATCGGCCAGGCCAAGGCCAAGGGCGAGGACGCCAGCGCAATCCTGGCCGAAGTGGCCGGCATCGGCGACGAGCTCAAGGCCAGCGAAACACGGCTGGACGCGATCCGCGCTGAAATCGACGCCATTGCGTCGGGTATTCCGAACCTGCCCGATGCGTCGGTGCCTGCCGGTGCAGACGAAAACGACAACGTCGAGCAGCACCGCTGGGGCACGCCGCGCAGTTTCGATTTCGAGGTCAAGGATCACGTCGAACTGGGCGCACGTCACGGCTGGCTTGATGCCGAAGCCGGCGCCAAGCTGTCCGGCTCGCGCTTCACCGTGTTGCGCGGCGATCTGGCCAGGCTGCACCGCGCGCTGGCGCAGTTCATGCTCGACCTGCACACGGGCGAGCACGACTACACCGAAACCAATGTGCCGCTGATCGTCAATGCCGAGAGCATGCGCGGCACCGGCCAGCTGCCCAAGTTCGAGGAAGACCTGTTTGCCACCGATTTCGGCGACAGCCGGCGCTATCTGATCCCGACCTCGGAAGTGCCGCTGACCAATCTGGCGCGCGGCGAAATCCTCGAAACCGAATCACTGCCGCAGCGCTACACCGCGCATTCGTTGTGCTTTCGCTCCGAAGCCGGCAGCGGTGGCCGCGATGTGCGCGGCATGATCCGCCAGCACCAGTTCGAGAAAGTGGAACTGGTCAGCCTGGCGCATCCGTCACAGAGCAATGAGGAACACGAGCGCATGACGCGGTGCGCCGAAGTGGTGCTGGAACGCCTCGGCTTGCCGTATCGGCGCATGCTGCTGTGCTCGGGCGACATGGGTTTTTCCGCGATCAAGACCTTTGATCTGGAAGTCTGGCTGCCGAGCCAGCAGCGCTACCGCGAGATCAGTTCGTGCTCGAACTGCGGCGATTTCCAGGCGCGCCGGATGCAGGCGCGCTTCCGCAACCCGGAAACCGGCAAGCCGGAACTGCTGCATACACTGAACGGCTCCGGTGTTGCTGTCGGCCGCGCGCTGATCGCGGTGATGGAGAACTATCAGAACGCCGACGGTTCGATCACGCTGCCGGACGTGCTGCGGCGATACTTCGGTGGAGCCGGGCAGATCGCCTGACGCCGTACGGGTATTTGCCAGGGCGCCGCTGGTACCGGCATTGTGTCCGCCAGTCGCCCCGCAGCCGGGGTGCTGGATTTTGCGACAGGGATCGCGTATTGTGTTGGCCGCTGTGTTTTTGCTTGGGGTCACGGGGTATCGTGACCGGATGGAGGCCCGCAAGGTTGATCCATCTTTTCGCTTCATTCCACTCCTGCAAAAGACAGTCGTGCATGCCTGGGAATGCCGGGCGTTTCTTTGTTTTTTGTAGGAGTTTCAACGATGTCTGATCGTCAGACTGGTACTGTCAAGTGGTTCAACGACGCCAAGGGTTTTGGCTTCATCACGCCTGAGAGTGGCCCCGACCTGTTCGTTCACTTCCGCGCCATCCAGGGCAACGGCTTCAAGTCGCTGCAGGAAGGTCAGAAGGTGAGCTTCGTCGCCGTGCAGGGCCAGAAGGGCATGCAGGCCGACCAGGTTCAGGCGCTCTGATCGCGCTGCGGAACCCCAGCTCCTGCTGATTACGTGTCCGGCTGCGCGCCGGCACGGACCAGAAGCGGGTTCCGGTTGTACCTGAAATGCCGGGGGCGAAAGCTCCCGGCATTTTCTTTGGACCGATTTCCGGGTTTGTGCAAGTTTGTGCAAGGGCGAAGCGTGCGACCGAAAGGTGATCCGCGCATCCGTAGGGTGCAGCGTTGTGCCGGCAGCGCGCACGGCCCGAAGGCTGGGCGTTGCCCGCCTGGCGGCGATATTGCGAAGGTTCTCCACAGTTGCTGTGGGCGGGGTTCCGGAACAGATGTGGACAACTGCGTTTTCGCCCAATGGCATCAGTCAGTTGCATCGTTTTGCCCAGAAATCGACCAGCACCTTTGGGTGCGGATGGCGCGGTTTTCCACAGCCGCTGTGCATGGGGCGCCGGAGAAGCATGTGGATAACCACCGTATCACGTGCAGCGGCAGCCACTTGCATCGTTTCGACGAAAAAATCACCGCCCTGCGCCATGTGCTGCCGGCGCGTACCGGCCATGCACCGTAGAACGCGGGTGCATCACACGAGCTGTTGCCACAGAAGGTCACCATCCTGCCGCTGGCTGCGGTGTACCATGGCCTTGCGTTGTCATGCGGGCCGCCCCATTTGGGATAACGGTGCATGACGCCAGTGGCGTCCGCGGACGCCGCCATAACAACACATCAGAATCAATACACTCAGGAGTCAGCCACCATGTCCAAGGGCCAGTCATTGCAGGATCCATTCCTGAACGCCCTGCGCCGCGAGCGCGTTCCCGTATCCATCTATCTGGTCAATGGCATCAAGCTCCAGGGCACGATCGAATCGTTCGACCAGTTCGTCGTGCTGTTGCGCAACACCGTGAGCCAGATGGTCTACAAGCACGCCATCTCCACCGTCGTGCCGGCGCGCAACGTGCGCGTCACACCGCCCGGTGGCGATGACGAAAACCAAGACGAGGGCTGATGTTCGAACGATCGAAAAGGGGCGAGCGCGCCCTGCTGATACAGCCGCACAGCGGCAGTGGCGATGATCCGGCGGTGCTGGAGGAATTCGCCGAACTGGCGCGTTCGGCCGGCGCCACCGTGGCTGCGACGCTGCCGGCGCGGATCGACCGGATCAATCCGGCCACGCTGATCGGCAGCGGCAAGGTCGAGGAAGCGCAAAGCCTGTGCAGCGCCGCCGATATCGATCTGGTGCTGGTCAACCATCCGCTCTCGCCGGTGCAGGAGCGCAACCTGGAGCGCGCACTGCAGTGCCGCGTCGTGGATCGTACCGGCCTGATCCTGGACATCTTCGCGCAGCGTGCCCGCTCGCATGAAGGCAAGTTGCAGGTGGAACTGGCGCAGCTGCGCCACATGGCCACGCGCCTGGTGCGTGGCTGGACCCACCTTGAGCGCCAGCGCGGTGGTGCCATCGGCTTGCGCGGTCCGGGTGAAACCCAGCTGGAAACCGACCGCCGGTTGCTGGCCAAGCGCGTGGATACGCTCAGCGCGCGGCTGGACAAGGTCGAGGTCCAGCGCAACCAGATGCGGCGTGCGCGCCTGCGTCAGGGCATTCCGCGCGTGGCACTGGTGGGCTATACCAACGCCGGCAAATCGACGTTGTTCAATGCGCTGACCGGTGCTGATGCCTGGGAGGCCGATCAGCTTTTCGCCACGCTGGATCCGACCATCCGCCGTCTGGAAGGTCTGGCCTGCGGCGAGGTGGTGCTGTCGGATACCGTCGGTTTCGTGCGCGATCTGCCGCATGACCTGGTGGCGGCATTCCGCTCGACCCTGTCCGAAGCGCGCGATGCCGATCTGCTGCTGCACGTCGTGGATGCGGCCGATCCGCAGCGCGAGGAGCGCATCGGGCAGGTTGGCGAGGTATTGCGCGAGATTGGCGCCGACGAGATCCCGCAGCTGCTGGTGTTCAACAAGATCGACCGGCTCGAAGAAGGCGCGGCCCGCGTCGATGTGGACGAGGAAGGCGAGGCGATGCGGGTATGGGTCTCGGCCCGCACCGGTGCCGGGTTGGAGCCGTTGCGCGAAGCGATCTCCGCGCGCCTTTCCGGTGAGCGTGTGCGCGGCCGGGTGCATCTGTCGGCGCTGGCGGGCCGGCTGCGGGCGCGGCTGTTCGCAGCCGGTGCGGTGCGGCACGAGGTGGCTGATGACGATGGCTGGCAGATCGAGCTGGACATGCCGCTGGCCACCGCACAGCAGATATTGAGTGGCGGCGACCCGGAAGTCGCCGCGGTTCGCGGCCAGTTGCTTGCCGCATCCTAGCCGGGCTCCCTACAATCACGTGTTGCCCTGACATTTTCGACCGGCCCTGTTGTGGCAGGCCGCGTTTGCCCGCGAAGCGGCGAGGCGCGACCACGGTCAACTCTGGAGTTATGCATGGCCTGGAATGAACCTGGCGGCGACAGGAACAAGGACAAGGATCCCTGGAGCGACGGACGTGGCGGCGGCCAGGGTCCGGATGTGGATGCTTTTCTGGCGCGCCTGAAATCCAACCTCGGCCGTGTATTCGGTGGTGGTGACGACGACAACGGCGGCGGACGCGGCAGTGGCGGCGGCAATGGTGGGCCGTCGATCGGCCTGATCCTGCTGGGCGTGGTGCTGGTCTGGTTCGTGTTCGATTCCTGGGTACTGATCGACGAACGCCAGCGCGGCGTGGTGCTGCGCTTCGGCAAGTACGAGCGGCTGATGACGCCGGGCCCGAACTTCAAGCTGCCGCGCCCGTTCGAAAGCGTCACCAAAG
The DNA here is from genome assembly GCF_037478135.1 of Denitratimonas organivorans. Classification (NCBI taxonomy): domain Bacteria; kingdom Pseudomonadati; phylum Pseudomonadota; class Gammaproteobacteria; order Lysobacterales; family Lysobacteraceae; genus Denitratimonas; species Denitratimonas organivorans. Next base: position 496,960 of record NZ_JBBHDV010000001.1, read on the forward strand.
TCGACGCGACCCAGGTGCGGAACATCTCCGACCAGGTGCTGATGCTGACCCGCGACGAGAACATCGTGGTGGTGGACTTCAACGTGCAGTACCAGGTCTCGGACCCGCAGCTGTATCTGTTCGGCACGCGTGATCCGGACGACACCCTGCGCCAGGCCGCCGAGAGTGCGGTGCGCGAGGTCATGGGCAACAGCGTGATGGACACCATCCTCTCGGGCCAGCGTGCCGAGCTTGCGGCGCAGGCCAATGAGCGCCTGCAGGCGGCGCTGGACCAGTACCGCACCGGGCTGACGGTGAGCGAGTTCAATCTGCAGAACGCGCGCCCGCCGCAGGAGGTCAAGGACGCCTTCGACGACGCGATCATCGCGCGTGAAGACAAGCAGCGTTTCGAGAACGATGCGCTGGGTTATGCCAGCAAGCAGGTGCCCGAAGCGCGCGGTGCGGCGGCCCGCATCAAGGCCGAATCCGAGGCCTATCACGCCCAGGCGATTGCCCGTGCCGAAGGTGACGCGGCGCGCTTCACACTGCTGGCCGAAGAATACCGCAAGGCGCCGGCGGTGACCCGCAAGCGCCTGTATCTGGAATCCATGGAAGAAGTGCTGGCGGCCAATCCGAAGGTGCTGGTCGGGGATCGCGGCGGCAACAACGTGATGTATCTGCCACTGGATCAGCTTTCCGGCGCCAATGCCGGCGGTTCGCGCGGCGATGCCACCTTCATCGAGCGGCTGCCGCCGATCCAGGCGGCCACCACGCCGCCACAACGCCCGGCCACGCGCGATACGGCGCGTGAGTCCACCCGTACACCACGCGAGGGTGCCAGCCGATGAGAAACCTGATTGTCATCATCGTCCTGGGTCTGGTGCTGCTGGTCAGCAGCAGTGTCTTCATCGTGCGCGAGGCGCAGGTCGGCGTACTGTTCCAGCTCGGCCGCATCGTGCGTACCGACATTCCGCCGGGCGTGCATCTGAAGATCCCGCTGATCCAAGACGTGCGTATCTTCGACAGCCGCATCCTGACGCTGGACTCCCAGCCCGAGCGCTACCTGACCTCGGAGAAGAAGGACGTCAACGTCGATTTCTTCGCCAAGTGGCGCATCGACGAGGTCGGGCGCTACTACACCACCACCTCGGGCGATGAATTGCAGGCGATGCAGCGCCTGAATCCGATCATCAAGGAGGCGCTGCGCAACCAGATCAACCAGCGCACCCTGCAGGAAACCGTGTCCGATGCACGCAGCGGCATGACCGAAGCGCTGGTGGCCACGGCCAGCGAAGGCGCCCGCAGCCTCGGCATCGAGGTGGTGGACGTGCGCATCAAGCGCATCGACCTGCCCGAGGAAGTGTCCGAATCGGTCTACAACCGGATGCGCGCCGAGCGTTCGCGCGTGGCCAACGAACTGCGCTCGCAGGGCGTGGAGGCATCGGAAACCATCCGCGCCAATGCCGACCGTGAACGTCAGGTGATCCTGGCCAATGCCGAGCGCGATGCGCAGCGGGTGCGCGGTGAAGCCGATGCACGCGCCACCGAAATCTATGCCGAAGCCTATGGCCGCGATGCCGAGTTCTACGCCTTCCATCGCAGTCTGGAAAGCTATCGTGCCGCGTTCCAGGATGGCGATGCGGTGATGGTGCTGGATCCGGATTCGGAGTTCTTCCGTTATTTCGGCAACCCCGGCCGCGCCGAGTAATCCGGCCTGACGATGTCGGCCGATCTGCTCGCCGCGTTGTGTCTGGTACTGGTGCTGGAAGGGCTGCTGCTGTTCGTTGCGCCAGGCGGCTGGAAGCAGGCGATGGCGCAGATGCTGGAGCGTCCCGAGCGCGAGCTGCGGATCGCCGGCGCGGTGATGATCGTGCTGGGGCTGCTTGCGTTGCAGTGGGTGCGTTGAGGCCGCTTCGGGCCGATTCAAGCCGCCTGCGTAAACCGCGATGCAACACGAACGGCACTACAAACTGAATAGGCCGGCACGCGCCTGACCTGGATCAAACCAATCGCAACACTTTTGAAGGAAAATGACGCCACGGTGGTCGAGGTACGTTGCCCCGGCGCCCGCGTTCCCAACTATCGAGGAGTTCTGACATGATCCGTTCCGCCCTGCTTGTCGCCGCTGCGTTGCTGATGTCCACGCAGCTTCAGGCCAAGACCTGCGAACTGTCGATCGATTCCACCGACCAGATGACCTTCACCAGCAACGAGCTGAAGGTCGATGCCGATTGCACCGAAGTGAAGCTGACGTTGAACCACGTCGGCAAGATGGCCAAGAACGTCATGGGCCACAACTGGGTGCTGACCAAGACCGCCGACTACATGCCGGTGGCACAGGACGGCATGAAGGCCGGTGCCGACAACGACTATCTGGTTGCCGACGACACCCGCATCATCGCCCACACCGCGCTGATCGGCGGTGGTGAATCCGATTCCGTGACCTTCTCGCTGGAAGGCCTGGAAGCCGGTGGCGACTACACCTTCTTCTGCTCGTTCCCGGGCCACTGGGCGATCATGAAGGGCAAGTTCGTGATCGGCGGCTGACCGCTCCGACAGCGCCTTCAGTATGAAAAGGCCGTCGACCTCCGGGTCGGCGGCCTTTTTCTTTGGTTCTTTGCGGCCGGTGCCGGTGGCATTGATGCTGCGGCATTCTTGCCCGCAGCCGGTTCTCCGGCGTGCCTTGCAGGTGTCAGTCCCGCGTCAATTGCATGCGTGAGGGAGCGGGTGCATCGCCCACCGCATGGCGGATCTGCGACGGCAATCCCTCGCTCAGATGGTCCAGAAAACAGCGCGCGGCCCGGCTCAGGCCGTGGCGCGATGGGTAGGTGGCATACAGATGCATGGTGCCGCCCTGATGGCCGGGCAGCAGGCGCAGCAGGCGCCCCTGTGCGATCTGGGCCATGCACAGGCTGGTGGGCAGCAGCGCGACGCCGATGCCGGCAATCGCGGCGTCCATGGCGATCAACGGATCGCTGCACACCAGGCGCGGACGGTGATTGATGGTGCAGGCGGTTTCATCGGCATCGAACAGTTGCCAGGCCGCGTGGTTGTCGCCGCTGACCTGCAACGCGACGCTGGCCACGCCTTCCAGCTCGGCGGGCGTCTGCGGCGCGCCCAGCGCGTGCACCAGTTCGGGCGAGGCCGTCAGCCAATGGCGGTCAAGCGTGAAGGCGCGCACGATGGAGCGCGAATCCTCGATCTGGCGGCGGATTTCCAGCACCAGATCGTAGCCTTCGCTGATCAGGTCGATATCCTGGTCATCGCGGTAATCGGCATCCAGCACCAGTTCCACTTCCGGGTATTCCCGCAGGAACGAGGGCACCAGCGGCATCAGCACGCGCTGCGCGAACAGTACCGGACACAGGATCTTGAGCCGGCCGCGTGGCGCATCGCGCGCCTCTTCGATCATCGCGCGGGCGCGGGCGACTTCCTCCAGCACCAGCTGGCAATGCTGATGGAATGCCAGGCCCAGTGGCGTGACCTGCATCCGGCGCGTGGTGCGCTGTATCAGGCAGACGCCGAGTGTTTGCTCCAGCCGGTTCAGATGCTGGCTGAGCAGCGACTTGGTGACGCCCAGCTGGCGCCCGGCGGCACTCAGGCTGCCGGCATCCACGATCGCCGCGTAATAGCGCAAGTCATTGAGATCCAAGGTGATTCGCGTCTTCTAGAAAGAGGGTTGCACCCATTGTCGTTGGATTGTTCTTGTTTTTGAACAATGTTTTCAGAATTTTACTCTTTGCTTCACGTTCAGCTTCGGCGAGACTGCTGTCACAGCTCTGAACAGAGCAGCCACGTTTCGCGATGTGAGCCCCAGCCATCGCCAGGGAGAAAGCATGAGAGCCTTGTCCGCCAAGCTGATTGGCCTGCTGTTGCCGGGCCTGCTGCTGTTGGGTCCGGGAATTGCCACGGCACAGACCGGGCTGCCGTCCACGCACTTCTCCGTCGAGGATGATCTTTCGGCGGATGAGATGTCGCTGCAGCGCTATGCGCCGGGCGCGCCGGGATTCGCGCACGCGCCGTTGGCACGCAACCCGTTGGCACCCGACGCCAGCGCCATTGGCCAGGCCACCTGTGAAAGTTGCCACACGCTGGAAACCGAGCACTTCTCGCATACCGTGCATGCGTTCGGGATGGATGCGGCGCGGCGTGCGAATCCGGCCACGCATACCTGCGAGGCCTGCCATGGCCCCGGCTCCGAACATGCGATTGCACCGACCACGCCGGGCAAGATCATCGCCTTCACCCACGCCGGCGGCAGCGAGGTGGCGACCCAGGCCGCGGCCTGCCTGGGCTGTCATGAGGGTGGCCCGCGTGACCACTGGCTGGGTTCGATCCACCAGCGCAACGATGTCAGCTGCAGCGATTGCCACAACCCGATGGCCAAGTTCTCGGCCGAAGGTTTGATGGTCAAGCAGTCGATCAACGAAACCTGCGCCACCTGCCACCGCGACATCCGCTCCCAGTTCAACCGCCGTTCGCATATGCCGTTGCCAGAAGGGCAGATGGCCTGCGCCGATTGCCACAACCCGCACGGCACCTTGAACCCGTCGCTGATGAAGACCGACACGGTCAACGAGACCTGTTACCAGTGCCATGCGGAAAAGCGCGGCCCGTTCCTGTTCGAACATGCGCCGGTGCGAGATTCCTGCCTCAACTGCCACACCCCGCATGGGTCGAACCAGCATGCGCTGCTGGTCGCGCCGGTACCGATGCTGTGCCAGCAGTGCCATTCGCATGTGCGCCATCCCAACGACATGCAATTGCCCGGTGGCTTGGCCAGTGGTCCGTTCCCGGATGAGCGCCTGATCGCGCGTGGCTGCCTGACCTGCCATGCCCAGGTCCACGGCTCGAATCACCCTTCAGGCCCGCGCCTGCACAAGTGACGGAGGAGACACACGATGATCCCTCTCAAGAATGCCGCCTTGCCTGTGGCGCTGCTGGCCGCCTTGTGTGCCGGTCCGGTCAGCGCCCAGGATTCGGGCACCGGCATCGATTTTTCCTTCGGCACCAAGCTGGATCCCAGCAGCGGTGCCGCCCGCAACGATTGTGATCCACGCGGTACCAGCTGGCTGTCGGATGAAAACCGTCGTACTCCGAGCGGCGTGCTGTATGTGTGCTCGCCCGAGGTGGTGCAGACCGCCGTCGGCGAATGGCTGCGATCGGGCAGCCTGAGCGCGGGCTGGCTGCTGACTGGCGGTGCCACCGGCTCGCCCAATTGGCTGCGCTACAGCGACTGGGACGGTGGCTTCGTGCTGGGCTTCCTCGGGCTGGAATTCCTGCGGCCGCACGATGGCACCTATGTCGAGGTGCGCGGCAGCCATGTCAGTTCGCGCAACCGCTATGTGAAGGCCACAGTCGGGCGTGCAGGCAAGTACCGGGTCGAGGCCTTCGCGCGCTCGACGCCGAATGTGATGAGCACCAGTGCGCGTTCGATCTGGGACGGCGTCGGCAGCCACCAGTTGACCCTCGTGGATGGCCTGACCCCGGCCGGCAGCAGCGTGGAGCAGGTGGCGCAGGCTTCGGCCGCCGCCACCCCGATGCGGCTGCAGGTGACGCGCGACAAGCAGGGCTTCGGCGTCAACTACTTCTTCGACCGGCGCTGGACCGCGTACTTCAGCGGCACCAACGAAACCCGCGAAGGTGCGCGCGCGTTCGGCGGTCCGTTCTTCTTCAACTATCCGTTCCCTGCCAACGGCGGCATCTACGAAACCCCGCGCCCGATCGATGACAGCACCGTCAATCTCAATGGCGGCATGCGCTTTGTCGGGGACGTCTGGCGCATGGATTTCGCCTACAGCGGTTCGTTCTACCGCAGCCGGCATGAAGGCTTCACCTACGAGAATCCGTTCGCGCTGTGGTCGGTGGTGCCAGGTGCGATGTCGATCTCGCCGCTGGTGGGCGAATTCGCATCCGAGCCGGACAACGACTACCACAACCTGCGCGCCACGCTGACGCGCAAGCTGCGGATGAACGGCGAGCTGTCCCTCACCGCCGCCGGTGGCGCGATGAAGCAGAATGACCGTCTGCTGGCGCCGATGAACTGCGTCGGCTATTTCGGTATCGACACCACCGAGCTCGGGATTCCGGGCGATCCGTACCGCTTCAACTGCGCCGACTGGAACACTGCGGCGGCATTGTCACGGCAAAGCGCCGACATGCGCATCGATACCGGCAGCGCGGCCGCCAACCTGGTGTTGCAGCCCAGCAATCGCACCACCTTGCGCGCCAATGCCAAGTACCGGCGCGAGGATTACCGCAACACCTATCTGGCCTACAACCCGCTGACCGGCCAGTACGGCTACGTCGCGGAAAACGGTGCCCAGGGCGGTGTGGTGCCGGGTGAAATGGGCATCTGGGACACCGGCCTCAACGCCCATGTGCCGGCCCGCATCCTGAGCCTGCCGCTGGACAAGGAAACCCGCGAAGCCACGTTCGGCGCCGACTTCCGTCCGAACCGCCACAACACCTTCGGCATCAGCTACAACTGGACCCAGGTGGAACGCAGCAACCGCGAGCATCGCAAGGTCGAGGACCATGCGCTGAAGCTGACCTGGGTGAACCGCAGCCTGGATCTGGTCAACTTCCGCGCCAATTACCAGTACCTGGACCGCAGCGGCGACGACTACAACTTCAACCCCTACGAATTCACCTACTCCGGCAGCCTGCCGGGCAATGAAGTGGCACATATGCCGCACACGGTGGAGGAACTGCGCAAGTACGACGTGGGCGGGCGCGAACAGCACAAGATGACCTTCATCACCAGCGTCGTTCCGACCGAAACCATGAGCCTGAACGCGACCCTGCGCGGCGACTGGAACGACTACGACGCCGAACTGGGGCGCCAGTCCTACGATACCTACGGCATCAGCCTGTCCTGGGACTGGCAACCTTCGCCATACACCACTGCGAGCGCCTACGTGGGCTGGGATCGCGGCACGCTCGGCGTGGCCAACGTCAATGATGCCGGCACCGAACCGAACGATCCGAGCCTGGGCGGCGCGGTCTATCCCGAAGCCAACCGCTGGTGGCTGGATGACAGCTTCACCAACCGCAACGCCGGTGCCACTTTCACCCATGATTTCGGACGGGTGAAACTGGATGCCTCGTGGAACTTCACCCATTCGCGCAACATCACCGATTACCGCTACAACTCCGCCAGTGCGCTGGCCTGGCCGACGCTGGCCGAATCCGATCTGGCCGGACGTTTCCCGCAGATGACCTACCGGCTCAACACCTTCGGTGTGAGCCTGCTGGTGCCGCTCAAGGAGCGCTGGTCGCTGCGGCTGTTTGATACCTACGAGCGCGGCCAGATCACCGATTGGCACTACAACGGGCTGGAGAACGGCCTGGTGATCGACCACCGCGTGTATCTGGACAGCGGGCCGGTGGGCTACAGCGCCAACCTGGTCGGCGTGATGCTGGAGGTGCAGCTGTGAACGCTCTTGTCAGGATGACGCTGGCTCTCGGGCTGGCATCGGCGGCGCCGCTGGCGCTGGCCGCTTCGCTGGATGTCATCGACCTGCGCCGCCCGCCGGTGGTCAATGGCGACCCGGTCGCCGGCAAGGAAAAGGCCCAGGTCTGCAACAACTGCCACGGCGCCGACGGCAAGGCGCCGGTGCCGAACTTCCCGAGCATGGCCGGGCTGCCGGAAAGCTATCTGTACTGGAAGCTGGTGGCGTTCAAGGAATCCTCGCGCACCGATTCGATCATGACCCCGCTGGTCACCGCCAACACGCTGGAAGACCTGCGCGACATGGCCGCGTTCTACGCCCGGCTGCCGCTGGAAGCACCTTCGCCGCTGACCCCGGAGCCGGTTGACGAAGCCGTTCTGGAGCGCGGCCGCCAGATCTACATGGCCGGCGATCCGAAGCAGGGTGTACCGGCCTGCCAGGGCTGCCATGGGCCGGAAGGCAAGGGGCCGACCGAACCGCATCGCCCCTACCAGGACAGCTGGCCGCCGCTGTATGGGCAGCAGGCGATGTACGTGGCCGAACGTCTGACCAAGTTTCACGACGGCTACGCGATCGACTCCTCGATGGACAAGATCATGGAAGGCGTGGCGCAGAACCTGACGCCGGAGGACATCGCGGCACTGGCGGCCTTCGTCGAACGCCTGGACGGCCGCTGAGTTTTTCGCGAAGGGCACGGCGCAACTGCGCCGCGATGCCTGACCGGGTAGGCTCGCGTTCTTTCCGGCCACCCGTTGCTGCGATGCCATGCTGACCGATTCCGTTGTCGTCCTCGCCAGCCTGGCATGGCTGGGCCTGCTGTTCGGCGCGGCGCTGTGGGGCGAGCGCCGTGGCTGGAAGCTGGACCGCCACTGGGGCACGGTCTACGCACTGTCGCTGGCGGTCTACTGCACCTCGTGGACCTTCTACGGCACCGTCACCCAGGCCGCACGCTCGGGCTGGCCGTTGCCGCCGACTTTCGTCGGTACCATCCTGCTGTATGTGTTCGGCATTGGTCTGCTGCTCAAACTGATCCGTCTGGCTCGAGAGAACCACAGCAGCTCGATCGCTGATCTGATCGCGACCCGCCTCGGGCGCAACTCCTGGTTGGCGGCCGCCGTGACCGCAGTCGCGCTGCTCGGCCTGATTCCCTATATCGCGTTGCAGCTGAAGGCGGTGGCGATGAGCTACGGCCTGCTGACGCGCGCGGCCGAGCTGACCCCGCCCGCCTGGGGCGACAGTGCGCTCTACGTGGCGCTGGCGATGGCCTTGTTTGCGATGCTGTTCGGTACCCGCAGCGCCTCGGCAGCCGAGCACAACCGCGGGCTGGTGCTGGCGGTGGCGGTGGAGTCGCTGTTCAAGCTCGGGGTGATGCTGACCCTGGGCCTGTTCGTGGTGTTCGGCCCGAACTGGCCCGCGGCCGAGCTGCAACCGGCGCCCGATGGCGCCAGCGGATTTCCCGCGCTGGTGCTGCTTGGGGTGCTGGCGATGTTCACCCTGCCACACCAGTTCCATGTCGGCGTGGTGGAGTGCCGCGACGAGCGCCATGTGTTCACCGCGCGCTGGATGTTCCCGCTGTACATGGTGCTGATCGCGCTGCCGCTGCTGCCGCTGGCGCGGGTCGGGCTGGAAAAGCTGGCTCCGCTTGGCGTGCCCTCGGATCTCTATGTGCTGGCATTGCCGTTGTCCGAAGGGCGTGGCGGGCTGGCGCTGCTGGCGTTTCTCGGCGGCCTCAGTGCGGCCACCAGCATGGTGATCCTGGCGACCTTGTCGTTGAGCCTGATGATCGGCAACCACTGGCTGGCGCCGCTGCGGGTACGCGGTGCCTGGGGCCAGCCCGGCGGGCCGAGCCGGCGCGGCGAGGTGCTGCTGCAGCGGCGCTTGGGCATCCTCGTGGTGGTGATCCTGGCCTGGGTTTACAGTCGTGCCATTGCCGGCAGCGAGGCGCTGGCGGATATCGGCGCGGTATCGTTTTCCGCGCTCTCCACGATCGCGCCGGCGCTGGGTTTCGCGATGTGGCGGCCGCGCACTTCGCCGATGGCGGTGCTGGCCGGCTTGCTGCTGGGCGTGGCGGTGTGGATCTGGGTATTGCTGTTGCCGACGCTGGCGCCGGCGATTTCACGCGATACCGGCTGGCTGCTGGAAGGCCCGTTCGGCATCGGTTTCCTGGCGCCGGACGCGTTTCTCGGGCTGAGCGGCTGGAGTCGGGTGCTGCGGGCCGTGCTGGCCAGCCTGGTGTTGGCGACGCTGCTGACCTGGTTGCTGGATCGGCTCTGGTGGCGGGCGCCGCGACGCGATGGCACCCGCCTGATCCCGCGTGAGGCATTGAAGGATCTGGCGCTGCGCTTCCTGCGCCCGGCCCGGATCGAACAGTTGTTCGCCGGCGCCCCCGAGGGCGTGCTGAGTGGCGCGGCGCTGCAATACGAGGTGGAGCGCGAGCTGGCGGCGGTGCTGGGAGCGGCTTCGGCGCGGCTGCTGCTGGACACCGCCCGGACCGATGTCGGGCCGGACCTGGAAACCGTCGCGACCATCGTGGGCGAAGCGTCGCAGGTATCGCGCTTCAACCAGCGTTTGCTCGAGGCGGCGCTGGAGAACATGACGCAGGGCATCAGCGTGGTGGATCGCGAGCAGCGACTGGTGGCGTGGAACCGCCGCTACGCGGAGATGTTCGGGTTTCCGCCCGACTTGCTGCAGGTCGGGCAGCCGGTCGAATCGCTGGCACGCTGGGCCCTGCAGCGCGGGTTCGGCAACGGCAGTGGTGCGCAGTTGGAGGACGCCATCGGCCGCCGCGTAGCGCATATGCGTGCCGGAACCCCGCACCTGTCCGAGCGGCGCTTTCCGGACGGCAGTGTGGTCGAGATCCGTGGCAATCCGATGCCCGGTGGCGGCTTCGTCGCAACGTTCACGGATGTCACCGCGTTCCGCCACGCCGAGGCTGAGCTGAAACTGGCCAACGAAACCCTGGAACTGCGGGTCGAGGAACGCACCCGTGAGCTGGATCTGGCCCGGCTGCTGGCCGAGCGCGCGAACGAGGCCAAGAGCCGTTTTCTTGCCGCGATCAGCCACGATCTGTTGCAACCGTTGCACGCCGCGCAGCTGTTCGCGCATGCGCTGGATGAACGCATGACGCACGAGCAGTACCGGCCGTTGCTGGGCAATCTGCGCGGCGCACTGGGCTCGACCGAGGCGCTGCTGGGCGGCTTGCTGGACATCTCGCGGCTGGATGCCGGAAGACTCCAGATCCAGCACCAGGACTTTCCGCTGGCACAGGTGCTCGAACCGATGGTCGCCGAGTTCCAGGTCGTTGCGGCCGAAGGCGGCATCGCGTTGCGCCATGTGCCGACCACGGTCTGGGTGCGTAGTGATCCGCAGCAGCTGCGCCGGATCCTGATGAACTTCACTTCTAACGCGGTGCGTTACACCGAACGCGGCCGCGTGCTGGTGGGGGTGCGGCGGCGCGGTGGCCTGCTGCATGTCGAGGTGTGGGACAGCGGCCCGGGCGTGAGCGAGCACGAACGGCGCGCCATCTTCGACGAGTTCCGGCGCGGTGACGATGCGCGTGGCCAGGGCCTTGGCCTGGGGTTGGCGATTGCCGAGCGCATTGCGCGCCTGCTCGGGCACCCGCTGCAGCTGCGCAGCTGGCCGGGGCGCGGCAGCATGTTCTCGGTTGCCGTGCCGCTGGTGCTGGCGGGGCGGGCGGCGGCCGTGATCACATCCCCCCCGCAGACCGCCGTTTCCGATGTGCCGCAGGGGCATGCCCTGGTGCTGGACAATGAGGCCGTGGTGCGCGAAGCGATGCAGGAACTGCTGCGGGGCTGGGGCTGGCAGGTGCACGCGGTCGCCAGCATCAAGGAAGCCAAGGCGCTGCTGGCCCGGCAACCGGTCGATCTGCTGTTGCTGGATTACCACCTGGACGCTGGCCGCACCGGACTGGATGCCTGGCGTGCATTGGCCAGTACCGCGCCCGCGATCCTGATCACCGCCGACCGCAGCGAAGCGGTCAAGGAGGCGGTCGAGGCCGCCGGGCTGGTACTGCTGTACAAGCCGCTGCGCGCACTGGCGCTGCGTTCGGTGATGCGCAAACTATTTGCCGGTCGCTAGCCCGGTTCAGGCCTTGCGTTCGCGCAGCAGCGCCTCGACGTCATCGAGCGCGCGCACCAGACGCGCGGTGGTGTCGTTGATGCGGCGCGGCGGGGCCGCCAGGCTGGTCGCCAGGCTGTGGTCCGGATCGTCCAGCACCTCGCGCCGCAAGCTCAGTCCGTGGCGTGCCAGCAGCGGTGCCAGTTCGTCGTGGCGCTGGCGCAGGTCTGCGAGCGTGGCGTTGTAGGCGAAATCGCAGACATCGGCACGCACGCTGTAGCTGAAGGCGTTGGTGAAGAACATGTCGCCATCGCGCGGGCTGGGCTCGAACACGATCTGGTCGATGTCGTCGTATTGCTGCGCATGGCGCTGCATGCCGACCTGCATGCGCGATTGCAGCAGGGTGCGGAAAGTCTGCGACAGCACCATCGGCAGGCCGCCGCTGGACAGGCGCGGGGTGCGGCCACCGCGCGGATCGCGGGCGCGGCTGGCGTCAACCGGCACCAATGGATTCAGGCCGATGAACAGGTCGATGCCGGCATCGAACGCCATCGAGGCATGCATCGTGCGGCGCAGCGCACCATCGACGAACTGGCGACCGTTGATTTCCACCGGCGGATACAGCGCCGGCAGCGCGGCACTGGCCTGGATCGCGCGCGAGATCGGCACGTCATCCCAGCCTGGGCCGCCGAAGCGCACGGTGTTGCCGTTGTCCAGATCCACCGCGACGATGTAAAGCAGGCGCTTCAGCTCGCGGAAATCATCAGTACGGCCGTGGCGCGAATAGGCGTCTTTGAGGAAACGCGCGATCTGTTCGTTGTCGAACAGCCCGGTCGGCACCAGCGCGCCGAAACGGCCGAGCGTATCGCCCAGATGGAAGCTGCGCGGGTGCAGCAGGGTGTCACGCCACCACTTCCACAGCAGGCCGGGCGCGGCGCCCAGGCGTTTGGCGTATTCGCGCAGCGCCGGACGCACGAAGATGTCCGGATCAAAGCGCACATCGTCGGCATCGCCGGTGATGAAGATCCGGCACAGCTGTTCGGTATCGATGCGGTTGGCCAGACTGGCGGCCAGGAAGGCGCCGGAACTGACTCCGACATAGACATCCAGCGCGGTCAGGTCGAGCCCGTCGATGGCCTGATCCAGCGCACGCAGTACGCCCATTTCGTACATGCCGCCGATCGGCCCGCCGCCGGCAATGGCAATGCCGATGCGGGACTGGCTGGGGCGCTGACGGCTGGCAGGTTGCAGGAGCAGCATGCGGCACCTTGCAGGATCGGACGAAGGTTCCGATTCTAACCGAGCCACCACCGAGCACATCCTCGATACCGCTCTGGCAGCATGTCCGGCACTGCGACCGATCCGTGGAGGCAGCAACGATGGCACGCCGTGCCAAATCCCAGCGTGGTGCCGAGCAGCGTGGTGGTGAGCGCGGCGTCGAAAGCCGTCTGCTGCACCTGCTTCAGGCCAACCGGCGCTGGCGCGATCCGGAGTTGGAGCCGCGCAATCTCTCGCCCTGGTTGCTACCGCTGCAGCGCTGGCAGGCGGCGCGGCTGACCGAATCGTTCGCCGATTTCTCGGCCGCGCCGGATACGGCTGCGGCCACGGACTTCTTTCTTTCCGATCTGTACGGCGATCACGACGTCAGCGCGCGCGACCGCGGCGTGGAGAAGGTGATGCCGATGATGCGCCGGCTGTTGCCGGACGAACTGCTGCATACCGTCGCCGATGCGATCGAGTTGGCAGTGCTGTCGCATGCCTTCGATCTTCGTGTGGCGCAGGCGCTGGAAACCCTGCTGCCGACCGATGCCGAACTGGACGCGGCCACCTACGGCAAGGCCTACCGCATGGCCGGCCTGCCGCGCCTGCGGCACCGCCAGATCGCACTGATCGCGACCATTGGCATGGCGCTGGATGCGGCGGTGCGCAAGCCGTGGCTGGCGCGGGTGCTGCGCATGTCGCGGCTGCCGGCGCGCGCGGCCGGGTTGTTGGATCTGCAATCGTTTCTGGAGCGTGGCTTTGCCGCCTTCGCCGGGATGCAGGATGCGCAGGGCTTCATGCAGGAAATCGCGCGGCGCGAAGGTGAGGTGTCACGGCGCCTGTTCGCGGCCGATCCGCAACCGTTCCGGCGGGTGCGGAAAAGCCGCGCGGCTCAGGCGAACTCGCGTTCCAGATAACGCTGGATCTCGCTTTCGATCGGCCCGCGCAGTGCCGACAGCAGGAAGCCCAGATTCACCAGCACATGGATTTCCTCTTCCAGCACACGGATCTCGCCGTTGACGCCGCTGCGGGTGAATTCCAGCGTATCGCCGTGCCAGGCCACGCCCACATCGAAGCGCTGCTGGATCTTTTCGGCCACTTTTTCCACTGCGCTGCGGGCCTGCTTGCGGCTCTTGGTGTGGGGGTGCTGGATGTCGATGCTGGCCATGGCGGGCGTCCTGGAAAGGGTCGGGTGGCGCAACGGCCACGGATTCAGGCTGCGATTCTGTCCGGATTGGCATCGCTCATGCCAGCCCGGACTGGTCGCCCATGCGCGTACGGTGCCGAATCGTATCGGGTCCGGCTCTGATAAAGTTCCTTCACTTGCGGGAGGAAGCCGAATGCGTCTGGTGTTTGCCGATCCAGAATCCGGGGAAGTTCCACTGCGTCCGGGCGCGTTGACGCTGGGCGCCTCCGGTGAATGCGATATTCCGCTGGGCGGTGCCGGCTGGTTGCCGCATCACGCCAGCATCATCGTTGATCCACAGCGCGGCTTGTGGTTGCAGCTGGAGCCGGGGGCCGCGATGGCGCACGTCAATGCGCGCCCGGTGCGTGAATGCGCGATGCTGCGCGCCGGCGACATTGTCAGCCTGGGCAGCGTGCAGTTTTCGATCTGCCTGGGACTGGGCGAGGAGCTCTCCGTCGAGCAACTGCCGCCACTACGCAACAATGCCGAGCATGCGGCCAAGGCCGACACCGCCGAACGCGTGGCCGCGACACGGGCGGTGCTGCGTGGCATCTCCGGGCTCTATCACGGCCGTACTTTTCCGCTGGTCGACGACGTGCTGCTGGGCAGTGGTGCCGGGGTTCCCATCCGGATCGAAGCGCCAGGCATCGCCGCGCAACATTCGCGCTTCGAACTGCACCGCGACCGCATCGTGCTGCGCGCCGAGGCGCCGGGCAATGTGCTGAAGGTCAACGGCATGCCGGTGGAAAACACGATCCTGCACCCGGGCGACCAGATCACCGTGGACCAGCATCGCTTTGTCGTGGAGGCGCCGGGTCTGCCGCCACGCGGGGTCGGCAGCTTCCGGCCACGGCAGCGTCCGATCACCCAGGCCGTGCCGCCGCCTGCGCGGGCGGAAGCGGAAATCGCCGATACGGCGACCGCGTCAGCCTCGCAGTCGCCAACCCGGCCCGAATCCCGCTTCCACGCCTGGTGGCTGCTGGTGGCCGCCACCGCGATTGCGCTGGTGCTGGCCGCGATCCTGCTGTACGGGCCGCGCTGAGACACGGCGCACAGGCCTTGCCCGGCACCTGCCGACGACAACTGCCAGCGCGCGGCATGAGACGGAGGTTTCTTACCGTCCGGTGACTTCCGGGTTAAGATTCCTGTCCGTTTCCGCAATGCAGCATCACCATGATCGAGCTCAACCCCATCCGCTTCCAGATCGAAGACCTCACCGAGCGCCTGGATGCGCTCAGGAGGTATCTTTGACTTCGACCACAAGGTCGAACGCCTGGAAGAAGTCACCCGCGAGCTGGAAAATCCGGACATCTGGAATGTGCCCGAACAGGCCCAGGCGCTGGGCCGAGAACGCGCCAGCCTGGACAAGGTCGTCGGCGGACTGCAACGCATCGGGGAAGGGCTGATCGAGGCCACCGAACTGCTGGAACTGGCTGAATCCGAAGACGATGACGATACCGCGCAGGCCGTCGCCGATGACGTGCAGCGCTACGAAACGGAACTGGCGCAGCTGGAATTCGCGCGCATGTTCAGCGGCAAGATGGACAACGCCGCCGCCTTCGTCGACATCCAGGCCGGCGCCGGCGGTACCGAAGCCCAGGACTGGGCCGAAATCCTGCTGCGCATGTACCTGCACTGGTGCGAAGACCGTGGTTGGAAGACCGAGCTGCTGGAAGCCACTGGCGGCGAAGTGGCCGGCATCAAGTCCGCCACGCTGCGGGTAGAGGGCGACTACGCCTACGGCTGGCTGAAGACCGAAACCGGCGTGCATCGTCTGGTGCGCAAGAGCCCGTTCGATTCGGACAACCGCCGCCACACCAGCTTCACCTCGGTGTTCGTGTCGCCGGAAGTGGATGACGACATCGAAATCGAGATCAACCCGGCCGATCTGAAGACCGACGTCTACCGCTCCTCCGGCGCCGGTGGCCAGCACGTCAACAAGACCGAATCGGCGGTGCGCATCACCCACGTGCCGACCGGCGTGGTCGCAGCCTGCCAGACTGAGCGCAGCCAGCACGCCAACCGCGACCGTGCGATGAAGATGCTGAAAGCGCGCCTGTACGAACTGGAACTTCAGAAACGCAACGCCGAGCGCGATGCGGTGGAAGCCGGCAAGTCCGACATCGGCTGGGGCAGCCAGATCCGCAATTACGTGCTCGACCAGAGCCGCATCAAGGACCTGCGCACCGGCATCGAACGTACCGACACGCAGAAGGTGCTCGACGGCGATCTGGACGAGTTCGTCGAAGCCGCGCTCAAGGCCGGGCTGGATGCCGGCGCCAAACGTATTGATGCGTGAGAGAAGCAGGGATTGGGGAGTGGGGATTCGGGAATGGTAAAAGCCGAAATCTTGCGCACCCCTCGCTTTCCCGAATCCCCAATTCCGACTCCCGAATCCCAGCTTTTAAGCCGAATCCCCAATCCCGACTGCCTAATCCCAGCTCTCAAACCATGACCAACCAGACCGCCACGCCCCCGTCCGCCGACGAGAACAAGCTGATCGCCGAACGCCGCGAGAAGTTGCGCGCGATCCGGGGCCAGGGCATTGCCTTCCCCAACGATTTCCGCCGCGAACACTTCGCCGGGGATCTGCAGGACGAATTCGCCGATGCCGAACGCTGGGATGCGCCGGCGCTGGAAGGGCTGGAGCGTGAGGTCAAACTCGCCGGCCGGCTGATGGCCAAGCGCGTCATGGGCAAGGCCAGCTTCGCGCAGATCCAGGACGAATCCGGCCGCATCCAGGTGTTCCTGCAGGCCAACGCCCTGGGCGAGACCTACGACGCGTTCAAGGGCTGGGATGTGGGCGACATCATCGCGGTTTCCGGCAGCCTGACCCGTACCCGCACCGGCGAGTTGTCGGTCAAGGCGCAGCAATTGAGGCTGCTGACCAAGAGCCTGCGCCCGTTGCCGGACAAGTGGCATGGGCTGGCCGATGTCGAACAGCGTTACCGCCAGCGCTATGTCGACCTGATCGTCACGCCCGAGGCGCGCGCGGTGTTCATTACCCGCAGCCGCATCGTGCGTGCGATCCGCAACTGGCTGGATGCACGCCGCTTCCTCGAAGTGGAAACGCCGATGATGCAGATCATCCCCGGCGGCGCCACCGCCCGGCCTTTCGTCACCCACCACAACGCGCTGGATATCGATCTGTACCTGCGCGTGGCGCCTGAGCTGTATCTGAAGCGTCTGGTGGTCGGCGGGCTGGAACGGGTCTACGAGATCAACCGCAACTTCCGCAACGAGGGTGTGTCTACCCGGCACAACCCCGAGTTCACGATGCTCGAACTGTACGAGGCCTATGCCACCTACAACGAGATCATGGACCTGACCGAAGGCCTGATCCGTGACACCGCGCAGGAAGTGCTCGGCACCACGCAGGTGGAATGGGAAGGCGTGCAGATCGACCTCGGTCCGGCCTTCCGCCGTTGGCGCATGGACGAGGCGGTGCGCCACCACAACCCTGAAATCAGCGTTGCCGACTGCACCGACCGCGACGCGCTGGCGCGCCATTGCGAGCGTCTGAAGATCAAGTTCAAACCGTCCTGGGGCTGGGGCCGCCTGCTGCTGGAAATCTTCGAGGCCACGGTCGAACACACCCTGATCCAGCCGACCTTCATCACCCAGCACCCGGTGGAAGTCTCGCCGTTGGCGCGGGCTTCGGATACCGAACCGGGCTACACCGACCGCTTCGAGCTGTTTATCAACGGCAAGGAAATCGCCAACGGTTTCTCCGAGCTCAACGACGCCGAAGACCAGGCTGCACGCTTCCGCGCCCAGGTCGAAGCCATGGAGGGTGGCGACGACGAAGCCATGCATTTCGACGCCGACTACATCCGCGCGCTGGAATACGGCATGGCACCGACCGGCGGCCTCGGCATCGGCATCGACCGCCTCGTGATGCTGCTGACCGGCAGCGACTCGATCCGCGACGTGCTGCTGTTTCCGTACATGCGACCGGAAGCGGGTGGGCCGGGCTGAGGCAGTGGCGTGACGTAGGTGTTGGCCGGAATCAGTCGCTGTGTGCTTCCCGGGCTGATGGCGGCCGCTGAAAACCCCACTCGCCTGCAACTGCCTCTCCTCCTGTCGTGAAGCTCGTGGGCGCGAACGGGAAAATTTCACTGGGCACACAATACGCGGGACGCCAGGTATTGCTGGAAGAGCAAGAGCCTGGGGTATGGCTGGTGCCTACTGCCACGGCGATTCCCGGCAACGAGCGCTGGCTGCACGCTCCGCAGGCGGCTGCGGCGTTGGAGGATGCGCTGAACTGGGCGGGTGCTCATCCGGCCAGCGACATGCAGGCCGACAAGGTGTTGCAGCGCCTGCGCGATGAAGTGCCGTGAGCGACGCCGAAGTCGCCGTTCGTCTGGATCTCAACAACCCGGTCTTCCGGCGCGATCTGTTCGGCCTGCAGAAGACCGAGCGCCATGCCGCGCTGGATACGTTGGGCAAGTTGCGCCAACTTGCCTGGCAGCAGGTGTACCGCGACAAGCGCTTGCGCTGGGAGAAGATCGTCACCGTCAAGTCACCAGCAGGTGTTGCGGCGCTTTACAGCTTGCGTATCACTCAGGCTCGCCGTGCGGCGGCCTATCGGGATGGCGACTTCATCCGGCTGTTGTCCATTCCACCCGACCACGACGCCACTTGCGGCAAGAAGTGAGCGATGGCTTGCGGCGATCAGGTATTCGCCAAAACCCGCACCATCCCATGCCGCGTCGACCACGTAGCCGCTGCGTTGCAGCAGGCGCGACAGGCGTTCGGGCGGCAAACGCCAGCGGAACGGTTCGCCGTGGCGCAGCAGCCAGCTGTCGCGCAGTGGCTGCGGTTTTGCGAAGCCGCGACCATTGCACTTGGACGGTTGCAGGGCCGAGAACAACAGGCGCGGTGGCGACGGTAATTCGGAAAGATGCCGGAGCAGGCGTAACAGTGGGCGCGGCGGCAGGTACATCAGCAGGCCTTCGGCGATCAGCGTGGCCGGGGCGGACCGGCAGAGACGCAGCAGGCGTTCGGCATCGCCGGGCAGGTGTAGTGCTTCGGTGTTGCGATGCGGCGCGTCGATCAGCCGACGACGCAGCGCGAGCGTGTCGGAGTGATCGGTTTCCACGCAGGCAATGTCCGGGCGGTGCGTTTGCAAGGCGAGGGCGAGCGCATCAAAACCCACGCCCAGCCAGATGGTCCGATGGTCGTGCGGCAGTGTCAGAAGGTGCTGCCACAGCCATGCCTTGCGCTGGCAGTGATGTGCGGCCAGGCCGGGCAATGCCACGGATTCGAGGGCATGCAGCAACGCTCGTCCTGCAGCGTGGCGTGCGAGCCAGCCGGATAGACGCCAGAAGCCGCCCGCCGCAGCGAGCGCCGTATCGGCCAGCACTCTGGAATCGGGCGGCAAACCGTGGCGTGTGCCTTCGCGCGCGACTGAAAGCGCGACCAGCAGGGCGGTCGCGCTGGGGCGTCCGTCGATCATGCCAGCGTTCCCGCCAGATGCCGATACCAGTCGCTGACCAGCAGGCCATCGGGGTCGTGCACCTGCTTGGCAGCGAGGAAGGCGTCGATGCGTGGATAGGCGGCGCGCAATTGGTCGGCGCGGGCGTGGCGGTGATAGGTGAGATAAAAGCTGCCGCCGAACGAGAGCGCGTGGTCGATCAGTCGCTGCATGTCTTCGCGTGCGCGGCGCTGACCGTCGGCGTCGTGGCGCACGTGCAGGTTCAGCACGATGCAGGCCCAGTCCTGCCGTGCCCACGCCAGCACGGTTTCGCGATCCTGCCGGATCAGGCGAACGGTGCCGTAGATCACGTCCACGTCGTGTCGGCGGCAGTCCTCGGCGAGCGTGGTGAGCATCGCGTCCAGCGCGGTCAGCGGCACGTATAGCTCGGTTATCAGTTCCGATCCGACATGCCCGAGGCAGCGGTCGATGTACTCGTGGTAGCCATCCAGGTACACGCCGAACTGGTGGTCGTCGCTGCCGTAGTGCTGGCCGTCACTGGAAAGATAGAACTGGCTGTAGCGGCGGAAGGCTTCGCTCTTGTCGGTGTGCGCCAGATGCAGCAAATCTTGCCAGTCGGAGGTTTCCAGATGCAGCGCGGCGGGCGGTGCGGTGTCCCGACTCAAGGGCAGGTAGCAGGCGAACACGCCCAGATCGAGGTAGTCCGGGCTGCGCGGGTCGATGGCGAACTGGAAATCGCCGAAGCGCGCACCATCGTTGCGCGCCTGTGAGAATGCGGCGGCCAGTTCCGCGCGGCGCAAAAGGCACACGCGGCGTTGCAGCACGCGGCGTGGTTCCAGCCTCAGCGTCAGGTCGGACACCACACCGAACAGGCCGTAGCCACCGATGGCGAGTGCGAAGCGTTCCGGATCGCTGTGGCGGTCGATGTCGTGGATGCGGCCTTGTGGATCGACCAGGGTGAAGCGTTCGATGTCGTTGACAAACGGTGGGCGGTCGAGGCCGCGCCCGTGGATGTTGGCGGCCAGCGCACCACCGAGACTGAAATCGTCCGCGCCGGTCTGTTTCTGCCGAATCGCCCAGCGGCTGCCCGCCGCATCGGGAGATTGCTTGTCGAGAAACTGCTTGAGGTACGGCCAGCGTGTACCGGCGGCGACGCGGATCAGGCCGCGTCCGGCATCGAAATCCAGTACGCCGGTCATCCTGCATGTATCGAGCAACCATTCGCCCTGCGCGAATTGCTGGCCGCCCATGGCGTGCTGCGCACCGGCAATGGCGATGTGGCGGCGCTGGCGCTGCGCAGCATCGAGGCAGGCGACCACGCCGCCGGCATCGGCCGGTTGCAGCACGCGGGCGTGGCGGGTGGGATTGAGGCGGCTATGCACGTCGTTGCGCTCGCAGGCGTGCGCAACGGGCAGGAAGGCAGGCAGGTTCATGGGCGCTCCATCGGTGGGGTGCGCCGAGAAAACCGGTATTGGTGGCTTGATGCAATGCCATGAAAAAAGTAGCGTATGGCAATACTTCAGGGAATGCAGAGAGCGACTGGATGGACGATTCGACACTGGGTGGCAACCCGTGGCCGTTGATTGATGCGATGAAACGCGGGCTCCGACGCGAGGGCATCACCTACGCCCAGCTCGCGCAGCGCCTGCAACTTTCCGAAGCCAGCATCAAGCGCCTGTTCTCGCGCGGGCGCTTCACCCTGCAACAGGTGTTGGCGGTGTGCGAGGCCATCGGCACCGATCTGGCCGAGCTTGGACGCAGCGCGCAGAACCGCGCCGAGGCGATCCGCCAGTTGAGTGTGGCGCAGGAGCGGGCGCTGGCGGGCGACCCGCGCCTGCTGCTGCTGTTCCACCTGCTGATGGCGGGCTGGTCGCTGGCCGACATCGGGCGCGAATACGCCCTGCAGGGCACCGAGCGCACCTTGCTGCTGGCGCGGTTGGATCGGCTCGGACTGATCGAGCTGTTGCCACGAGACCGCGTGCGCCTGCGCATCGCACGTGATTTTTTCTGGCGCAGCAATGGCCCGGTGCGGCGGCGCTACGGCGCGCAGGCGTTGCGGGAATTTTTGCTGGATCGTTTCAGCGGCGAGCGTGCGCTGCTGCGTTTCGAAGTGCGCGAGCTTTCCGAAGCGTCGATCCAGGTGATTCGCCGCAAGCTGGAGCGGGTGGCGCACGAGGTGGCCGAATTGGCAGAGTTGGATGCGACGTTGCCGTCCGAACGCAAGCGCAGCGTCGGTGTGGCGGTGGCGATGCGGCCGTGGGTGTTTTCGCTGGCCGAGGCGTTGAAGTTGGAAAGCGGCGTGCCGCCCACGCGGTGATGCGCGCGGGCGGCGATACGGTCAGTGCGCGGCGGACGTGTCCGCGGGCGCGCTGTCACGCAACTCACGCCGCAGGATCTTGCCGACATTGGATTTGGGCAGTTCCTCGCGGAATTCGATGATGCGCGGCTGCTTGTAGCCGGTCAGTTCAGCGCGGCAGAAGTTCTTGATGTCGTCGGCGGTCAGTGCCGGATCCTTGCGCACCACGACCAGCTTGACCACTTCGCCGGATTTGTCGTCCGGCACGCCGACAGCGGCCACTTCCAGCACGCCGGGCAGCTGGGCGACAACGTCTTCGATCTCGTTCGGGTACACGTTGAAGCCGGACACCAGGATCATGTCCTTCTTGCGGTCAACGATGTAGAAGAAGCCGTTTTCATCCATCTTCGCCATGTCGCCGGTGTGCAGCCAGCCGTCGGGCGTCAGCACCTTGGCGGTTTCCTCCGGGCGCTGCCAGTAGCCGGCCATCACCTGCGGGCCGCGCACGCACAGTTCGCCGACTTCGCCGACCGGCAGCTGGTTGCCGTCCTCGTCCATGACACAGCATTCGGTGGAGGAAATCGGCAGGCCGATCGAGCCGTTGTAGTCGGCCAGCGTGATCGGGTTGATGCAGGCTGCCGGCGAGGTTTCGGTCAGGCCGTAGGCTTCCACCAGAGTCACGCCGGTGACCTGTTTCCAGCGGTCGGCCACGGCGCGTTGCACCGCCATGCCGCCGCCCAAAGACAGGTGCAGGCGGGAGAAATCCAGATCCTTGAAGCCGGGTGTGTTGAGCAGGCCGTTGAACAGCGTGTTGACGCCGGTGATCGCGGTGAACGGGATCTTCGACATCGATTTGACGAAGCCGGGCATGTCGCGCGGGTTGGTGATCAGGTGGTTGACCCCGCCGAACTTCATGAACACCAGACAGTTCGCCGTCAACGCGAAGATGTGATACAGCGGCAACGCGGTGATGATGTGCTCCTGGCCCGGCTTAACGTTGCTGCCCAGCCAGGCTGATGCCTGCTGCATGTTCGCGACCAGGTTGCCGTGGGTCAGCATCGCGCCCTTGGCCACGCCGGTGGTGCCGCCGGTGTATTGCAGGAAGGCGATGTCCCGATGGTTCAGCGCCACCGGCGGCAGGGTCTTGCCGTTGCCGCGCGCCAGTGCATCGTTGAAACGGATGGCGCCGGGGATGTGGTAATCCGGGATCGCCTTCTTCACATGCTTGAGCACGAAATTGACGATCGGCCCCTTCGGGAAACCGAGCAGATCGCCGACGCCAGTGGTGATGACCTGGCGCACGGCGGTATCGGCCAGCACTTCGGACAGGGTGGCGGCGAAGTTGTCCAGCACCACGATGGCCAGCGCGCCCGAATCCACCAGCTGATGCCGGAGTTCGCGCGCGGTGTACATCGGGTTGGTGTTGACCACGGTCAGGCCGGCACGCAGCGCGCCGAAGATCGCGATCGGATACTGCAGCACGTTGGGCAGCATGATCGCCACGCGATCGCCCTTCTTGAGCTTCAGTTCGTGTACCAGATAGGCACCGAAACGGCGGCTGAGCTCGTCGATCTGGGCGTAGCTGAGCTTCTTGCCCATGTTCTCGAACGCGACCTTGTCGCGGAAGTTCTGGCAGGTGATGTCGAGGATGTCCGGAATCGACGCGAATTCGTCGAGATCGATCTCGGCGGGGACGTTTTTCGGATAGTTCGCCAGCCAAGGCCGTTCGACGCTCATGGGTGCTCCCCCTGTTGAAATACGTGGTGCGAACCGTGCCAATGCCTGCCGTTCGCGGTACTTTGAGCGATTGGACCATAGGCCAAAGCGGCAGGGCAAGGTGATGTACAGAAGCGGGCAACGACACGGGCGCGTTGGAGTTTTTCACCTGTCCGGCATGGTTTTGCTGATGCTGGCGTTGCTGGCAGGTTGCAGCCGCAGTCCACCGGAACAGCGCCTGCGCGAACGCATCGCGGACATGCAGCAGGCCTTGGAAGCGCGCAAGTCGGCCGATTTTGTGGCCGGCATCGCCGAGGATTTCGGCAGCGACAACGGCATGGATCGCGAAGGCATCCGCAACCTGCTGCGCGTGCAGATGCTGCGCAACGCCTCGATCGGCGCAACACTCGGTCCGCTGGACATCAGCCTGCACGGCGAGCGCGCCACGGTGAAGTTTTCCGCCGTGTTGACCGGTGGCAGCGGCGGCCTGCTGCCCGACAGCGCGCGGCCGTGGAGTGTCACCAGTGCCTGGCGTGATGGCGCGGATGGCTGGCAGCTGATCCATGCCAGCTGGGAGCCGATGCTGTGAAGCGGATCCTGACCGGCGGCGCGTTGACGCTCCGCCGGGCCGCGGGCACCATCGCCTGACACCTGCCGGGGAGACGGGGAAACGATGAGCGGGAGCGGCACAGCAAGGCGCGAGCCGATGTCCAAGGTGGACACCGCATGGTTGCGGATGGAAAAGCCCACCAGCCTGATGATGATCACCGGCGTGCTGATGTTCGAGCAGCACCTGGACATCGCCCAGCTGCGCGAACTGGTGGCCGAGCGCTTCCTCGCCTTCGAGCGTTTCCGGCAGAAAGCCGTGGATCTGGGTGGCGCCTGTTACTGGGAGCACGATCCGGACTTCGATCTGGAATGGCATGTGCGCCTGACCGCACTGCCGGGCGAGGCCGGCAAGCCGGAACTGCAACGCCTGGTCAGCCAGCTGGCCTCGACTGCGCTGGATCATTCCAAGCCGCTGTGGCAGTTCCATCTGGTCGAAAACCATAACGGCGGCAGCGCGCTGATCGCCCGCGTGCACCACTGCTATGCCGACGGCATCGCGCTGATCCAGGTGCTGCTGTCGCTGACCGACGTGTCGGCCCAGCCGCGCGCACGTGACGCCTTGCCGGAAGCCTGGCTCAAGCAGGACGGCCAGCGCATCACCCAGCGCTTCGTCTATCCGGGCAAACGCCAGGTGGATCGCGCGGTGAAGCTGGGCGGCAAGATGCTCGACGGCAGCAGGGCGCTGTATCGCGATCCGACGCTGGCCGCGGTGCTGGCGCGTGAAGGCGGCGAAGTGGCGCGCGAACTGGGCGCCGCGCTGGCGCTCAGCGACGATCCGCCCACTGCATTGAAAGCCAAGCTGGGTGTGCGCAAGCGCTGCGCCTGGGCCGACCCGGTCGATCTGGCCGAGGTCAAGGCGGTCGGCCGCGCGCTGGATTGCACCGTCAACGACGTGCTGCTGGCCTGTGCCGCTGGCGCCTTGCGGCATTACCTGATCGAACGTGGTGAATGCGTCGATGGCCTGACGATCCGCGCCACGGTGCCGGTCAACCTGCGCCCGCTGGAACACGCGAAGAAACTCGGCAACCACTTCGGCCTGGTGTTCCTGGAACTGCCGGTGGGCGAGCCGAATCCGGTGGCGCGGGTGCGGCGCGTGGCGCAGGACATGAACCGGATCAAGTCATCGCGCCAGGCGATCATGACCTTCGGCGCGCTCGCAGCATTGGGCATGACGCCCACCCCGGTGCAGCGCATGGCGCTGGACATGTTCAGCCGCAAGGCCTCGACCGTGGCGACCAACGTGCCCGGCCCGCAGGTGCCGCTGTATCTGGCTGGCGCGCGGATTTCCGAATTCATGTTCTGGGTGCCGCAGACCGGCAGCATCGGCCTGGGCCTGTCGATCCTCAGCTACAACGGCCGCGTGCACTTCGGCCTGATCGCCGACGCAAAGTCGGTGCCGGACCCGGACATCGTCACCGCCCGTTTCGGAAAGGAATTCGAAACCCTGTTGTACGCGGTGCTGATGGAGGACTGGGAGGCGCCGATCGAGCCTGCGGATGTGCAGGATACGCTGCGGCGGCTGGGGGAAATTCCGGTCGGCAGTCAGGACTGAGACATCGCCGACCGGATCCCGTGGGCGCTGGGCGTTATGCCGGCAGCGCCGCCAGCACCGCATCCGCGGCCGAAACACGGAATTCGCCCGGGGCTTCCACCCATAGATGCTTGACCACGCCGTTGTCGGCATAGAGCGCGTAGCGCTGCGAGCGCAGGCCCATGCCGTAGGCGCTGGCGTCCATTTGCAGGCCGAGGGCGCGGGTCAGTTCGGCATTGCCGTCGGCCAGCAGCACGATGTCGTCCGGGGCGTTTTGCGATTTGCCCCAGGCGTCCATCACGAAGGCATCGTTGACCGAGACGAAGGCCACGGTGATGCTGCGCTTGCGGAATTCTTCGATGCGTTCGATGTAGCCGGGCAGGTGTTGCACGCTGCAGGTCGGGGTGAAGGCGCCGGGTACGGCGGTCAGCAGCACGCGCTTGCCGCTGAAGAATTCACCGGTCTTGAGCGGTTCGGGCTTGCCGTCGCGCGGGGTGTCCAGGGTGACGTCGGGAAGGGTGTCGCCGGTCGAGATCATGACAATGCTCCGTGGCAGGGAAGGCCATCCTAACGCCGCGCGCCCGATGACGTGCCGGCTCGTGCCTGAACCTGAGAAAAAGCTGAACGCGGGGCCGTTCGCGCCACTGCTGCGCCGCACTGCGCTTGATATGCGCCGCCGCCACGTCCACATAGCAGGCAGGCGGCAACGCCGCACCCCTCAAGGACCCGAATCAAGGAGACTTCGAAATGAGCAATCAGCATCCCGTTAGCCGTTTTTCCAGCCAGTTCGGATGGCCGGCCGAGGTCAAGCAGTTCTTCGACCGCGTGCTGCATGAATCCGACGCGGACCAGAGCAACGTCGTCACTAGCCAGTGGACGCCTCGCGTGGACATCAAGGAGGAGACCGAGCGCTTCCTGATCCTGGCCGATATTCCCGGCGTGGAGCCGGCCGATATCGAGGTGCAGATGGACAAGGGCATCCTCACCATCAAGGGCGAGCGCAACACCGTGAACCGCGAGGAAGGCGAGAGCTTCTCGCGCGTGGAGCGTGCCCAGGGCGTGTTCTACCGGCGCTTCTCGCTGCCCGACAGCGCCAACCCGGAAGGCATCACCGCCAGTGGCCGCAACGGCGTGCTGGAGGTCAGCATTCCCAAGCGCCCGGAGACCACGCCGCGCCGCATCCAGGTGAAGTAAGTCCGACTCTGGGCGCGGTCATCGCGCTGCGGTCATGACCCGGCGGCCCGCGCAGGTGTTCCTCGCGGGCCGCTGCCGTATGGAGAACATGGAATGGCGGCGCGGCATACCGTCGACGCTGCACTATCATCGCAACCCCGATGCCCGACTGTGGCGGGCGACAGGTGAGGCATGCAATTCAAGGATTACTACCAGGTACTCGGTGTCGCGCCGGATGCCGACGAGAAGGCGATCAAGGCCGCCTTCCGCCGACTGGCGCGCAAATACCATCCGGATGTCAGCAAGGAGGCCGACGCCGAGGACAAGTTCAAGGCCGCCAACGAGGCCTACGAAGTGTTGGGCGATGCCGCCCGGCGCGCTGAATACGATCACCTGCGCGCCAGCGGCTATCGTCCCGGCGACGAATTTCAGCCACCGCCCTGGGCCGGCCAGGGGCAGGGTGGCGGCGGCTTCGAGGGGTTCGGCGACAGCGGTTTCAGCGACTTCTTCGAGTCGCTGTTCGGCCGTGGCCGCAGCGCTGGACCCGGACGTGCGCGTACGCCGGCCGATGTGCGTGCGCATCTGGACATCGATCTTGAAGCGGCCTATGCCGGCAGCCGGCAGCGCATCGACGTCAACGGCCGCACCCTGGAGGTGAAGATTCCGGCCGGCATCGCGCCGGGCCAGAGCATTCGCCTGAAAGGGCAGGGCGGCAATGGCCGCGATCTTCTGTTGGAGATCGGCTACCGCCGCCATCCGCTGTATGAGCTTGAAGGTCGTGATGTCATCGTGCGCCGGCAGATTCCGCCGTGGCTGGCGGTGTTCGGCGGCAAGATCGAAGTGCCCACGCTCGGCGGCAACGTCAATCTGAACGTGCCGGCCGGTTCCGATGGCGGGCGCCGTCTACGCCTGCGCGGCCGCGGCATGCCGGGCACGCCAGCCGGAGACCAGTTCGTTGTGCTGGAAATCCAGACCCCGAAACCCTCCAGCGAAGCGCAGCGCGAGGCTTACCGCGATCTGGCGCGTGCATTCGGTGCCAGCGTCGAGGACGCAGCAGCGGAGTAGGGTGTTGCGGCCGTCGGCGCCGGCGCGGAATATCGCGTCGCGTGCTGTCGCGGGTGTGCCCGGTTCACCGTGACCGGCGAAGGCCGGGTGATGCTGCTGGTGCATGGCTTCGTGAAGAAGTCGCAGCAAACCCCGAAGAACGAGACGGATACCGCACTGGCTCGACTCAAGGACTACAACGAGAGGATGAAGAAATGAGCACGAACACTCGCCGCCGGGTTCCAGTTTCGAGGACTTCCTTGCCGAAGAAGACATCCTCGAAGAAGTCACCACCACTGCAGTGAAGCGTGTCATCGCCTGGCAGATTGCCGAAGCCATGAAGGCCGAGAAGCTGACCAAGAAGGCATTGCCCGAACGGATGCACACCAGCCGGGCCAACCTCGACCGGCTGTTGAGCGCCGACGACACCGGGTTGACACTGGAAACCCTGACTCGCGCCGCGTAGGCGTTGGGGCGCAAGCTACGGGTGGAGTTGGTATCGGCATGAGTCGGCGCGCGGTGCCGAGACAGGTTCGACTATCCCCTTAGCGTCTCCGAGTTACACGGCTATGCGTTTTACATTTCTGTAAGTGATTGATTTTATGGCGACCCCGACACGATTCGAACGTGTGACCTTCCCCTTAGGAGGGGGACGCTCTATCCAGCTGAGCTACGGGGCCGTGGCCGTGTGCCGATGTCGGCAGGGGCGCGATTCTACATCAGGTGCAGGCGTGGCACGCGGCGTCAGGGCAGCAGTTGCATCAGCGGTTTCTGCAGGATCGTGGTGCGCCAGCCGTCGAGCGCGGTTGGCCATTGCCTGCTGGTGAGCAGGGTTTCCAGGTGGCGGCGGGCACAGAGTACGCCTTCGGGAAGATCCAGCGCCTGGGCCTGCTGCGCGACCACGGCCTGCATCGCCTTCAGCGTGTTGCGCAGGGTCGGGTCTGGGGTTGCGGCCAGCGGAATCGATTGTTCACTGGCGTCCAGCGGGCGCGAGACTTCTTCCCAGATCTGGTCGCGCAACCGGCGCGGGGCGCGCGGATGTTGGTCGAGCAGGGCGTGGAAACGCGATTGCGTCATGGCCTGCTGGGCCAGCAGCACGACCAGTTCGTTGTCCAGGATCCAGCTGCGCGGGCGGTCCAGCTGACGCGCGGTGGCGTCGCGCCACAGCAGCAGGCGGCGCAGGCGTGCCTGGGCTTCCGGGTCCATGCGCTGGGCGCTGCGCGAGGACAGGTGCGGGTGCGGGTCCATGCCGTCTTCGTCGGCGTGGGCGACCAGCCGCGCGCAGTCTTCGGTCAGCCAGTCGAGGCGGTCAAGTTCGCGCAGGCGCTGGTCCAGTATCTCGTGCAGCGCATGCAGGTGGCGCACGTCTTCGGCCGCGTAGTGGGACTGCGAATCGGACAGCGGGCGACGCAGCCAGTCCGAGCGGGTTTCACCCTTTTCCAGTTGGATGCCGAGCAGGTCCGCCACCAGTGCCTGGTAGCCCTTGCCAGCACCGTGGCCGGCCAGCGCGGCGGCCTGCTGGGTATCGAAAATCGGCCCGACGCGGACGTTCCAGCCGTGCTGGAAGGCCTGAAGGTCTTCGCCCGGGCTGTGCATGATCTTCAGCGTGCCGCCCTGCAGCACCGGCGTCAGCTCGCCGGCCTGCGGCAGTGCCAGCGGGTCGATCAGGCATTCCTCGCCGGTGGCGGGGCGCAGCTGCACCAGTGCCAGTTTCGGGTAGTAGGTGCGTTCGCGGATGAATTCGGTATCCAGCGCGATCGGGGCCTGATCCAGACCTTGCGCGAGGGCGTCCAGTTGCTGTGTTTGCGTGACCCAGTGGCTCATTGGAATGTGGTGGTGATGTCAGGGGCGGAACGATAGCTGATCCATCCTGCCGGCGTAGTATCCGCTTGCCGGGCGCCGGGGGCTGCACTACCGTCCGCGTGCCGGGGGGGGGGGGCGGGGGGCGCCCCCGCCCGGGGGGGGGTCGGATGTCGCGGGGGGTTTTTGTTTGGGCGTGGGGTGGGGGGGGGGGGGGGGTGGGGGGTTTGTGTGGGGTGGGGTGGGGGCGAGCTGGGTGTGTGGTTTGATGTGGTTGTTTTTTTTTGTTTTTTTTTGTGTGTGGTGTTTCGTGTCTTCCCGGGCCCCCCCCCCCCCCCCC